>JAUIHG010000102.1 GCA_030432405.1 Bacteroidia bacterium | reverse complement strand
CCCGCAAGACCCTGGTGCTTGGAGCCTCGCCGAAGCCCGACCGCTATGCCTACAAGGCGGCTTTCCGCCTGTTGGAGGAGGGCCACGAAACCGTGCTGTTGGGGCTGCGGCCCGAAAAGCTCTTCGGCCTGGACATCCACACCGGCATGCCGGAGCTGGATGCGCCGGAAGGCGAACCCTTCCGGGACATCGACACGGTGACCCTCTACCTCAATCCGCGCCGCCAGGAGCCTTACGAGGACTGGCTGTTGCGGCTGAAACCCAAGCGCGTCATCTTCAATCCGGGCACGGAAAACCCGCGTTTTGCTGCGCGCCTGCGCGAAGCCGGCGTGAAGGTCCTGCCGGCCTGCACCCTGGTGATGCTCTCGGCGGGGATGTATTAAGCGCAGCGTTTTTGCCGACCCGGCGTTGCGGCCGAGCTGCCGCCAACAGCGCTTGCCCGTAGCGCTTGCCCCTATCTTTGAAGCCTGCCGTTATGGCTGTTGCCAATCGCCCATGGTTTCCCTGACCGAAGAGAATTACCTCAAAGCCATTTTTGCGCTCTCCGAGCGCGAACCGGATGCCCGCGTGTCTACCAATGCGATTGCGCAACGGCTGAATACCGCCGCTGCATCGGTTACGGATATGCTCAAACGCCTGGCCGAAAAACACCTGGTGGCCTACGAGCGCTACAAAGGCGCTTCGCTCACGCCGGCGGGCAAGGCCATCGCCGTGGACCTGGTGCGCAAGCACCGCTTGTGGGAATTTTTCCTCACCGAAAAGCTCGGCTTTGCCTGGGATGAGGTGCACGAGATGGCCGAGGACCTGGAGCACGTCGACCACCCTGAACTGATCGATCGCCTGGCCGATTTTTTGGGCAACCCACGCTACGACCCGCACGGTGATCCCATTCCTGACCGCCGCGGCCACATCGCCTACCACAATCCCCTGCATTTGGCCGAGCTGGCGCCCGGCGAACGCGCCCGTGTGCTGGCTGTGGATCAGGACGCCCCCGACGATCCGGAGCTGCTGCGTTTCCTCAGCAAAATCGGCCTGGTCCTGGGCGCCAGCGTGGAGGTGGTGGCCGCCGAAGACTACGACGATGCCCGCCTGGTACGCATTGAAGGTGCCGAACCCCGCGCCATTTCCGACAAGGTCGGCATGCGCCTGCTCGTGCGTCGGGAATCGCCGAAAGGCGCTTGATTCCATGTTATGTCCATCGGCAACCAAGACTGGCAAGCGCTGCTGACCCGCATACGGGACTGCCGTTTGTGCGCAGAGGACCTGCCCCACGGACCCCGACCTGTCGTGCAGGCCCATCCCGAAGCCCGATTGGCCATCGTGGGTCAGGCCCCGGGGCGTGCCGTCCACCAAAGCGGTGTTCCCTGGCAGGACCCTTCCGGGGATCGCCTTCGGGAGTGGCTGCACATGGATGCCGGGCGTTTTTACAATCCCAGGCAGGTTGCCCTGATCCCCATGGGCTTTTGTTATCCGGGAAAAGGCGCCTCCGGCGACCTCCCGCCCATGGCCGTTTGCGCACCGACCTGGCACAACGCCTTGTTCCAGGCCCTGCCAGAGCTGCAGACCGTTTTGCTGGTGGGCCAGTATGCCCAACGCCATTATTTGGAACAGGCACACGGACGGAACCTCACCGAGACGGTTAAGGCATGGCAACGGGTTCCGGCACCCTGGTTCCCTTTGCCGCACCCTTCGCCGCGCAACCGCCTCTGGCTGCGCCGCAATCCCTGGTTCGAGGTGGACGTATTGCCGGCCCTCCGCAAACGGGTCGAAGGCCTTTGGTCCTAACGTACTGCTGTTCCCATACACGAGATGGACCGCGTACTTCAGGGTTTTACCGGTGCACCGAGTGGCCGCAGCTTTTCGAGGCCGGTTTGTGGCCTTCGCCGCCGCCAGGTGCTCCAACCGTAGGGCCCGAAGAGGAAGGCCAGCAGGAATTCAAACCCCAGTACCGCCGTCATGGCGCCGGCCACGTTGGCGTCCAGTAGGGCTGCCAAGGCGTAACCACCCAGGCTGGCAAAAACACCGGAAACGGCCGCCCAGGTCAAAAGCCAGGGCAGCTTGTCGGTCAAAAGGTGGCCAATGGCCGCCGGCCCAATGAGAAAGGCCACCACCAAAATGGCGCCCACGGCCTCAAAACTCACCACCGTGGTAACCGAAACCAGGCCCATGAGCAGGTAATGCCAAAAAGCCGTTGAAATGCCGATGGCCGCCGCATAGCCCGCATCAAACGTGGTCAAAAACAGGCCCCGGTAGCCCACGCCCAAAACACCGAGCACCAACAGCAGGTTGGCCAACAGGATGGTGGTGCTGGTCGGCATGCCCAGCAACCGTTCTTCAAAACCGATGAAGGCCAGTTCCCCGTAGAGCACACATTCCTGGTCCAGATCCGCGTTTCCGCCCAGGCTGGAAACACCGATCACGCCTACGGCGAACAAAAACGTGAACACCAGGCCCATGCTGGCGTCGCCCGGCAATCCCCCCCGCCGGTGCAAGGCCTCGATCCCGATGGTGGACAGCAGGCCCACCGCCGCCGCACCCAGCACCGTGGGCAGGCTGTGCAGGTTGCCGGAAAAAAGAAAGGCCAGCACGATGCCCGGCAGCACAGCATGGCTGATGGCGTCGCCGATCAGGGCCATGCGCCGCAAGAGCAGGAAGCTGCCCAAAAGCCCGCTGGCCACGGCCACCAGAGCCCCGGTCAGCACAATCCAGAACGCGTCGGAACCGATCATGGTGGCTTAGCCCGCTTTGGGGTTTATGGGTTTTTCCGTTCTGTCCTTGCCGCGCGAGCCCGTGCCGTTGGGCCGGGGGATGGCGCTGCCGTGGGGATCGCGCTCGGGGTGGTCGAGCACCGCCTCCAGTTCGGCTTCCAGTTCGGGGGTGATCAGGTGTTCGATGGCCTCTGCATCGTCGTGCACATGGTCCGGAGCAATGCGCAGCTTTTCGGTCAGGTAAAGCTCCCACAGGCGGTGGATGCGGGCCAGGCGCGCGCCCGCTCGAAGCCCTTCCGGCGTGGCCTGCCAGCCCGCAGCCGAAACCGCATCCGGTTGGGCCTGCACCGCCTGCAGCAGGCCTTGACGCGCCAGTTTGCGCATGCTGCGCCGCAAGCTGCGGGGCACAAAGGCACGGCGTTCCAACAGTTGGGCCTCGGAGAGCACAGGGCTGGTCGGGTGCCCGGCACCCGGGACGGATGCCACTTCGGGCCGCTGTTCCTCCGCGGCATGCCAAAAGGCTTTGAGCACGTTTTCCCGGGCAATCTTTCGCCGGTAGGCGGCCAGGCGGATGCGTTGGGCCAGCCAACCGCGCCGGGGCGCGAAGGCCATGGAGGCCAGCGCGAGAGCGCTCAAGGCCACAATGATCCAGGGGCCGGTGGGTTGTCGGGGCACGGCATAGGAAACCATGCTCCCGGCCATGCTGCCCATGGCGGCTATGCCGGCGGCCAGCAGGAGCATGGTGCCCAGGCGATCGGTCCAGAAGCGCGCTGCCGCCGCTGGGGTGATGAGCAGGGCGGCCATCAGGACCACACCCACCGTTTGCACGCCGATAACCACCGCCAAAACGGTGAGTACGGCCAGCAGGCCCTCCAGGCTGCGGAAGGGCATACCGATGGCGCGCGCAAATTCCGGATCAAAGGAGAGGAGACGGAATTCCTTGAGCGCAATGGCGATGCATACGGCCAAAAAAGCGGCCACCGCAGCAAAGAGGTACAGGTCGGTGGGCAGGATGCCGGCGGCCTGGCCAAAAAGGAAACGATCCAGTCCGGCCTGTGCGGCCCCCTGGGAACGTTGGATCCAGGTCATCAATAGAATGCCCGTTCCAAAAAAGACCGACAGCACCAGGCCGGTGGCCGCGTCGGGCTTGATGCGGCTGTTGCGGGCAATCGCATCAATGCTCCAAAGGGCCAATAGGCCGCTGATAAAGGCCCCGGGCAAGAGCACCGCCAGGCTGCGCGACTGGCCGACCACAAAGGCCAGGGCAATGCCGGGCAATACGCTGTGGGCCACAGCATCCCCGACCAGGGCCCTTCGCCTTAAAAAGGCGAACACCCCCACCAGCGCCGAGGCCGCACCCACGAGCACCGTGCCGGCCAGCACAAGCCACAGGTTGGGGTCGTCAAGGTGGAGCCATTGGGGCATGGGAATGGGGGAGGGGATTTTTTTGGAACGATCGGTCTGTACTGGGGGCCGAAACGGGGACTTCGCCGGAGCAACGGCGGCTTACTCCCGGACGGGCAGGTTTTGTTTGCGCGCCAGTTCGCTGACGTTGGCCAGCAGGGTCAGGCTGCCGCCGTAGGTTTCCTGCAGCAGTTCCGGCGTGAAGACCTCGGCCTTCGGACCATAGGCCACCAGGCGTGTGTTCAACAGCACAATCCAGTCAAAGTATTCCGCGGCGGTTTGCAGATCGTGGTGCACCACCACAATGGTCTTGCCCTGGTCGCGAAGCTCCCCGAGCAACTCCAGGGTGGTGCGTTCCGTGGCGGCATCCACACCCGCAAAGGGTTCATCCATCAGGTAGAGGTCGGCTTCCTGGGCCAGGGCACGGGCCAGGAAAACGCGCTGCTGTTGGCCGCCGGACAGCTGGGCAATCTGCCTGTCGGCGAAGGCTTCGAGCCCCACCGTGCGCAGGCATTCGCGGGCCACGCGGCGGTCCCGGTTGCTCAAGCGGCGGAATAGGCCGCGCTTGCCGTAGCGGCCCATCAGGACCACATCCAGCGCACTGGCCGGAAAATCCCAGTCCACGCTTTCGCGCTGGGGCACATAACTGACGCGTTGGCGCACCTCATCCAGGGACTGGCCAAAACAGTTGGCGTATCCGGAGGCTGTGGGCACCAAATCCATGATGGCCTTGATGAGGGTGGATTTGCCGGCCCCGTTGGGGCCCACCACACCCACCAGTACGCCTTGGGGAATGCCGAAGTCGATGTCCCACAAGGCCGGTTTTTGGCGGTAGGTGACGGTGAGGTCGTGCACCTCCAAAACGGGATCGGCGATGGCGGTGGTCATGATGCCGAATGGGTTTTTGGCAAAGCGCGGGCATCAGCCGATGCGCCATCTGCGGCGTTCCATTGGCCACCCAGGCCTTCAACGATCAGCCGGGCGTTGTGTTCCAGCATGCCGGTATAGCGGCCTTCAGGGGTGCCGGCATCGCCCATGGCATCGGAAAACAGCTCCCCGCCGATGGCAATTTCCCATCCCTTCTGGCGGCATCCTTCCACCAGGCTCTGGATGGTGCGCGGGGAAACGGAGCTCTCCACAAAAACGGCCGGTATCTGTCGGGTGACCAGGGTATCCACCAGGTTGGCCAGGTCCCGCAGGCTTACTTCGGAGACCGTGCTGACTCCTTGCAGGCCACGTACGTCAAATCCGTAAGCCTGGCCAAAATAGCTGAAGGCGTCGTGGCTGGTGACCAGGACCCGGTTGGCTTCAGGGACTGTGGCATAGGTTTTCCGCAGATTTTGGTCCAAGCGTTCCAATTCACCCAGGTAGGCCGTGGCGTTGTTTTGGAACGTTTCGTTGTATTCAGGGAAGGCCTGCCCAAAAACATCGGCCAAATGCCGGATGCCGGTGCTCCAAAGCTGAACATCAAACCAAACATGGGGGTCGTAAACCTTGGATCCTGCGGCATCGCCGACCAGGCGCAAGCGCGCTTCGGGAAGGCCGTCGGAGAGGGCAAAAACGGGTTTGCTTCGGCCCAGGGCTTCCAGCACGTCCTGCATGCGGCCCTCCAGGTGGAGGCCATTGTGCACCACCAGGTCGGCATTGCGGAGCCTGGCGATGTCGCCCTGGCTGGCTTTGTAATAGTGGGGGTCCACCCCAGGGCCCATCAGGGCCTGGACCGAAGCCTGTTCGCCGCCAATGGCACGTGCGGCGTCGGCCAGCATACCGGTGGTGGCCACGATGCGGATGGGTCCGTGGGGTTGCGCTTTGGACGCCGAGGCGGCGCCTTCGCCGGAAGGCGAACAGGAAACCAGAACGAGGGGCCATACCAGCAGGGCCAAAAACCGCAACAAAGGCCGGAGACGGAGGGCCCGGCGCGCGGACCGGTATGTGGGGTGCACTAGCATGGCGTCAAAGATAGTCCGGCTTTTACAGTTGTCAAACCTATTTTTTAGATGGGCCTAAAAATTGAAAAACGGAAGCGATGGCCGGTCCACCAACGAGCCGCTAACTTGCCGCTTCGAATGGTAGGTGTCCCTGCAACATCCGACCGGTGTGGTCCTTAACCGTGCTTTTGCAGCCCATGCACAACCCCTTTCAACCCGGCGATACCCAGCGCTTTGAACGCACGGTGCGCGAAGACGACCTGGCGCGATTTGATGCGGGATTGGTGCATCCTGTCTACGGCACCTTCGCGCTGGCGCGCGACGCCGAATGGGTCTGCCGGCTGTTTGTCCTGGAGATGAAAGACGCCGACGAGGAGGGCATCGGCGCCTCCGTGAGCGTGGAGCACCTGGCGCCAGCGCCTTTGGGCAGTACGGTGGTGTTCACCGCCGAGCTGTTGGCCGTGGTGGGCAACCGTGTGGATTGCCGTTGGGAAGCACGGCTGGGCAATACCCTGGTGGCCCACGGCGAGCAGGTACAGCGCATCCTCAAAACCGAGCGCATCGCGCAGCTTTTCGAGGGCATATAGGCTTCCTTTTGCGGGCCTGTTCGAGCCGTTCCTTTTCCCGATCTTTGCCGGTCCGCCCGCCAGCCACCTGTTTTTGCCCGGTCTTCGCCTGAAGGCGAAAACAAACCCGGCCCGGTAGCGTCCACGCCATGGCCAAGTCCGACCAGCCCAAGCGTTTTGTGCCCATCGTCAACAAGCGGGCGCGTTTTGAATTTGAACTGCTCGAAAAATTCGAGGCGGGCATGGTCTTGGTGGGTTCGGAAATCAAAAGCATCCGCAACGGAAAGGCCAACCTGATCGACAGTTTTTGCGCGTTCAGCAATGGGGAGCTTTGGATCCGCAACCTGCACATTGCCGAGTACACCTGGGCCAACCGCATGAACCACGAGACCAAGCGGGCCCGAAAGCTGCTGCTCAAAAAGCAGGAACTGCGCAAACTCGAAGGAAAGGTCAAGGAAAAAGGGCTAACCATCGTGCCGCTCCGTATTTTCCTCAACGACCGCGGTTTTGCCAAAATCGAAATTGCCCTGGCCAAAGGCAAAAAAACCCACGACAAGCGCGCCACCATCCGCGAGCGCGACATCGCGCGGGATATGGACCGCGAGAAGGCGCGTTTCAAGCGTTAGACGGCGGCCCTTGCTAGACGGCGGCCCCTGCAAATAGCGGCCCATGGTCGGGCCTCAAAGTGCCAGGCAACACGGTCTGTTGGGCACATGCCCCGGGACGGGCTTCAGGTCCGGTTTTCGGTACCCTTGAGCATGGGCACAAAGCGGAAGCGGTCAAAGTCCTCGCGGACCAGTTGGCCGCCGGCTTCTTTTCGGATGCGCATCATCAATTGGTCTTCGCCTTCGCCGTAAGGCACCACCAGGTATCCGCCCACTTCCAGTTGGTCCAGCAGCGCGCCGGGCAGTTCCGGAGCGGCGGCGGTGATCAAAATGCGCTGGTAGGGTGCAAAGGAAGGTACGCCCTGGAAGCCGTCGCCAAAAAAGCACTGGATGCGGCGGTACCCCAGACGGCGGAGGCGCACCCGCACTTCGGCATGCAGGGCTTTTTGCCGTTCGATGCTGTAGACTTTGGCGCCCATCTGGGCCAACACGCTGGCCTGGTAGCCCGAGCCGGTCCCGATTTCCAAAACTTTCATGCCCGGTTCCAGCTTCAGGATGGCCGACTGGTAGGCCACCGTATAGGGCTGCGAAATGGTCTGCCCCGAGCCGATCTGGAAAGCTTTGTCCTCATAGGCATGGCCGTCAAAGGCGGGGTCCAGAAAGAGGTGCCGGGGCACGGCCCCGATGGCTTCCAGCACCCGCGGATCGCCGATCCCCTTTTGCTTCAACACCGCCACCAGCTTTTTGCGCTGTCCTTGATGGCGGTAGGTATCACCGGGAATACGGATTTCGGCGGGGGGCATGTGGAGCATGGCGTCTGGCGCGGGGCTTGGCGAAACGAAAACGGATGGAAGCGCTACCGGTACGTGCACAAGCATGCACACCCGGCAATGCGGCAATATAGGGCGGTGGTCCGGGGCCTTTCGCCTGCCGGCGAAACCGTTCTGCACCGGCCTGCGGGGAAAAACCAGCGCAGGGGACAGCCAGTGCGCGGACCCGCACCGTGGAAAGGCCCCTGTCCAGGACCCCGGACGGCCCGTGGACAGGCTGGCTAGGGGCCCTGCAGCCAAGGCGTTATTTTCGCCCCCGGGCATCGGATGGCAGCTGCAAGGCAGACCAACCGAGTGCCCTGGACGGCAAGCGCAAGGCTCTGCTGCCCCGGACCCAATTTTCGACACGACTTTTTGATACGATACCGAGACGAGCACCGCATGGAACCCATCACGATCAAGTTCGGCACCGACGGCTGGCGCGCCATCATCGCGCGCGAATACACCACCGACAACGTGGCCCGCGTCACCGTGGCCACGGCCAACTGGCTGAAGGCCCAAAGCGACAGCCCTTCGGTGGTCATCGGCCACGACTGCCGCTTTGCGGGAGCCATGTTCGCCGAAACGGCGGCCCGGGTCTTCGCCGCCAACGGCGTGCAGGTCAAACTGGCCCACGATTTTGTGACCACGCCCATGGTTTCCCTGGGCGCCAACAAATTGGGCTGCGACGCCGGCATCGTGATCACCGCCAGCCACAACCCGCCATCCTACAACGGCTACAAGCTCAAAAGCGGCTATGGCGGCCCGACCATCCCGGAGGAAATCGCCAAAGTCGAGGCCCAAATCCCGAAAGAAGCGGCCATTCCGGCCGAAAGCGTGGAGGCCTTGATGGAGCAGGGCACCATCGAACGCGTGGACCTCGAGAAAATCTACGAGGACGAAGTGCGCAACAGCTTTGATCTGGACACCATCAACGCCTCGGACAAGGGCATGGCCTACGACGCCATGTTCGGTGCTGGGCGCCGCATCGTGCCGACCCTGCTGCCTTCGGCCCGCTGCCTGCACATCGACGACAACCCCGGCTTCCACGGCCGTGCACCGGAACCCATCCACCGCAACCTGCCCGAGCTCTCCAGGATCGTGGCCGAGGACAGCAGCCTGGCCATGGGCCTGGCCAACGACGGCGACGCGGACCGCATCGGCATGTACGACGGCGAGGGCAACTTCGTGGACTCCCACCACATCATCCTGCTGCTTATCCACTACCTGCACAAGGTCAAGGGCATGACGGGCAAGGTCGTGGTGGCCTTTTCGGTCAGCCCCAAGGTGCAGAAGCTCTGCAAGGCATACGGCCTGGAGATCGAGATCACCAAAATCGGCTTCAAGTACATCTGCGGCAAGATGGTCACCGACGACGTCCTGCTCGGTGGTGAGGAATCCGGCGGCATTGCCGTCAAGGGCCATGTGCCCGAGCGCGATGGCGTCTGGTGCGGCCTGCTGTTGATGGAATTCATGGCCAAAACCGGCAAATCCCTTCAGGAACTCATCCAGGAGGTCTACGACGTGGTCGGTGCCTTCCGCTTTGACCGCAACGACCTGCACCTGGACGAAGCCCTCAAGCAGTCCATCGTGCAAAACTGCAAAGACGGCAAGTACACCGCCTTCGGCGAATACAGCATCCAGCGCACCGAGGACATCGACGGCTACAAGTTCTTCTTCGACGACGACCGCTGGGTGATGATCCGCCCCTCAGGCACAGAGCCCGTGCTGCGCGTCTACGCCGAAGGCCCGACCCAGGCCGATGTGGATGCCATCCTGGCGGCTACGAAGGGGGCCTTGTTGGGGTGAGGCGCTAGAAACGCCCAAGTCTGTTCAGCAATCAGATGACTTACCGGGTGGGGCCAACCCCTACCAAAGCCCGGTCGTAGGTATGTTCCAACTGGATAAGGCGTCCCAGAAAAACGAGGCTATCCAGGATCCGTCTGCGTTCCACTTCCAACTGCTTTTTTCGGGCCATCCATTTCCAACGAGAAAGAATAGTTGTCTCAATGGCGCCCATTCGATGCAGCAACTCTACATACGCTAGCTGTTCTTCTGGAGTGGTTTGTTGTGTGGCGATCAAGTCCCGCAATTGCTCAAGGCGCTTCATGTCGGTCATCGGGAGAAGTATTTTGATGGGCTGTAAGTCCTGACGCAGCAACCGATTGATGCTGCATCAGTTGGTCCAGAAAATGAAACAGGCCTTTGCGTTCTAAAGCGGTATAACGCTCCCCGATCGTTTTGTTGATCAGGATCTGAACTTCCAGTGCGGTCAACCGAACCTTAAGTTCGACAATTTCCCGCATGGACCAAGCCACAGCACCGGTCAAAGCAGTGAAGACAGCACCGATAAGAAACGGCATAACCCAATCAAAGAGGTCGCGATGATTGAGCTCAGGAATGGTATGATCGGATGAGACCATCGTCTCGTTAAGGATCTGAAGGGAGTCCAACATAGCCGCAATCTGTGGCTAATGCAGGGCGCATCTTGCAAATTGGCTTTGGCATTGCACGTATGTTGATTATTGGTTCGTTGAGCACGTTTGAATACGTGCAAGTATCAAAAGAAAACGGCATCTATAAGGCCGAGTCGGTCTAACTTGATGCTCGTGCGTTTACCCTTCTTTTTCCTGCACCTGTTCGGCTTGTGCTGCATGCCCTTTTGTATGCTCGGGCAAACCGTCTATCCAGGTCAAATGGTGGATGCATCGTTTGCGGCTGAGGTCGATGCATCCGTTGGAAGGCCCGTTGCCTTGGCAGTGGATTCGCCGGAAGTGGTCTTGATTGAGCCCGATGGGCATCAGCCGCAATCGAGCTTGACCTCCATGGAATGGTCCTTCCGGCAGCTCCCCCCTGGCGAACGCTTCTTCACGCCTTCGCCCGAGCCTTCGCGCGGGCGCACCTGGGCGGTGGGTGGAACCATCGCGGGGCTGTATGCCGCCAGCTCCGTGGCGCTCTACCAAATCTGGTACAAGGACTATCCGCTCGGTGGTTTTCGCGTGTTCAACGACAACGCCGAATGGCTGCAAATGGACAAGGGCGGGCATGTGCTCAGCGCCTATTTTGAGACCGTTTGGGCCCGCGAACTCTTCCGCTGGGCGGGCCAACCGGACGGGAAAGCCATCGCTTACGGCGCCTTGACGTCCACGGTCATACAGGCCACCATTGAGACGTTCGACGGCTTTTCCGAGCAGTGGGGCTTCAGCTGGGGCGACATCCTGGCCAATATGGCCGGCACCGGCCTCGCGGCAGGGCAGGAGCTGCTCTGGGACGAACAGCGCATGACCATCAAATTCGGCTTTGGCCCCACCAACTACGGCGGCCTGGGCGACCCGGTGCTCACGGCCCGCGCGGAGGACCTCTACGGCACCAGCGCTCCGGAGCGTCTGCTCAAAGACTACAACGGGCTGAGCTATTGGCTGAGCGTCAATCCGTACAGCTTCTTTTCGCCGCAGCGGCAGGAACGCACCTGGTGGCCGGCGTGGCTGAACGTCGCGGCCGGATATGGCGCCGAAAACCTCTACGGCGGCTTTGAAAACCACTGGTGTGCGGACGGAGAAAGCCGTCCGGAAGATTGCCCTGCGGGCGAACTCGTCACCCGCTATGAGGTGCAGCGCCAGCGGCAATACCTGCTCTCCCTGGACGTGGACTTTACCCGCATCGAAACCAACAAGGCCTGGTTGCGGACCCTTTTTGGCGTATTGAACGTGGTCAAAATCCCCGCGCCCGCCCTGGAACTCCGCGAAGGGGAGGGGCTCAAGGGGCATTGGATCTATTTCTAAAGGCTGCCTGTGCACTGTGCCAACTGCCTGCTCTTTCCTTCAAAGCGCAGCAATCAGCATGCCCAACGCGGCGATCAACAGCGCGGCAATGCACAGGGCGATCATGGCCAGGCGGACATCGCGCCGGTTCTCCGCACGCCGGCTGGCCTGAGCGCGCTTTTTTGCAGCCTCACGTTTGGCCAGCAGCTCCGGGCTGGGAACCCCGCTGCGCATGGTGCTGTCTGAACCAGCTCCGCCTACGTTCAAACGGCCGGCACGGTCCCGACGCCGCCGTTGCTTGCGGCGGGACAGGTTCTCCAAATTGCGGCGTTGACCGTCGGAAACAACACCAAAAGGCATGGGCAGGCAGTTGCTTATAAGGTATGCTATGGACCATTGCAAAGCGTTGGATTTAACGCTTGTTAACTATAAATCTATATTTGTTTATATTCGATCAAAATAAATAATAGTAATACTTCGAAAAAAGTAAACCTTTCTACCTCTGCCGGGTTTTGAAGCTGTAGTTCACTTTCAAAAACCTTCATCATGAACCGCATCCATTGGCTGGGTTTCACCATTTTGATAGGCATGGTCGGAAGCTTCTTTCCGGCATATTCCCAAACAGGGCAGTCTGCAGAAGTAACGCGCCTTCTGTCCCTGGAAGAGGGACAATACTTTGCCGATCGGGACAGCGCCTACGCCGATCCGCTTTATGGGCTCAAAAAGCTCATTTATGGGAACAAACGTTTTGCGGACAACAAGAGCATCAAACCGCGCCAAACCGATGCCGATCTGAAAAACAACGAGCTGGGACAAAAGCCCTTTGCCACCATCATCGGTTGCTCCGACAGCCGTGTACCCAATGAGATCATTTTCGATCAGGGTGTTGGAGACCTCTTCATAACCCGAACAGCTGGCCAGGTCATGGCGGAAGCGTCCTACGGGACCATCGAGTACGCCACCGAAGTGCTCAGCACACGGCTTATCGTGGTTTTGGGGCACCAGTCTTGCGGTGCGGTTCAGGCGGCCATGAAGCTGCCGGAAAACCCTCCCGGACATGTGGTCACCCTGATCAATGCCATCAAGCCGGCTTCCCTGTATGTCAAGGAACAGGGCCATACAGGGGACCATGCCCTGGACGGAGCCATCCGCAGAAACGTCCTGGAGCAGGTAGAGCTCCTTCGTGGCCTGGAACCGGTATTGAGCCGGCGCTTCGCCAAAGGCGAAGTCCTCATTGTGGGGGCGGTCTACAATCTGCAAACCGGGCACGTGGAATTTTTGGAAGAAACCGTGACCAGTCTGCCCAGCCTCAACAAACCCTAAGTTTGGGCCTGTGCAGCAAAATCTCCTAATCCAAACCTTGTGCATGAAAGGCATGATCCGGCGGGCAGTGTTGATGGGCTTAGTGGTCTTTTTGTCATGGCCTGCGCTCAAGGCCCAGACGGTCGATGAAAATCAACTCGGCGCCTGGTACATGTACTTCGTGCGCAAGGATTTCAAGGAAAGTCCATTTGGCCTGCAGGGCGATTACCAATTTCGATTTTGGAATTTCGGATCGGATCTCGAACAGATTTTGCTGCGCACCGGCCTGACCTACAGCCCCAAAAATGCCGAGGTGCTCTTCACATTGGGCTATGCCAACATTACCACCGGCACGTTTGGGGAAAGCAGCCAAACCAGTACAGAACACCGCATCTATCAGGAGGCCCTGTTGCCGCAAAA
>JAUIHG010000101.1 GCA_030432405.1 Bacteroidia bacterium | reverse complement strand
CAATCAGCGCAAAGTAGCGCTTGACTTCGGCCAACCCAAAGGCGTTAAAGTGCCACCATTCGGATGGAATAGTCTGAAAACCAGCGCTTTGCATGACTTCCCGTAGCAACTGGCGGTTTTCGACCTGCTCGCGGCTGAGTTTGCCTTCGCGCAAAAAGCGCGCCTCATACCGCGGTTGGGCCAGGGGACCAAAGTGGTCAAAGGGCGTACCCATGTCCAGGGCTTTTCCCGAAGGACCGGCCAGGGTGAGATCCACAGCTGCCCCGTAGCCGTGCAGCGATCCCACGGCCGGGTTGGCCACATAATGCTGTTCGGGCGTACCCTGGACCAGGGCCCACATGGTCTGCTGCACCGATTTGGGGCGGGCGGCATCGTAGACCAGGAGCCGATAGCCCGGTTGGCGGCGTTCCAGCGCATCCTGGGCCAGGGACAGCATGGCCACGGCTTCCAGCCGCAGGTAGGCGTGCTCCAGGGGGCCGTACACCGCGCTGTCCAGGAAATTGTCGGCCGTGGCGTAAGCCAGTTGTACCCGGATGCGCGGATCCATGTCGCGGACCCGCACCAGGCCTGCGGCCCGCATCTGCCGTTCCACCGGGCCCATCCGGGCGGTATCGACACTTTCCATGCCCAGGGGTTGGAAGCGCTCAAAAGCCGCCTTTTTGCGCTCCAGTATGGCTTCCACGGTCAGGCCTTCAAAAGGCCTTGTTTCTTCCGCCTGCGAAGGACCGCCGCAGGCCGTCCACAACACCGAATGGGCGGTCAGCAGGGCCAGGGCCATGGCAGTGGATCGGCCGGTCATGGGTGAGCGGCGGTGTGGGTGGCGGTATGGGGAAGGGGCAAACACAAAAAGGTGCGTGTATGGAGCGTTGGACCGATGGGCAGGCCGGGATGCGGGTGCGGTCGCGGATCCGGTCTCGAATTTATGGGGCAAATTCGCTCCGCGTCCCTCTCCGGTACACCTCATGCTTATGGAATGCCGCTCCATCCCGTCCCGGGACCCTCAACGCACCCGCTTCACGGCGCGCTGCCGGATGCCCCTTTCGCTGCTGCTGTTGCCCCTGCTGTTGGTGTGCTCCCTGCCCGTGGTCGGGCAATCCACATCCGCCAAAGCCTGGGTTTACGGGCTGATTACGGACCGCGCCTCTGGCGAAGGCCTCCCCGGCGTGAACCTTCGCCTGGAGCTTGCGGAAGGCGCCTCAACCGTGGGCACGGCCACCGATCTGGAGGGCGGATACGGATTCTGGTGCCCGGCCGGAAAGCAGAAACTCGTGGTTTCGGCGGTGGGGTATGAACCGCAGTTCCGCACCATTGCTCTTGAGGCCGGCGACAGTCTCCAGCTGGACATCGACATGGCCGAAAAAGCCGAGTCGCTGGACATCGTGGTGGTATCCAGCAGCCAATACGAACAGCGCCTTGAGGAGACCACCGTTTCCGTGGACGTGTTGCCTTCGCGTTTGATTGCCAACGCCAACCTGACCAACCTGTCGGACGCGGTGGCCAAGGTGCCCGGCGTCTACTTGCTGGACGGCCAAGCCAACATCCGCGGTGGCTCCGGGTTTACGTATGGCGCCGGCAGCAGGGTGCTTTTGGTGGTGGACGACCAGCCGCTGTTGACCGCCGACCGCAGCGAAGCCCAGTGGGCCTTCATCCCGATGGAAAACGTCGGGCAAATTGAAGTCATCAAGGGCGCCAACTCGGTGCTATACGGTGCGTCAGCCCTCAACGGGGTGATCCATGTGCGCACGCTTTGGCCGGGCTCGGAACCCGAAACCGGTGTGGAGTTGTACACCGGCAGTTTTTTCAAGCCGGATTCCGCCGACCGCCAATGGTGGGACGGCGTAGCGCCCTGGACCCTTGGTTTGAACGCCTGGCACCGCCAGAAATTCAAAAAAATGGACCTTGTCCTGGGCGGGCATGTCTCCCGGGAAAAGACCCATTTGGAGGGCCAGGAAAACACGCGGGCACGGCTGAACGGGAAATTGCGTTTTCGCCCGAAGGGCAAAGACAACATCAGCTACGGGTTGGGCTGGAACGCCATGTACAACCGCGAAAGCACGTTTTTGATTTGGGCCGACGAGGATTCGGGGGCCTATCAGCCTTTTGGCGGAACCGAACAGCCCCTGACCACGCTGTTGGACTGGGGCCAGTACTGGGGCACGCTGGATCCTTTTTTGACGGTTTTTGATCAGGGCGGCGGTACCCACCGGCTGAAAGGGCGCATTTACGCCAACCGGACGGAATATCCCGATACCACGGGGAACTCGGTCTTGTTGAATTTCGATTACCGCTACCTCCGGCCCTTTTTCAAGGACCTCAACGTGACGGTCGGTACCCAGGGCTACCGGTTCATCGTGCGCGACGGCAACCTGGGCAGCCACAACGGCTTTTTGGGCGGAGCCTATTTCCAGGTGGACAAAACCTTTTTCAACCGCCTGAAGGCGAACGCGGGATTCCGCATGGAGTTTTTTGATACGGACTCCACTTCGGGCATCGGCCGGCCGATCGTCAAGGCTGGATTGAGCTATCCCATTGGACCGAAGGGCAACCTGCGGGCCAGCTTCGGGCAGGGCTACCGCTTTCCCAGCCTGGTGGAACGCTACCTGAACAACAACGTCGGGGCGTTGCAGATTTTTTCGAACGACACCCTGAGCCCGGAGTACGGCTGGAACGCAGAAATCGGCTATAAGCGGACCATTCGTTCCAAAAACGGTTGGACCGGTTATGCCGATGCAGCCTTGTATTGGACCGAGTATTTTGACATGGCCGAGTTTTTGTTCGGCAATTACGGTGTACCCGGTCCGGCGGGCTTGGGCTTCAAGACCCTGAACATCAGCCGGGCGCGGATGGCGGGGATTGAACTGACGGCGCAAGGCAGCGGCCGGGTGGGCCGCGAGCTGCAGCTGAATGTGCTGGCCGGTTACAATTATGTCTACCCCGCGGACCTGACCGCCGATACCACCAACAAAAACGTGGGCACTTTCCTGGGCAATGCCGTACGGGGTTTTGGTGCCGTGGATTCGGCTTTTCAGGCTTCAGTGCTGAAATACCGCTTCCGGCATGTGTTGCGGATCGACGCGGAAGTGGTTTGGCGCAAATGGCGCCTGGGCGGCGATGTGAGCTATTACAGCTTTATGGAAAACATCGATGCCGTATTCCTGGATTTTGGCATTCCACCGGGCATTCCCGCGTTCCGCGAAAACCACAAGCGCGGCGATGTCATCCTAGGCGCCCGTTTGGGTTTTGCCCCCAATGAGCAAACCTCGGTGGCTGTGCTGGTGCGCAACCTTCTTGACCGCGAATACGCGCTCCGTGTAGGCAAAATTGATCCACCGCGGAATGTGCGCATGCAGTTCCGTTGGTCCTTTTGACCCTCCAACCAGCTCCGTATCTTGGGAGAGGAGTGGCGATGCCGCATCCTTCCATCTTTCATTTCACCTTAGTCCTACACCATGATTCAACTTGCAACCCGATGCTCCCGACTGATCGGTTCCACCCTGGCGGCAGCAGTTTTCGCCTTTGGCGCGACAACTGCTTCGGCCCAGGTGGCCAACTGCGGAGCACCTTTTGGTGCCCAAGGCACGCTGACAACTCCCGGAACCACCACCCTCGGTTCGGGAGATTTTACCATTCCCCCGACCCTGAGCGGTTATGCCGCAGGTCTGCCCAACTTCGATTTTGCCATCGTTGACCCCAACGACATCGTCTTCAACGAAGACAGCACTATTTCGGGCGCACGTTTCCTCGGCGCCAACAAAACGGGCGCTTTCAAGCCTTCGGATTTTGGCCTGGGCGATGGCGACCAACTGTGCATCAATTATGTGACCTATGACCTCACGGTCATCCGGGACGCCGTGGACGAGATCCTGACCGGTGCATTTCTCGGATTTCCCTGCTGCGACGTCATCCCCACATTTGTGCCAGACATCGGTGATATCTGTGCTGCCCTGAACTCCGCCGGGATCTTCAGCTCCACCGACGTCAACGACGTCAACGATGTATTTGCCCTCGTGGTGGCTCTTGGCGGCAGTCCCTCCTTTGAAGCCCTGCAGAACACCATCGACGTGGAAATCAACCCGCTCATCGCCGATGGAACGCCATGTACGGGTGCCTCGCTGTTGTGCTACAGCTTTACCAACCGCATTTGCTACAACGTGGTCGATGCTCCGGTGTGCAACAGCGCCATCCTCCCCACCAACCAGAACCACACCTATCTGGCCAACCGCGTGGAGGTCACCTGGGATCCCCAACCGGGTGCCGTGGGCTGCCAGGCGGGCTTCAAGCGCCTGCCCTCCGGTCCTTCGCCCAAGCTGAACGTGCTTTCCCCGCCCTACAACAGCGCCAACGTGCCCTACGCTGCTGCTGGTGCCGGGACCACGTGGACCTGGCGCGTGCGCTGCGCCTGCAGCATTTCGCCGTTGGATGCCGGTGGCTTTACCGCCTATGGCGACACCTTCACCATTCCCACGCCGCGTCAGGGCTTGGTGCAGGAAACGGCCGAGCTCTATCCGAATCCGGCCTCGAACGTGGCCTTCCTCCGGATCACCGCGCAGTACGCGCAGGATCTGGACGTGCAGCTGGCCGACATGCTGGGCCGTGTGGTCTACAACCAGCGTGAGGCGGTCGCCGAAGGCGAAAACCGAATCGAGATTCCGGTGGCCGATCTGCCGGCTGGCGTCTACCTGGTGCGTGCCGGGGAGATGGAGCCGGTGGTGTTGACCCTCCAATAAGCGTTCGCGCTTCCGCGCGAAGCCAACCCAATCCTTCCAGGGGGCCGTCCGGCATCGGGCGGCCCTTTGCTTTTGTAGGAGGGGCTGGGGTTGGGGACCAGCTATCCTACGCTGTCCTCGCCGTGATGATGATAGAGCTTTTCATATGCATTGCAGCGGCTTGCGGATGGCTTCGGATAGCAGGCCCCCAAGCCCCAGCCCACAACATGGTTGGGGCAGCCCAGCCGGATGGTGCCTGGAAGGATTGTGGTGTTGGCTTGAGGAAGGGCTCACTGGGTACGGGTGCTGTGGGAGGCGGCACCTGTACATCCGCCACAAATGCGCTGGAAGCAGGCCCCCTACACCAGCCCGCGGCATGGGCAGGGCAGCCCAACCGGATGGTCGCCGGAAGGATTGTGGCGTTGGTTCTCGAAAACGTGCGAAGCGTATGTGCATGGCAATCGACCTGCACTTGGATTGGCACAATGCTGATGCAAAGCGCTGTACCCTAAAGAAGGCCGTGGCTGGTAGTGGCCATGGTATAGCCATTGTATTGGGAAGCCATCCAGGTGCCGCCTGCCGAAGCAAACCGTAAGCCGGCACGTTGGGCCTCCACTTTGAAAGACGTATTGCTGATGCAAAGCGCTGTACCCTAAAGAAGGCCGTGGCTGGTAGTGGCCATGGTATAGCTATTGTATTGGGAAGCCATCCGGGTACCGCCTGCCGAAGCCATCCGCAAGCCGCTGCCTCGGTCTATGAACTGTGCCCAAACCCACTCGGCGAGGACAGCGTAGGCAGCGCGGTACCCGATGGCTTCCCAAACCACCAACGAACAAGCAGGGCACTACCCCACGCGCCGCCGGCGGACTTCATGGCGGAGCAGGGCCAGTTCGCGGCCCATCTGGCCAGCGACGGAGCTGTTTTCTTCGGCGCGGCGGATGAGGTAGGGGATGACGTCGCGGACCGGGCCATAGGGCATGTATTTGGAGGCGTTGAAGCCGGCTTTGGCCAGGTTGAAACTGATGTGGTCGCTCATGCCGTAGAGCTGGGCAAAGTGGATGTGCGGATGGTCGGTGGGTACGCCGGTGCGGATCATGCCTTCTGCCATGCGGCGGCAGGACATTTCGTTGTGTGTGGCCACACAGCAGGCGATTTCCTCCACGTGCTGCAGGCAGTAATCGACGGCGGCGTTGTAGTCCCGGTCGGTGGCGGCTTTGTCGGGCTGGATGGGGTCTTTGTACCCGAGGCGCTGGGCGCGTTCGCGCTCTTTTTCCATATAGGCCCCGCGGACCAGCTTATAGCCCAACAGGTAGCCGCCTGCTTTCGCACGTTCGTGCGAAGCCTTGATGAAGGCCAGGCGGTCGTGCCGGTACAGTTGTGCGGTGTTGAAGATCACCACGGTTTCGCGGTTGAAGCGGGCCATGAGTTCTTCGACCAGGTCGTCGACGGCCTGTTGAATCCAGCTTTCCTCGGCGTCGATGTAGACGTCCACATCGGCCTGGACGGCGGCTTCGCCGATGCGCGCGAGCCGCGCGCGAAGGCGCCCTGCAGCGGCCTCTTGTTCCTCGGTCAGCGTATTGCCCGCATGCATGGCCTCCAGCAAACTGAAGGGCGCATAGCCGGTGATTTTGCAACTCACATAGGGCACATGCGGGTTGTGGTGGGCGTAGTGGATGGCGGCCAACTGTTCCTGCACGTTTTCTTCGAAATCCGCTTCGGATTCTTCGCCCTCCACGCCATAATCCAGGATGGTGGTCACGCCTTCGGCGGCCAACTTTTCGATGGATGGTCCGCATTCGGCCAGGGTTTCCCCGCCGCAGAAATGCGAATAAATGGTGCTCTTGACCAGGTGTTTTACGGGCAGCCCAATTTGGAAAGCGAGCTTGGTGAAATAGGTGCCCACGTCCACCATGGTGTGGTTGTTCATCACGCGGAAGAGCCAATAGGCCTTGCGCAGATCGCGGTTGTCCATGCCGGCAAAAGCCGTGGCGGTGTTGTCGAATTCCAGCGCGGCTTTTTCGGCGCTGGAGGGCGGACTGGGCTCGGGAAAGGTCTCGGGATCGGGTGGGATGGGCATGCAACAACGGTCAAAAGAGGAGGAAGGGCTATACCAGCATGCAGGGCCGGGCCAAGAGGGCGTAAGCGGCGTGCCGACCAAAGATAGGGTCCCGGAAAGGCCGGAAAGACCCCGCGCGCCAGTCCCGGCAGGCCCTGAAAAGGGGCGTACTTTCGGAGCATGGATGCTGCCCTTTGGATTGGCCTTGTGGCCCTGCTCATCGGTGTGTTGCTCGGCTACCTGGGCGCAACGGCCCGTTGGAAGGCCCGCCTGACCGGCGAACGCGCCCTGGCGCAGCAACGCGCCGAATCCCTGGAAAAGGAGCGGGCCGATTGGGAGGCCCGGACCGGGGAAGCCCGCGATGCCCTGCAGGCCGCCGAACAGGCCCGCCAGGCCGCGGAACGGGAAGGGCAGGAGGCCCTGCGCCGGCAGGAGGCGGTAGCGGCCCGCCTGGAGGAGCGGGAACAGCAGGTGCAGGAGCTTCGCCGGGAGGCAGAAACGTTTAAAGAAGGCCTGGAGGCCTTGCGCAGCGAAGCCCGAAGCCTGCAGGAGCGGCTGGCCCGGGAAGAGGAACAGCGCGGTGCCACCGAAAAGCTGATGCGGCAAAAAGAGGCCGATTTCCAGGACCTTGCCCAGCGCTTTCAGAACGATTTCCAGGTGCTGGCCGACCGGATTTTTGAGGCCAAGGACAAGGCCTTCCGCGAGAAGAGCAAGGCGGATATGGATGCGCTGCTCAAACCCCTGCAGGACAAATTGGGCAGCTTCCACGAGGCCGTGCAGGCCAGCGACCGGCGTCGGGTGGCCGAATCCAGCCAGCTCAAAGAGCAGATCAAACACCTTTCCGAGCTCAACGAAACCATGCGCGCGGAGGCCAACAGCCTGACCAACGCCCTGAAGGGCGACAGCAAGGTCCAGGGCGATTGGGGCGAAGTGATCCTGGAGCGCTTGCTCGAAAGCTCCGGCCTGGAACGGGACCGGGAGTATACCGTGCAAACCTCCCAGCGCACCGAAGACGGGCGCCAGTTGCGGCCGGATGTGGTGTTGCATTTGCCCGACCAGAAAAACCTGGTCATCGACGCCAAGGTGTCGCTGACCGCCTACGAGCGCTACGCCAGCACAAAGGAAGGACCCGCACGCGACCTGCAGGCCAAAGCCCATCTGGAAAGCCTGCGCCAGCACGTACGGGGATTGTCGGACAAAAACTACACCCAGCTCTACGGTATTGACGGGGTGGATTTTGTATTGCTTTTCATTCCGATTGAACCGGCTTTTTCACTGGCCTTGCGCCAGCAGGAAGATTTCTTTTTGGAGGCCTTCCGGCGAAACGTGGTCTTGGTTACGCCGAGCACCCTGTTGGCCACGCTGCGCACCATCGCGCAGGTTTGGCGCCAGGAAAAGCAACACAAGAACGTGGCGCGGATTGCCGAGGAAGCCGGCAAACTGCACGACAAGTTTGTGGGCCTCCTGGAAGACATGGAGCGGCTCGGCCGCCAGTTTGGTACGGCGCAGAAAACTTACGATGGGGCTTTGAAAAAGCTTTCGACCGGTACCGGCAACCTGGTGGGCCGGGTGGACCGCCTGCGCGTGTTGGGCGCCAAAGCGCAAAAGCAAATCCCCGATGCGTTCAAGGATGCCGCTGCGGTAGATCCGGAAGCCGAAGCCGCGGATTTGGAACTGGAACAAGGGGAGGATTCGGCAGACGCAGCGGATGCGGAAAACGGTGCAGCACGTGGATCCGGTGCTTCAACGGGTTCGCCTTCCGGCGAAGGCCTCTTTGGACCGTAGGCGGTTTATTCGCTTTTGCGGTTGGTGTTCTTCCCCGGCAAACACAGCACAAACTCCATGCCCTTCCAGGTGAAGGAATCGGCTTCGCGCCAGCCCTGACCCACGAGCCAATTGGCCTGCGGCCGTTCGGCAATCACGGCATGGTCGGGCGCATGCACTCCCTTGCACGCAAGGACTTCGCCACGTTCCCGCTCCAAAATGTAGGCCACCGACAGCGGAAAATTGCCTGCGTTGCGCCAGCCATCGAGTTCGAGTGGGTGGTCTTTGCTCAGTTCGTGGATGAACAGCGCGTGGCACCGTTGATCGGCAGCTTCACCCATTACGCCACGGTAGGGTAGGATCAAGGCACCAAAGGCGAGCTTGGACATCACCAGGAGCATCAGCACCTGTGCCGTCCAACGGCCATAGCGCTGCAACCAAATCACGCCATACAGACTTACCAATGCGCAACCTAAAATGAGGGCAGCTCCAATGGGCGTTGGTGTGGGATAAAGCGGGCTGCTGAAAGGGCCCGCAAGGCAAAGCATTTCAAAGGCAATGGAGGCTGTCGGGACATCTGTGTAAGCTTCGATCAAGGCAAGTAAAATCGCAGCAACAGGCACCAAAACCGATAGAACCAACACTATCCAGCGGCAACATCGGCGCCAAAATTCCAGCGGCCCCGGCAAGCGGCTGCCTTCCGCCCTTTGCCACGCCGCCACCAACGGCACGATCAGCAGCGGATAAAGCATGTACACGTAGCGCGCCCGCGTGCCGGGGCTGATCCAATAGACCCAGACGTTGGCGGCCAACACCACCCAGCAAAACAGCAGCAGGCGTTTGCGTTCGGGTTTCCAGGCTTCGGCCACCGCGCCGCCGGGCCGGAAAAACAAAAACGGCAGCAGCAAACTGACGGGCAACAGGTTTTCCAGCGTATCCAGGGGAAACGCGAACAGATGTTGCAATAACTCGAGTGCTCCATGCTCCGATACGGTGCGCTGGGTGGACTGCCCCAGCAGACCGGAGAGGTACGGCGCGAGGTCTGCTTTCGCCGAATAGGCGGCCAGGTAGCCCCCGATGATGGCTACAAAAAGCGCCGCTCCGGCGAACATGCCCGGATGGAACAGCGCCCGCCAGCGGCCCTGGACGCCAAACCAGGCCAGGTAGGTGAAGCCCAGAAAAAGCGGCGAGGGTGCCCCTTTGGTCAGGGTGCCGGCAGCGCACAAAAGCCAGGGGAGGAGGTAGGCCAGCACCCAGCGTTTTCGCCGGGAGGCGGAAGGCTGGTCCCCGAAGTAGAGCGCCACAAACCCGCCCAAATGGATGAGGCTGTAGAAGAGGTCGATCTCCCCGGTGGTGGAAAAATAGAAGCCAATGTCAGCGCCAAACACCAGGAAGCCCGCACAGGCCACCGCCGCGTCGGCGCCCAGGCCAGGCCTGGCCAAACGGTACACCAACCAGCCCATGCCCAAAAGCGAAAAAACCGTGATCAGGCGTCCGAGCAGTTCGGGATAGCCGCCCAGCACGCGCGACCCCAGGATCATCACGGCATTGAACAGCGGGGGTTTGTTGACGTATTGTTCGCCCAATTGGGTGGGCACAATCCAGTCGCCACGGTAATCCATTTCCATGGCCACGATGGCGCGACGGGGTTCTTCCAGGTAGGCCGCCGGCAGGCCGAGGTTGAGCCGCAGGGCCACGATGGACAGGATGAGCAAGGGCACCAGAATCCGGGGATGGGCCGGTCCGAAGCGCTGGCTTTCCAGCACAGGGTTGCGCCACGGCATGCGGTGCCGCAGGCGGGAATCGGAGGAAGCTTCGGCCATGCCGCAAAGAACGGTTGTTGCATCTTGCATCTTGCAGCGCTGCACCGCCCATGGCCCCAAGCGATCCAGATCCGTCCACCAGCCCACCCTCCGGCACCCGTGGCCCGCTGCGCAGCGGCCTGGGCGCCAATATGCTTCGGCTGGTGCTGCGCATGGCCCTTTCCGCCCTGGCCCTGTACCTGGCCAGCCGCAAGGTGGATTTTGCGGAGGCCTTCGCCTGGTGGCGCGGATTGCTGCGCAGCCCTACGGGCTGGTGGTTGCTCCCCGCGCTTGTTGCGCTGCTGCTTTCCCATGGCCTTTCGGCCGAACGTGCCCGGCGGCTGTGGCGCTGTGCCGGCCTGCACCTGCGCTACGGTTACGCGCTGCGGCTCTATCTGGCCGGCATGTTCTACAGCCTCTTTCTGCCCGGCGGTGTAGGCGGCGACGGCTACAAGGTGTACATCCTCAAGCGCAACACCAACGTGGAATGGAAGCCCTTGCTGCAGGCTGGTTTGTTGGACCGTGGGGCAGGAGTGCTGGCCATCCTGACCTGGTGTTCCGTCATGGCCCTGGCCGTGCTCAAACTCCCCCAGGGCCTGGCCTGGACCCTGGGCGCGTGTCTTGTTCTGGGCGTACCGGTTTACCTCGTGGGCATCCGCTGGATCTTTCCGCGCTTTTGGCCTGCGCGCTTCAACATGCTGGGCCTGAGCCTGGCCAAACAGGGCCTCCAGGCGCTCTGCGCCGTGGCGCTGGTGGCGGCCTTCATCGGGGCCGCCCCGGCAGAAAACAGCCTCGGCACCGACCCCGCTTTGGCCCTGACCGCTTCCGTGCTGCCACCGGGCTGGCCCGCCGCCTATGCAACCGCCTTTCTGCTTTCTTCCCTGGCGCTGCTGTTGCCCATTTCGGTGGGAGGAGTCGGCGCGCGCGAGCTGATGCTCGGCTACCTGCCCGCCGGTTTTGGCATCAACGAGGAACTGGCCGTGGCCATGAGCCTGCTGTTTTTCCTGCTCAACACGGGCGTGTCGCTGGCCGGCATTCTGGTGCGGGTGTTGCCCGCAGATTTCGCCTCCGGCGAACACCAAACACAAGCAGCAGCGCATGCACCGGCTCAGCCTTGGGAATCGTCTTCCTGAGGATCAGCGCCTGCTTCCTCCTCCGTTTCCGACAAGCCGTTCCAAATCCGCCAGGCAGCCTCGGCCTGGCCGTAGAGCATGCCCAGGCCACTGCTCGTGGCCGCGCCCTGCTGGCGGCCCTTGATCAAAAACACCGTCGGGTCAGGGTTGTAAACCAGATCGTACAGCAGGTGCCCGGGACCCAGCGCGGCATAGGGGAGGTCCGGGAAACCGTGCACGGCCGGGTGCATGCCCAGCGGCGTGCAGTTGACGATCACGGTGTGGTCACGGACAATGGCCGGGGAGAGTTCGCCGTAGGTGAAATCCACGTCCGGTCCCGGCCGGCGGGACACCGAAAAGGACTTCAACCCAAGCTGGCTGAACGCATAATGCACGGCCTTGGCCGAACCGCCGGTCCCCAGCACCAGGGCGTTTTCCGCGCTTTCGGGCAACTGCGGGGCGATGTGTTCGGCAAAGCCGATCCAGTCGGTGTTGTGGCCTTCCAGCCACAAGCCGCTCGAGCTGCGTTCAAAGCGGATGGTGTTCACGGCACCGATGGCCTTCGCCGCAGGCGAAAGCCCGTGGACGTAAGGTTGGATCTGCTCCTTGTAGGGAATGGTGACGTTCAGGCCGCACAACGCTGGTTCGGTGGCCAACAGGTCGGGGAACTCCTCGATGCGCTCGAGGGGAAACAGGCGGTACTCCGCGCCGGCGATGCCTTCCCGAAAGAATTTCTCGGCAAAGTAGCGTGGCGAGAAGCTGTGTTCGAGCGGGTATCCGATGAGGCCGAATAGGCGCATGGGCAATGGTGTGGTGGCCAAACGGCTGGCGTTGGGCGCCCGGGTGTGGGCGTGATCCGGCAAGTCCGGGCTTCAGCCGGCTTTGACCACAGGCTTTTGAGCGCCGAATTGCTCAATGCCCCAGACCAGCAACGCGCCGACCACAATGAGGCCCAGGGCGGCAAAAAATTCGCCGTTCACGGCGGGCAGCAGCCATTCGTAACCCACTTCGGCTACTTTGACTTCGCCGTCAGGCAACAGCCTTTCCTCGGTCAGCGTGTGTTTCCAGGGCCAGATGATGAGCAGGGAACCGAGCACAAATCCGGTCAAAAGGCCCACGGTCTGGTTGTGGAAGCGCTTGAGCACGTAGTCCAGCAGGTGGCTGAAGGCAATCAGGCCAAAGCCCGCGCCGAGCGCTACGGGGATTAGCATGTCGATGTCGCGGTCCTTGGCGGCGGTGAGGATGAGCCAGTAGTTGCCCATGATCAGCAGCACAAAGGAGCCGCTGAGGCCCGGCAGGATCATCGAGCACATGGCCACGATGCCGCACACAAACAAGTAGAGAAATCCGTCGTTCGGGTTGGCGGGGTTCAGCAGCGCAATGCCCACGGCCAGGGCGGTGCCCAACACCAGCATGAACACAGCGCCGAAACTCCA
This sequence comes from Bacteroidia bacterium, assembly GCA_030432405.1. Classification (GTDB taxonomy): domain Bacteria; phylum Bacteroidota; class Bacteroidia; order Chitinophagales; family BACL12; genus WGOA01. The sequence continues at coordinate 660 of JAUIHG010000101.1, read as the reverse complement.
CCGCGATACGTGTTTGCCCACAAAGTAGATAGAAGCCAGGATGAGCCCGAAGAAAAAGGCCATCGTGAGCACCTCGTGGTGCTCGAAGGCATAGCTGAGCAGTGCGGCCAGGGTGAACACGCTCAGGCCCACGCCCAGAAATACGGCCAACAGGAAAGGCAGGTTGGTATGCTCCGAAAAGGCCTTGACGCGGCCTTTGAGCAGCAATTGCAGCGCCTGGACGTCGAAGGACTTGATCGAATGGATCAGCTCTTCGTAAATGCCGGTGATAAAGGCAATGGTGCCGCCGCTGACGCCGGGAATAACGTTGGCCGCACCCATGGCGTAGCCTTTGAGCATCAGCGCGCCGTAGCGCGAAAGGGAAGAAGCCATGCTAGTACACTGGGAGAGTGGTTGGGAAAACCTGGGAAAGGCGGGGCAAAGGTGCCCATGCCGAGGGGCCGGGCAAAGGACCGGATGGAACGGCAAAACCGCACCCGCATCGGCGTGCAGCATCCGCATGCTGGTTCCGCACACGGATGTGGCGTACCGCTATGGCATACGGCTACGGCTGCTTCAGATGGCTTGTTGCGTATCCTGCTGGGTATCCTGGCGCTTGAGGTAGTGGTCGAAGGTGTCGCCACGCAGGCCCAGACGCAGGGTTTCAGCGGAATGACCTCC
>JAUIHG010000314.1 GCA_030432405.1 Bacteroidia bacterium | reverse complement strand
GGCTTTTGCAAATCCAATGCACAACTCAAAACCTATCTGGCCGATTTGCAATCGCAAATCAAAGCGGATGGCATGATTTGGATTTCGTGGCCCAAAAAGGCTTCGAAGATTTTGACAGACGTCAGCGAGGACGTCATTCGAGCCGAAGCGCTCGCTCTTGATCTCGTTGATGTCAAAGACCGGCTCCGCGTTGGGGTCGTAAATCGGCGCTTCCACTTTGTGGCGCATCTCCTTGATGCGCGCCTTGATCAGGCGCGCGAAGGCGATATTGGCCGCATGGCCCGGCCGGGTGGCAATCACCTTGCCGCGCAACGGCCGACCGGCCAGGGCCAGGTCCCCGATGACGTCCAGCAGCTTGTGGCGGGCCGGCTCGTTGGTGTAACGCAGCTTCTTGTTGTTCAGAATGCCGTTGCGCCGCACCTTGACGTGCTTCTTGTTGAACATCTTGCGCAGGCGGTCCATCTCGGCTTCGTCCACCTCGTGGTCCACGATGACGATGGCGTTGTTCAGGTCCCCGCCGCGGATGAGGTTGGCCTCATACAGCGCTTCCAGTTCGTGCAGAAAGCAGAAGGTCCGCGCATCGGCAATGTGCTCGGGGAAGTCCTCGATGGCCTCCAGGCTGGCGTGTTGCTGGGCCAGCACCGGGGAGTCAAAATCGATCAGGCAGGTGACGGCGTAGTGGTCTTCGGGCATGGCCACCAGCTCCACGCCGCGTTCGTCGTCCGCATAGCGCAGTTCGGAATCCAAATCCACGTATTGGCGGTCGGCATCCTGCTCTTCCCAGCCCACCTTGGCCAGGGCTTTGACAAAAGGCGCCGCACTGCCGTCCTTGATGGGCACTTCCTCGGCATCCAGTTCCACGACGGCATTGTCGATGGCCATGCCCACCAGGGCCGCCATCAGGTGTTCCACGGTGGCCACCCGCACCCCGTTTTTCTCCAGCGTGGTCCCGCGCGAAACGTCCACCACCAGATCCACATCCGCGGGAATCTCCGGCTTGCCCTCCAGGTCCACACGCCGGAATCGGATGCCGGTGTTCGGCTCGGCCGGGCGCAGCTTCATGGTCACCGAGGCCCCGCTGTGCAGCCCGCTGCCTTTGATGCGGACCATTTTGGCCAGGGTATGCTGCTTGTTGGGGTTCTGTGCCGGGGTATCGGAATTCGGAGCCATGGCAATCGGTGGGGACAGGATGGGCGATGGAAGGGAATCGACGGGAAAAGATCGAACGGTGCGGATCAGACGGGAACGGGTCCTGTGGATGCGGCCGAATGGGCAAAAATGCGGAATAACCCGCTGAATGGCTTCAAACCGGGCGTTCGCCGGAGGCGCTGCCGGAGCTTAGGGCAGCCAGTTGTGCTTCCAGTACCCGGATGCGCTCCTCCAGCTCGGGCAGGCGGCGGTAGACCACTTGGTTGCGGAGTTCTTTGGTGTATGCGCCTGCCGGCGAACCGGTCAGGGCCGTACCGGGCTTCTTGACGCTGCGGTTCACGCCGGCTTGCGCGTTGATTTTGGTGCCGTCGGCGATGCGCAAATGGCCGGTAAAGCCCGCCTGACCGCCCACTTGCACGCCCATGCCCAGCTGCGTGGAACCGCTGACCCCGGATTGCGCAGCCAGCACGCTGTGCGCGCCGACCTCGACGTTGTGGGCCAGTTGGACCAGGTTGTCGATTTTGGCGCCCTGCCGCACGCGGGTGCTGCCCAGGGTGGCGCGGTCGATGCAGGCATTGGCGCCAATCTCCACCCCGTCTTCCAGGACCACATTGCCGAGTTGGGGAATCTTGCGGAAGCTGCCGTCCGGCTGGGGCGCAAAGCCGAAGCCGTCCGAGCCGATCACCGCTCCGGCATGCAGGATGCAGCCGCTGCCGACCACACAGCCGTGGTAGACCACCACGCCGGGATGCAGCACGCTGCCCGCGCCGATGTGCACGTCGCGGCCCAGATGCACCAGGCCGTGGATTTGGGCGCCCGCCGCTACCTGCACCCCCGCTTCCAGTACCGCATGCGGACCAATCCAGGCCCCGGGATCCACCTGGGCGGTGGGGTCCACGGCAGCGCGGGGATCGATGCCTTCGCGCGGCAGCGCGGCCTGTTCTTCCAGGCGTTCAAGGACCCGGCCAAAGGCCGAATAGGGATCGGCGACGCGCAACAAGGCACAGCCTTCGGCCACCGGTGCGGCAAAATCCTGCCCCACGATCAGGGCGCTGGCCCGGGTTTGGGCGGCAAAGGCGGCGTAGCGCGGATTGGCCACAAAACCAATGCTGCCGGCTTCGGCTTCTTCGATGCGCGCGGCGCGGTCCAGGGCCAGTGTGCTGTCGCCTTCCAGTTGGGCGTCAAGCCACTGCGCCAATTCCCCGGTTGTGATGGCCATGGTTGTGAAAGCTGGGCGTTGCGGGTGGATGTGAACGGAGTACCGGGCGCTGCTTTCAGACCCGTTTTTCGGCTCCTGGATCAGCGTGAAAATGCCCGCACTCTATCAGACAAAACCCTACTGCTCAGCCAAATACGCATCAAGGGCAGTTGTCAATTCTTTCGGCA
>JAUIHG010000100.1 GCA_030432405.1 Bacteroidia bacterium | reverse complement strand
CGGTTCGCTGGAAAGCGCCCAAAATGCCTTTGACTTTCGAGCGCGCATTCCAGACCCCAAACTCGGCCAGCTGCGTTTGGACAATTGGCTGATCGATGTGCACACCGAAGAAGGCAGCATCAACGGATTCAGCCGCGTGGATCAGGTGGCCTTTACCGACAGCCTGGTGCTGCCGACCACCGAACTGCGCACCGATTACGCCGGCGACAGCCTGATTTTCCGCATCCTGATGGGCAGCGACCAGGATCCGGACCGGCTCAACCTGGCCGGCGTGGTCCGTTCGGCGGATTCGAGTTTCCGCTTCCGCATCCTGCCTTCGGAAATTGTCACGGCCGGGCAACGCTGGGAAGTGGATCCGAACAACAGCCTGGCCTTTGGCCGCAACAAACTGTTGGCTGAGGACTTCAGCATCCACAATGGCGAGCAGCGCATATCCCTGCACAGCCTGGACAAAAAGGGCTACTCCTCCTGGTTGGACCTGGATCTGGAACAGGTGCAAATTGGCCAATTGCTCAACGCCCTCAAACTCAATCCGGCGCGCCTGAGCGGCGAACTCAACGGGCGGGTTTCGGCCTCCAACATCACCAAGGAGCCCGGCTTTGCCGGCAGCCTGCGCGTGGACGGCATGGCCCTGGATGGCCTGCCTTTCGGCTCCACGGTGGTCAACGCCTCCTTGCAGCGGCCCCAGAACCGGTTGAATTTCACAATCGCCCTTACGGGCGAAAACCGCATGACCGGCCGCGGCCATCTGGACCTGGATCCAAACGGTGCTGTGGAGGCAAACATGGACATCGAACGGTTGAGCATTGCGCCCTTTGGCCGCTACCTGGAAGGGCTGCTGGACCAGATTGAAGGCGACCTGTCCGGTGAGGCCCGGCTGCGCGGCAGCTTCAGCAATCCGCGATTTGCCGGCTCCCTGAAACTTGAGGACGGCGGCATGCGCCTAGTCTACCTCAACAGCCACTACAGCATCCCGGAAGTGGACATGCAGTGGACGGACGGCAAGCTGGCCATTGCGCGCTGCCAGGTTTACGACCCCTACGGGAATTCCGGCACCCTGGAAGGCAATTTGCGCTACGGTCCCCTGGACAGCTGGCGCTTTGAAGGCCTGGAGATCAATACCGATCAGCTGCTGTTCATGGATACCGACCGGGAACAGAACCCGGCCTTTTTTGGCACCGCTTTCGGGGCGGGGCGGGTCTCCATCGACGGCCCCACCAGCGATCTGACCGTAACGGTTAATGCCCGCTCCAATCCCGGCACCAGCCTGACGGTGCCCATCACCTACGGCCCTTCGGTAGGCGGCAGCGACTTCATCAATTTCTTTGACCCCGACGCCGAAAGCGATCCGGCCGAGGACGAGAAGGCCATCCGAAAACGGCTTTCGCGCGTGCGCTTTGACCTGTTTCTGGACATCGACCGCGATGCCGAAGTGGCCCTCGAATTGCTGGGCGACCGCCTTCGCGGACGGGGCAACGGCACTCTGCAGATGAACCTGAGCACCCTGGGCGATTTTTCGATGAGCGGAGTCTACGAAGTGGAACAGGGCGATTACGCCTTCAGTTTCCAGGACGTGATCACCAAGGATTTTCGCATCAGCCCGGGCAGTCGGGTGGTGTTCTCCGGAGACCCCTATCTGGCCGAACTGGACCTGAACGCTGTATACGCAGTGCGGGCCACGGAATACGACCTGATCGGGGACCAGCTCACCGAAATGAGCAATGCGGAAATCGAGCGGGCCCGAGATCCACGCAGCTTTGAAGTCTGGCTGGACCTGACCGGTTCGCTGGCCAATCCGGAAATCGACTTTGACATCCGGCCGGCCTCCGGCGTAACCACCACAGCGCCTTTCGAACGCCGCTTGTTTGAGGTCCGCCAGGACGAAAACGAACTCAACAAGCAGGTGTTCGGCCTGCTGGTGATGAACCGCTTCATCCCCGACGAAAGCGGCATTACTCCTTTGCTTTCCGGGGCGGGCAGCTCGGTGTCCGAGTTCCTTTCCAAGCAGCTCTCGGTCTACCTCACCGACTGGTTGAGTTCCTTTTTGCTGGAAGATGTCAACGTAGACATCAGCTACCGCAACTTCCAGACGGCCGAAGACCAGCTCACCCAGCAGGAGCTCCAGGTGGACTTGAGCACGGAGATTTTCAACGACCGCATTTCGGTCAACCTGGGCGGAAACTTTGACCTCAACCAATCGGCCACCGTCACCGACGCCATCGACCCGAGCCAGGGCGTGGCCGGCGATTTTGAGATTGCCTACGACATCACGCCCGACGGGCGCATTCGCCTCAAGGCGTTCCAGCGCAGCGACTACAACCTCTACCTGGGCCGCAACATCGGCGAGACCGGCATCGGCATCTTTTACTCCACGGAGTTCAACAAGCTCTATGACCTGGTGGAAGACCGGCGCCGGCGCCGCTCCCAACGCAAGGCCGAAAAAGCCCAACAACGCGATGGTACCTCGTCTCAGGACGGCATCCGGGAGGAGGAAACCGCACCGGAGCGCAGCGACGCAGCAGCCCCGCCCATGGATCCCAACCTGAATTCGGACGTGGATGCCGAACGGGACGCCGATCCGGACCCCATCGACGATGTGCCCGATCCGCTGGAGGAGACTCCACCGCGCTGAAGCAGAGCTGGGACAGCACTTTCCGCCCCGAGCAGCTCAGCCTTCCTGGATCAGGCGCCCATTGCGGTAAACCGCTTCGCGCTCCAGGTGCCCTTCGGGCGAAAACCAACGCCAGACCCCGTCGCGTTGGTCCCCGATCCATCGGCCCTGATGGGCCAGTTCACCGTTGGGATGGAAGCCGGCTTCCTGGCCTGTATCGGCGGACCATTCGCCGAAGGCCTTGGCCTTTCCATCGGGATAATAAGCCCGCCAGGGGCCGTTTTTGCGTCCCTTGTCAAAACTGCCCTCCCAGGCCAGGGTCCCGTCCGGATAATAGCCTTTCCAGGCGCCGTGTTTCAGGCCGGCAGCAAAGGCCCCTTCCGAAGCCAGTCCCCCCTGGGCATCGTAGTAGCGGCAGGGGCCCTGCTTGAGCGAATCCGCCCATTGGCTGACTTCCTCCAGGCTGCCGTCTTCGCGCCACCAGCGCCAGGTGCCGTGCGCCTTGCCGCGCTTGTAGCGGCCTTCCCAGGCGGTGTTGCCGTTGAAGTGTTCGGCCTTCCAAAGGCCATGCCGCCGGCCGCCTTTCACAGGGCCCGAAGCGCGGCCGTCCCGATGCTGCTCGGGACCGCAAGAGGCCAGACAGAGGCCCAGAAAAAGCATCCACAGCGCACCGGCCAGCGCTCCTCCTGTCCATGGCCATGCCCCTGCCCTTCGGGCGAAAACCGCGCACAGGTGTGGATGCAGGGTTTTCCACATGGCATGCCCGCCAGTCCGCCAGTTTAGGAGGTCAGGCTGGTGTGGGCGATATTCGCCGGTCTGGAAGCATGGTCTTGGCCCATGCTCCGGTCCGGCCTGACCAGCCGGAGCTGCTGTAGGTGGTACCGTGTTCATGAAAACAACCCAGTGACCATACGTTTCGGAAAAGCCCGGCATTGCCCTTTGGGATTGCCCGGGATGATCCACCGCGGCACCGGGCCGCAGCAGCACACCGGACGGCTTGCCGTCCGGTCTTTTTTTGCCTGTACAGCAAGCTGAACCTTGGAAAGGCAGGGCACATTTCGGGCCTTCCATGGCGTAGGCGCGGTGCCGTGCATACACGGCGACCGTTGCGTATGGCCAAGGCTGAATAGGATGTTCCATGGACTGAACAGCACGCCTGTTCAGGATTTTAAGCCGGTCATGGAAAGGGGCCTTTCCGCCGCGTTGCGCGACGCGGCAGGGCCTTTCTTGAGGCTTCGCCGGTACCGGCGCCATTCCAAAAAGCGCTTCCAGGCCTCACGGTGCCGCATGTAGGCAATGCCGCGTTTGCGGTTGGCCCGGCTGATGCGGTCGATCGAGTCCCATTGCGCAAACAGGTCCCGGTAAAAATGCCGGATCGGGTACCGGGGATCATAGATATGGGCAGGCTCGGATTTGATGCCATTAATCTCCATGATGCGGAAATCCCGGCCTTCCAACAGCGCCGCCCAGCTCTGACACTTGATGTCAAAACGCATGAAATACAGGCCAGGCAGGGCCTCGGCCATGTGGTCAAATCGCTCCACCAGCTGCGCATCGATGCGGTCCTGACCGCTGATGAATTTGGTGCCCTTGGAATGGTTGCCGATGGTGTGGAATTGGAGGCGTTCGCCGGCAGGCAGTACCTCGTTCCAACGGTGACCGTGGCTCTGGCGCAGGGCATCCCGCTGCAACAGCGCCCGCGGCTTGGCGTCCACCAGGGCCCCGACGCTGCGGTGCCCATCCCCGATCACATGCAGGTATTCCTTGAGCGTCACGGAACTGATGCGGCCGCTCTTCGCTCCGGGCATGCGCTGGTAGAGCACGGCCACTTCCTCGGGGTAATCAAGATACTCCTGGAGTACATAATCGGTGGCCGGTTCCCGGCGAAAACGCCGCAATTCCGCCGCATCCTTCACGATGCGCACCAGCATGCCGCGCTCCCCGATGTCGGGCTTGAGAACAGCCGGAAAATCCAGGCCCGCATGCTGCATGGCTTGCTCCGCTTCCGCGTCGGACAAGGCCGTGGGCAGGAAACATTCGGCGGGTTTCCAGGCTCGGGGCACCATGTCCATGATGGCGCGTTTGGATTCGCCGACCAGGCCACCGGCCATGATGCCCGGATTGGCAGCACTGAAAAAGAGCAGCGAGCGGTTTTTCAGCGCCAGCAGAAACCAATACACAAAGACCGGGGTGTACACCAGCGCAAAGGGCCAGTATTCCCAGTTGAACAGCCGAACAAAAAACGGGTGCCGCTGAAAGGGCTTGTTCACCCCGCTTTGGCCTCTTGTTTGCGGTAGCGGATCGTGGACGGGGCCACGCCGAAGGCTTCGGAAACGCGGAGTTCGGGCGCCACCTGACGCAGGCCGATTTTGATCATGGCCATATGGTGGATGGCGTGCTCAATATTGTAGATCACCTCCCGTTCAAAAGTGGTGTCCACAACTTCGGTGGGCGTCTGGCCACCGTCATAGGCCACCGCCAGGTTCAGCCGTTCCTTGGGGTCCACCTGATGAAGGCCCTCCACCACGTGGATTAGGCTCTTTTTGGCCGAGGAGGTCAGCTGCTCGATGGCCGGATCGCGCCGCCGGCCGTCGTAATTGATGCAGCCTTCACAGCGTTGCTCCAACAAGCATTGGAAAAACTCGATGATGTGCCGGGTATGCTGGCCTACCGAAGAACCGGATAGAATTTCCAGCGGCTGTGCATAGGCATCGTCGTCCAGGTGCTGCAGGTAATCGCGCATGTCGTCGAAAATGCCGTCGACAGCTTGTAAAAGGGTCATGCCCATAAGTGCATCGAGCGTTTCTCGGGTGGAGATGGGATGGGTTGAAAGCCTTTGCCTGAGACGGACAGGCAGCCCGCCTTTGGCGAAACCCCAAAGGTAGGGATTCTGGCCCTTGTGCGCCGGCCGGCACACGGGACGCGGCCGGACCAGGAGGGACCGGCGGGCCGGGTTCAGAGCACTTCGTTCCAGCCGTAGGGATCCGGCTTGGCCAGGGTGCGGATGGCGGTGATTTCGGTGCGTACAAAATCCGACAGGCTCCAGCGGCTTTGGTCAAATTCCAACTGCTCGCCCTTGAAGCCCAGGCGTCCGAACTGGGCGATGGTGGCCGCCGTGCCGGTGCCGAAAATCTCGACCAGCTCCCCGCTGTGGAAGGCCGAAACCACATCGTCGATGGTAATGTGGCGTTCTTCGACCGGGGTGCCCTTGTCGCGGATGATCTGGATCACCGAATCGCGGGTGACCCCTTCCAGGATGGTGCCTTCGTCCGTGGACGGGGTAATCACCTTGTCCTTGAAGACAAAAAAGACGTTCATCGTGCCCACCTCGTGCACATCGCGGAAGTGCACGCCGTCCAGCCAGAGGACCTGATCGTAACCCTCCTCGCGGGCCTGGCGCATCGGCTCCATGGTGGCCCCGTAGTTGCCAGCGGCCTTGGCAAAGCCCGTACCACCTGGAAATGCCCGCACATAGCGCTCGGCCACCTTCACAGCAACCGGCTTGGTGTAGTATTTGCCCACCGGACAGGTGAGGATCATGAAGCGGTAGTTCTCCGCCACTTTGATCCCGATGAACTCCTCGGTGGCAAACATGAAGGGCCGGATGTACAGGGAACTGCCATCGCGGTCCGGAATCCAATCGCGGTCCAGGCCGATCAGTTCCACCAGGGCGCGGTGGAAGAGCTCCTCCGGTACGGCCGGCATGGCCATGCGGGCCGCCGAACGGTTGAAACGGGTGATGTTTTTGTCCGGGCGGAAAAGGATGGCCTCGCCGTTCACGCCCCGGTAGGCCTTCATGCCCTCAAAAATGGACTGGCCGTAATGGATGCCGCTGCAGGCGGGGTGGATGGGCATCGGGGCAAAAGGCTCAATGCGGGCATCATGCCACTGCCCATCCCGGTAGTCCATGATGAACATATGGTCCGAAAAGGTCCGGCCGAAAGGGATATCATCGAAATTGACACTGGCCAGACGGCTGTCGTGGGTCGGTCGGATGGCAATGGGCTGGGCGGCAACAGTAGGCGTGGTCATGGGCGTTTATTTGTGCGGAAGCGAGGTTCTGTTCTTGGCATATGCGCCGGTTGGCGAACACGTCGGCAGGGGACTGCTGCAGGCGGGCATCCGCATTAGGATGCTGTCGGTCTGCAAGCGCCAACCACTGGCCCGGCAATTTGACCGAGGGGGATTTAGCGAGAGGACCGATGTTTGTCTTGCTGAGGCGCCCGGCTTCCAAAGGCGGAACCGTTCAGCAAAAAGGCCATTTCAAAGCAACAAAGAACGTGTACCAAACGGCTTACAGGCTTCCGGAGGGTGGAAATGCGCAAGCCCTCCCCCCTACCGAAGAGCGGCACAAAATTACGCATCCGGCCCTTATCCTCGTACCCGAGGGTCAGGGACGCAGCGGTAATGGAAAAGTTCTGCTGGACAAAATCCTGCAGGCTTGTGGCTTGGAAGCCTCTGCCTGTATGGTGCTGGAGGACCCGCCCGGCGGGCAGTTGGCCCATTGGCTGCGGCAGCTGGATTTCCCCTTGTTCATTGCTTTTGGCATGGCACCACAACAGGTTGGCGTTCAAGCGTCCAGACCCAAAAACCTGCGCATGCGCCTCCGGGAGGTCGAGTGCGTTTTTGGTCCGGATCTGGCCCGCCTGGCGGATTCGCCGGAGGCCAAAAAACAGCTTTGGACGGCCCTGCAGGGCGCCATGGCCGATGCGCGTCCAGCCGGCGAAGCCCGGATGCCCAAAGCCGGTGTTTGACCGCTTATTCCCCTTGTTGTCCACCATACCGGCCCCGGCCTTTGCCCAACTCCATGGGTACGCCATGCACCCCGCCTGCCACCCTGCCATCCTATGCCCGATTCCGCTTCCAACCCTGCCGCTGCTTCATCGCCGAAGGCGCTTGTTTTTGCCACCAACAACGCACACAAAATTTCGGAAGCCGCCCCATTGATCGGCGCGCGCTTCCAATTGTGTACCCTGCATGAGATCGGCTGCCACGAGGATCTGCCCGAAACCGGCTCACGCCTGGAAGACAACGCCCGCCAAAAGGCCGAACACGTCTGGACCCATTACCACCAGTCCTGCTTCAGCGAGGACACCGGCCTGGAAGTCGAAGCCCTGAACGGCGCGCCGGGCGTGTTTTCGGCCCGCTATGCGGGACCCCAGCGCAGCGCGGCGGACAACATGGCCAAGCTCCTGCACGAGCTGGAAGGGCATCAAAACCGCCGTGCCCGTTTCCGCACGGTGATCGCCCTGGTGATGGACGGCCAGTGGCATTTCTTTGAGGGCATCTGCCCGGGCTGGATCGGCCAGGCGCCTTCCGGCGAAGGCGGATTTGGCTACGATCCGGTGTTTTACCCGGTGCTGCCCGATGGCCAGGCTCCTGCCCTGCCCGACCGGCCGGCTGGCGTGGCCGACCGCAGTTTTGCCCAGATGAGTGCTGCTGAAAAGGCCGCGCTCAGCCACCGTGGCCAGGCGGTGCGTGCATTGGTGGAGCACTTGCGCGGCCCGGTCTGATCAAGGGCATGAAGACGAGCCCGACCGACCATCGGAAAGGCAGCCCGATGGGCCACGTTGCAGCGTTGTTGCACCCGCTACAGCCCGTTATTTGTTGTATTTTGCACAGGTAGTCCGGGACTGCTTGCTGATCTCGAACTGCGCGCGACCACATGCCGCTTTTCCCCGACATCCTGTCCATGGTTCCGGCCTCTCATCGGAGCAACGCCCGGCCCCTGTATCCCGAGCGCGATGCCGTGCGCAAGCCTCGGCGGAAAGCAGCGCAGGTCCAAAAACCGACGCAAACGCCGCAAGCAGCTGCACAACCGGCAGAACGGTCCGGCCCCAGCGCGGAAGAACAGGATTTGCTCAACGCCTGCCGGCGTGGTGAACGCCACGGTCATCAGGCGCTGTATCAGCGCTACGCCCCGCGCATGTTTGCCATCTGTCTGCGCTACGCCGACGACTACCACCAGGCCGAAGATTTGCTCCAGGATGGTTTCATGAAGGTCTTCAAGGCCCTGGACCGCTTCCGCGGCGAAGGCGCCCTGGAAGGTTGGATGCGCCGGATTTTTGTCAACACGGCCATCGAACAGCACCGCCGCAAACACCACCTCTACCCCCTGGTCGATGTGCTCAACACCGAACAGGAAGAACACGACCCCGGCGTGCTGGACCAACTGGCCGCCGACGAATTGCTCGAACTCATCAACGGGCTTTCGCCCGGGTACCGGGCAGTTTTCAACCTCTACGTCGTGGAGGGCTACCCCCACAAGGAGATCGCCGTGATGCTCGGCATCAGCGAAGGCACCTCCAAATCCCAGCTGGCCCGCGCCCGCGTGCTGCTGCAAAAACGCATCGAAGCCCTGGACATGCGGGGCGTTTCCGCCGCCGTCGGCGAATGATCCTCCTGCACCGAACCTGTTCCACCCTCCTGCGCCATGTCCCACAAGCATTCCCATAGCGACCGCATCTGGCAGCACAAGATGCGCCAACACGAGGCCGTACCCCCGGCCGGTGGCTGGGAGGAGTTGAACGCCGCCCTGGAGGCCAGCGCCGCTGGTGCCGGCCCGCAAGCTTCGGCAGCAGCTGTTTCCGCCTCCGGCGAACGCCTGTTGCTCTGGCGCTTGCGCAGCCGAATCGGCGCTGTGGCCGCAGTCCTCTTGCTGGGCGCCAGTGCCTTCGCCTACCTAAACAGTCCCCGCAATGGTGTGGTCCAGCAGCTGGATGGGCTGGCCAGCAACGCCAACCCTGCTGTCCAACCGTTGGCCGTTCAGCCCATGGCGGTTCAACCTCTGGCAGCCAAGGCGGGTTTTGGACCGGCCCTTCCCACGGCAGCTGCGGCTTCGGATCCAGCGGGTGACGCTCCCGGTGCAGCGCATTCCGGCGCAACGCATAGCCAAACCGCAATTGCTTCCGCAGCGCGTGGTGCAGCTCCTGTTGCAGGGCCGGCATTGGGTGCGGCGGGCATCACCAATGCGCCTGTGGCGTCCCAAAACGGCGCTTCGCCCGACAGGGCGATGGCACAAGTCTTCCTTCCGTATTCAGGCCCCGCACAACACGCAACGGATGCCCATGCCGGTGGAGCCCTGCGGGATGATGCCCTTCCGGTGCAAGCGCCGCAGCAAGGGGGCCCATCGGCCGCGCACCACGGCGATCCCGCTGCCCAGGAGCCGCCCAGCACAGCCACCAACACCACTGCTGACGCAGCCGGCAATGCCCTTGAGAACGGCAACAGCAACGCAACGCTCCAGCCAGCGCCCGATGTTGCCCGACTTCCAGCCACGGATGCCGTGGACGGCAGCCGCAGCCCGCGCCAAGCGGCCCACCCCTTCACACCCACCCGCTCGGTACCCAACGGGATCTACGGCGGCATCAGCGCCAGCGCCAACCTTTCGGCCCTGCTCAACGCACAGCAAGGCCCCGAAGACGTGAACCTCAATCCCGGCACCCGCATGGGCCACGCCTTTGGCTTCACGCTCGGCTACCGGCTGGACCCGCACTGGAGCCTGGAAGCCGGCCTGATCGTGGACAGCCGTCAGGGCGCCAATTTCCAGTCGGTCATGGCCTCGCCCGTAGGGGAGTTTGACGTCACCAAGCGCGTGCAGCTCATCTATACCCAAGTGCCCATATACCTGCGCTACGGCGGTTTGCGTCCGGGTTTTGCCACCGATAGCAAACCCCGCGGTGGTCCGGCCACCGTCTTTGGGGTACAATACGGCATGCTGCGCAATTCGAGGCTTGCGGTTGGCGACAAGCCCGTCAGTCCGGACCGCGATTTCAACCAGCATGACCTGGCCCTGCTGCTGGGTGCCGATTACGACATCGCCGTGGGCAGCAACGGCTTTTTCTCCGTTGGTTTGCGGGGCACCTATGGCCTGACCCGCACCCACCTCACCGACCTGGATGGCGTAAACCGCGACAAGCGCAACGCCACAATCGGCCTTCGGTTGGCCTACAACAACTGGCTCTCGTTCTGAGCCCGGAGCTGCGGTTCCCCACACCAGCGGTGCCTGGGGACCTGGACGCCCCTACCGCATTGCCCCACGCCCGACCGATCACCGCAGATGCCGCTCAGGCCCTCCGCCCTATTGCTTTTATGCCTGTTTTTTGTGTTCGCCGTCCCGGCGAAGGCATCCCTGTGCCCGGATCCCAACCTGCCGGCCGCGGCAGCGTTGGAGACGGATGCCGCACAACCAACCCGCTCTGCACAGAAGGTTCTGCTCGAAGGCCTGGTGCTCGATACTGCCGGGAAAGCCCTGCCCTTTGCCAACGTGGCGGCCTACCCCGCTGGTGCGGGCCGGGCAGAGCAGACCGGGCCGGACGCAGTTCCAGCCGCTGGTGCCGCCAGCAACCTCGAGGGCCGCTTTCAACTGGCCCTGGAACCCGGCCGCTACCGGATCGTGGTCCGCTACGTGGGCTACGGCCGGCTGGAGCGCAGCGTGGAGCTCAGCGCAGAGGGCCTTTTTGTGGAACTGCGGCTGGCCCCGCAGGCCTTGCGCCTGGACGATGTGGTGGTCCGGGGCGACGAAGACCCCGCCAATGGCATCATGCGCCAGGCCATTGCCCGCCGTGAAGGCTACCGCACCGAGCAACCTGCTTTTTCGGTAGACGCCTACGTCAAGGGCCTGCAACGCATCGACAAAGCGCCAGAACGGGTGCTCGGCTTTCGCGTGGACGCTGCCGGCATCCTGGATTCCTCGCGCAGCGGCATCGTCTACCTGAGCGAAAGCATCTCGCGTCTGCATGTGCTCAAACGGGATGCGGGCCCGGACCGGACCCGCGAAGACATGGTGGCCAGCAAGGTCTCCGGCGACGACCAGGCTTTCAGCTTCAACGAAGCCGCGCCCATGGAGTTGTCCGTCTACGACGAACGCGTCGAGTTCCTCGGCCTCTCCGAACGCGCCTTGGTCTCCCCTCTGGCGGATGACGCCTTTTTCTGGTACCGTTTTCGCCTGCAAGGCACGTATGTGGAGGACGGGCGGCTGGTCAACCGCATTGAGCTGCTGCCCAAGCGCGCGCAGGACCCGGTGTTCCGCGGTTTCATCGAGATTGTGGAGGACAGCTGGCGGGTCCTGGCCACCGATCTGCTGCTGACCCGCCAGGCCGGGATCGAGTTCATCGATTCGCTGTCCTGGACCATGCGCTATGTACCCATGGCTTCCGGTCCGCAGCAAACCGTATGGTTGCCGCAGTCGCGCAATTTTCGTTTTCAGTTCGGGCTGCTGGGCATCCGCGGGAGCGGCTACTTCATGGCCCACTACAGCAACTACGATTTGCGGCCGGCGTTCTCGCCGAAGGCGCCCCGGATGGCGGGCGAGCCCGATCCGGCCAAACGCTTTTTTGGCCCCGAAACGCTCAAGATTCAAGAAGGCGCCAACGAACAAGACAGCATCTTTTGGGTGCAGCGGCGTCCCGTTCCGCTGAGCCTGCCGGAACGTGCAGACTACCGCGCCAAAGACAGCCTGGCCGAATTGCGCAAACAGCCGGCCTACCTGGATTCGATCGACCGCATCGAAAACAAGCCGGAGCTGATGAACCTGCTGGTGGGCTACGGTTACCAGAACAGCAAACGCAAAACGGTGTACTACTTCGGGTCGCCCCTCGGGCGAATGGCCTACAATACGGTAGAGGGTTGGACCCTGGGGGCCGATGTGGGGTGGCAAAAGGAGCTGGAGCGGCACCGCCAGGTGACCATCCAGGCCGGGGGGCATTACGGCTTTGGCAACCGGACCTGGATGACGGATGCGCGGATGCGCTGGCGCTTTGACGCGGTGCACGACGGCAGCCTGGTCCTGGGCGGCGGCCGCCGCATGACCGACTACCACCCCAACGCCATGGAGCGCTTTCCCAATACGGTGTATTCGCTTTTTGCCGAACAGAATTTTCTCAAGCTTTTTGAAACGCGCGGGGGCTTTTTGCAGGTCTCCCGGGAACTGTTCAACGGCTTTTCCGTCGATGCCACGGGGCGATGGCACCGCCGGGTGCCATGGACCAATTTCAGTGGGGCCAAACCGCTCATCAATACGGAAAGGACCTTTTTGTCCAACAACCCGCGCAACGAAACCTGGGACCCGGACAACCCCACCTTGCCATTTCAGGAACACAACGCGGCCATTTTGGACCTATCGTTCCGGTACGTCATCGGGCAGCGCTATGCCTCGGAACCGGACCGCCGCTTCCGCCTCGGTTCCCGCTGGCCCACGCTGGTGCTGAACTACCGCGCCGGTTTGCCTGTCCTGGGTTCTGGCCTGGACTACCAACGCCTGGAAGGCGGGCTGGACCAGTCGATCAATGCCGGGCTATGGGGCCGAAGCCAGGTTCAGGTCCTCGGCGGCGGATTCCTGGGCCCGCTGCTCGACCGCGGCA
The DNA here is from genome assembly GCA_030432405.1 of Bacteroidia bacterium. GTDB lineage: Bacteria > Bacteroidota > Bacteroidia > Chitinophagales > BACL12 > WGOA01. Next base: position 838 of record JAUIHG010000100.1, on the reverse strand, counting down.
TCGGAGGCGGCCTTGGCGGTGGGGACAGTTTGGCCTTTCAGGACTACCGCCACTTTGGCGGCAACCGCACCGTGTTTTTGGCCAGCGGCGTGGACCGCTTCCGGGTCCTGCCCTTTTTTGCGCGGTCCACCAACGGCCCCTGGGTGCAGGCCCATGGCGAGCACCACTTCAACGGCTTTCTGTTCAACAAGATTCCTGGCTTCCGCAAGTTGCGGTGGCAATGTGTGGTCGGCGGACACTATCTCTGGACGGAGCAGCACGGCCACTACGGCGAACTGACCTTCGGCATCGAACACATCCTGCGCATTTTGCGCGTTGAAGCTGCCGTGGGCTGGGGCGAAGGCCAGCCGCGCTGGGGGGTATTGGCCGGCTTCGGATTCTGAGGGCCAGCCGCGCTGGGGGGTATTGGCCGGCTTCGGATTCTGAGGCCCCTCCGCATCCTACGCTGGTCCAACAGCGCCATCCCGCCCTACTTTTGCCCTTGCATGGGCCGCTTGCAGGCTATCGGAACGCCCGTGCCACATCGCCCTCCCTCCGGCTTAGACTGCATGCCCGTGAAAACCAGAACCCTCATTGCCATCGCGCTATTGGTGGTCTTCGCCGCAGGCGGGATCATTTCCCTGTTTGTGGCGCCTTCCGGCGAAAACAATTCCCGGAACGAACGTTCCAGCAATGAGCCGGCTTTCCGCCGCGACGGCCATCTGGAATTCCTGGACGGGCAAACCATGGAGCCGATTGTGCGCATCGACATCGAGGTGGCCGACCAGGCCTTCGAGCAGGCCCAGGGGTTGAAATACCGTTCCTCGATGGGCCACCTGGAAGGCATGCTGTTTGTTTT
>JAUIHG010000099.1 GCA_030432405.1 Bacteroidia bacterium | reverse complement strand
AAGTACTGCAACACCGGCATGCGCCGTGTAGTGGCCTCCGAGCACAATACCATCAGAAGCCGATCCGCGGCACTGATCAAGGCGGCGTGCTTTCGAGAAGCGGGAGCGTACTCTTGTACGTGACCGCTTCGAGGAAGTGCGCCAACACAGAGCAGTGCCGCGCAGCGGCTTCCGAGCACCCTAGAAATCGAGGGATAGGGACCAGAGATACGAAGGCCCCACCGGCTCCCCCGTATCCACCCCCCAGGCCATATCAAAACGCAGGTAGTAGCCAAACAGCAGGGTACGCGCACCCCAACCGTAGCCAAACACAAAGGGGTTGCGGAAGAACTCCACTTCCGTGGTGATCGGGCCGGTGGTGTTGGTGACCACGTTCAAGCGGTCCTCGGCATCAAAGGGGGTGAAGCCACGCCAGGCGGAACCGGCGTCAAAAAAGCCCACCACCATGAAATTGCGGATCAGCTCGGAGCGGATCGGCTTGTTGATGAGGTAGGCAAATACCGGCACGCGCAATTCGGAATTCCACAGGCCATAGCTGTTGCCGTTGCGGATGTTCTGGTCGTGGCCACGGAGGTTGACCGCGGCGGCCTGGAAGGCATACCCGGCGTTGGGATCGATGACCGTCTGGTTGTTCCACCGGGCGTTGAGCCAGGACTCCACCCCACCCAGGTAATAGACCAGTCGGCTGGCGCCGAAGGAGGATGCCCCGGCAAAGCGGTTGGCCCAGATGATGTTGCGGTGCACGCGCTGGTAGTGGCGCACGTCAAAGCCCACAATGCCCAAAAAGCCGCGCTTGAAGGACAGGTTCAGGCGGTCGGTGACGTTGAGCTCAAAGCCCTTGTGCATCTCGTACCACACTTTCCAGCGCAGGCCCTCGGGCAGGTTGGTGCCGATGGTGATGGTGTTGTCAAAGACGTATTCCACTTTGGCAGAGACCCAATCTTCCTTTTGATTGTCCTGCTCCAGGCTCAAGAGGTCGGTGGCCAGCACCGTCTGCTTGTCGTTGCGGTAACTCGCATAGGCACGCACGGAACGCAATACATCAAAGGGCCAAACGGCCGAAACCTGCGCGATGTTGGTGCGGTTGCGGACGTTGAACAGCTCGTCGTTGTTGGGTCCGGGAATGGTGCTGACGTCGCGGTCGGCGTGGTAATAATACGTGGCGTGCAAATCCAGACGCCGCGAATTGTCTTCGTAGCGCACCAGGTAGTCGGAGCCGCTGAAGGAGGTCGGCACACGAAAGGCGCCGATGAAACGGTAATCCTCAAACAGGTCGGTGATCGAAACGGTGAACAGCCCGTTCAGGTTGGGTTGACGGAACTGCGGGCTGCCCGGATCGAAGCGCTGATATTGGTTGAAAAACAGGCTGTTGTCCAGCGCGGTGGTGACGCTTTCGGTGGCGTACTGCACCCGGTAGGGCCGCACGTTGGAGCGCTGCCATTCAAAATTGGCGATGAGGTTTTCCTGTGGAGCATCCAGGGTTTCGGCCAAAACCGGGACGTCCAGCTTGAGCGTCTGTTTGCTGAGCGGAACCCGCTCGAAGGGGCTCTGGAAATAAAAATCGCCTTCGCCGGCAGGCGCATCATTCTCCGCTTCTTCCACAGCCTGGCCCTGGCCTTTGGCGTTGGTATAGGCGCGAAAAGCGGTTTTGGGCAGTGCATCGGATCCGCGGGTATCGCGGCCCATGGCGTCCAAATCCCCCGGCAGACGGTGCAGTTGGAATTCCGGTCGGCCCTCCACATAAAACAGGTCCACCACCTTGCCGCTGCGGGCAGATGCACTGTGCGCGCGAAGGCTGTTGGCAAAATTGGTGGTCGGGAAGGTGCGGGCGGTGTCCTTGTAAACCGGGCGTTGCCAGACCGAATCGATCAGGCCCCGGTCCTGGTAGACGGTGTAGTCGTATTGCGGGGCAATGACGGTGGAGTCGCGGTAAAAGACCGTGGTCCGCATGAAATCAAAGACCGTGTCCAGGTATCCGGCGTAACGGTTGCGGATGCCGCTGCCGTCGCTGGTATAGCCAAAATGCATATCGTCCATCTGCAACGGCTGGCGCTCATCGGCATCCCGGGTATGGGTGATGCGCAGCAGCTTGCGCTTGTTGGACCCGGACTCCCAGAACCAGAGGTCCAGGCGACCAACGGCCAGCACGCTGTCCTGGCGTGCGTTGAGCAGCGTATCGCTGTCCCGATTGGACGAAAACAGAATTCCACTCCGGCCGTCCACCTCCACCCAGGCCGGATCGAGGTCGTCGTAGAAGTCGTTGGTGACTTGCTGCTGGCGGCCGTTGCGCACATCGTAGAGGTAGATGTCCGACTGGCCACGGTTGATGGCCGAAAGCACCAGTTGGTGTGGGCGCTCGGTGAAGGAAATGGATTGCACCCGCTGGAAACGCGGCAGGTCTTTTATTTCCTTTTCCTTTTTTTCCAGATCGTAGAGGACCAGCTTGGTCTCGGAGCGGCGCTCGTAGACGATGGCCAGGCGTGCCCCCGTGCGGTCCCAGGCCAGGACCGGATAGGTCAGGTCACGCGCCATATTTCGGGTTTTGTATCCGCCCCGGTGCACCACTTTGTTTCCTTTTCCCGCATCCGGCCCCAGCTCCTGCACACGCACCTTGAAGCGGCCCTCGTCGTCGGTGGCATAGGCCAAATGGGTGCCTTTGGGGTGCAGGACCGGCCCGAAATAATCGAAGCGCTTGCGGTAGCGTTTGTCGATCCGTTGCTCCTCGGTGAGGGCTTCGCGTTCGGCCGCTTCAGCGGCATACTTGCGCTGGTAGTGGGCCTGCCAATCGGCCACCACCTGATCCACCGAGGCCCCCAAAACAAAAAGAAAGCCGTTTTCCAGGCTGCGGTTGACCCGGATGAGGTAGAGCAGGTTGGGGATGTTGGAAGCGCCGTATTTCTCGGCGATGAAGTACCACAGGGAATGGCCGGCAAAGCGGGCGTCCTCCCCGGTGAGCTTGTTGAATTTTTCCAGGCGGCCGCTGTTCATGGCGTCCCGCAACTGGTCGTCGAGCTCCGAGTTCCACTCCTGGCCGATGTAGGCCACCAGGCCTTCGGTAAACCATTCAGGCAGGTGCAGCAATACCGCATTTTGCACGATCTCCTGCAGGCTGCCGCCGAAGACCATGTTCTCCATCAAAATGCGCGCAATGCCCTCGCGGATCTGCCGCCGCATGTCGGCGTGCGACCCGTTGAAGTGCACAAAAATCTTGTTGTCGATGATGGTGGTGCGCCCGCCCGTGTTGTAGGCCAGGTTACGCGATGCACCGATGTTGCTCTGGTTCTGGTCGCCGACCGTGTTGTAGACGATGATGGACAGCTCCCGGTTGATCCGGAAATCCATCAACTCCTCGATCTCCTTCAAATCGATTTCGGCCATCTGGGCCGTAAAACGTCCGAGTTCCTGCCCGCCCTGGTTGAAATAGGTGGTGACGTGCTCGGATTCGTAGTACTGCCAGTCGAAGTCGCGGAACTGCACGCGGTTCTGCCCGAATCGCTCCTGGCTGGTCTGCGCCTTCGCCGGTCCGGGACCGGCAAACACCAAACACAGCAACGTGACCAGGGCCAAGGCGGCGTGCAGGGACCGAGGGGCCATGCGGTGCCGCAAGGTGCGGGTCAACGCTGGGCAGGCGGGCGCACGTTGATCAGCGGGAAAACGGAAGAGGAGGTGGAGCAAGAAAGCGGAGTTCGGAGGAGGAATGGGCGGGCTGGTCCGGTGCTGCGCAAGCGGTGAAAACGCCGACTGCGCCGCCCTTGCGGGCGAACCCTCAAGTTACGCCCATAGGACATACGCAACCAAAGCGCCATGGGTTCCCGCTGCATCCACAACGCCCGAATGGGTATTCTAGTTTTGCAGCAGCCCAAATTGTCCGAACCGCCCATGTCTTCCATTGCCCGCTTTGTCTTCTCCGCCTTCCATGAAAACACCTATGTGGTGGCCGACCCCTCCGGCGCCTGCGCCATCATCGACCCCGGATGCGGGGAGCCCGCCGAGCAAAAGACCCTGGCCGACTACATCGAAGCCCACGGGCTCAAACCCGAGTGGCTGCTGAATACCCACTGCCACATCGACCACGTGCTCGGCAATGCCTTTGTAGCGCAACGCTGGGGTTTGGAACTGGCCGCCCATGCGGGCGAACGCGTGGTCCTGGAGGCCGCCGAACCCACCGCCAAAGCCTACGGCATCCCCTTCACCCCTTCCCCACGGATCACGCAGGTGCTGGAAGCCGGCGATACGGTCCGATTTGGCAGCATCGCCCTGGAGGTCCGCTTTGTGCCCGGCCATTCGCCCGCCCACATCGTCTTCCACAACGCCGAGGAAGGCTACTGCCTGTGCGGCGATACGCTCTTTGAGGGCTCCATCGGGCGCACCGACCTTCCCGGCGGCGATACCAACACGCTGATGACCTCCATCACCGAACAACTGCTCAGCCTGCCGCCGGAAACGCGCTTGTTGCCGGGCCATATGGGCGAAACCACCGTAGAGCGCGAGGCCGCCAACAACCCCTTTGTGCAGGCCTGGAAGGCCGGCAAGCCGATCTGAGCCGGCTTCAGCGTTTCAGGTCTATGTAGGCCTGGATGTCGTCGCCCATGCCGTCGATTTCCACGATCAGGAAGTAGCGGCCCTCCGGCAGGGGTTTGCCCTGGCGGTCTGTGCCGTCCCAGCCGTTCTGGTAGCCGCGTTGCAAGTACACGCGATGGCCTTCTGCGTTGAAGACCAACAGCCGGGATTCCAGGTCCATGTCCAGGCCGGGAATGGCATAGGTAGCGCCCCCTCCTGCGCGGAAGACGGTTGGCAAGGCCAGGCCGGCTGTGCCGGTAGCCCATACGCCCGTTCCCCAGGTGGTGCCACGGACCGATTTGCCTGTGGTCCGTGGGGTGGGGTGTTGTGCAGAGCGCTGCGTGGCGTGGTGGCGGTCCGTGGCCTCCAGGCTATCCGGTAAAACCTTGCCTGCGCCAGGCCCTGGCATATTGGGGGTGGACCCTGCTGGTTCCTCCGCCAGCACTGCAGCAGGCATTTCGCCTCCGGCGAAAACCGCCCCGGACCCGGTCAGGCACAGCAGCATCATCGCGGCACGGACCCGGCGCAGGGTCGAGCGCTTTATCCGGGCCATCCGGTTGATGAGGAAAACAAGACGTCGGTGGGCAAGTAGGAGTGCTGAATAGGCGTGGGACTTCATGGGGTAAACCGGTGCCTGCACGGGTTCGCCGGCAGGCGACACATTTGGATTTCCATTTCAATTTAAACCGGAACGGGATGGGGTGCAATGCCCCTAAAAGCCCGGCACACCCAGAATCAAGCACTGATTACCAGCCATATACACATGAACATCACGCAATAAAGCACCATATCGTGACACCCTGCCATAGGGGTTCGAACCGGCCCAAACGACCGGGCATGCACACAACAAGACGCGCATGTGACCGCAAGGGCCTTCCGGGCCTGCTGCACGTGTCGTGCACCAGCTTTACGCGTGCGGTGGCGGTTTCCCGTGACGCCGTGAAGCAGGAGCGGATTGCGCCAAAAAAAATCCATCCATTGTCCGCAAAGCGACCAGGCCGCCATCACCGCATCCGGGTCCGCACCTGGCTCGGTGTCTAAGCAAAAGCCCCATCCGTGCTAACGGATGGGGCTTCTGGCGGTGCATGGGCACCGCGTCGGTTTAGGGGGCTCAACCCTCCTCGGCCGCCTGCTTGCCCTTGATGTCGTTGAAGTCGAAGGACAGGGTAAAGCGCAGCGTATTGTCCAGCGGATTGCGCTGGTTGGAGCTGGGCACCAGGTAGCTGAAGTCCAGGCCGAACACGTTGTAGCGCAAGCCCAGGCCAACGGTGAAGTACTTTCGGCCACCCTTGGTGCTGTGCTCGTTGAAATAGCCCGCGCGTACCGCGAACTGGTTGTTGTACCAGTACTCCAGGCCGATGGAGTACATCAGCTCCCGGAGTTCTTCGGAGAATCCGCCCGGGGCATCGCCGAAGCTGTTGATCATGCCCGACACGATGCTTTGCTCTTTGTAGTCCAGGATGCCGTTTTCCGGCAGGGAGTCGATCGTGCTCGGCGTGGGCACCAGCAGTTTGTTGATTTCCCCCGCAATGGTCAGCGAGTTGTAGTCGTCCACGTTGTAGGTAAAGCCGGCACCCAGGCCCAGGTTGGTGGGCAGGAAGTCGCGGTTTTCGGCATTGTCGGTGTAAGACACTTTGGTGCCGATGTTGGTGATCACGGCACCCCAACGCACGATCGAGCCGGCGTCGCCCACTTCCACGTCGTGCTCACCATAAAAGGACAGGTCGGCGGCAAAGGCCATGCCCGGCTGGATGTCCACCCCGTTGACCACCTGGCCGGAAGCCAGGTTGGAGAAGACGTACTTCAGGTTGACGCCCGTTCCGATGGTCTCGCTCAGTTTGCGGGAGTAGCCAAAGTCCACCGCAAACTCGTTGGGGCGTCCCTGGCCGGTTTCCACGCCGGAGATGTCGGTGAAAATGATCTGGCCCAAACTGAAATAGCGCAGGCTGAAAGCCAGCGCGTTGAGGTCGTCAAGTTTTTTATAGCCCGACAGGTAGGCCAGGTAAATGTCGTCCACCAATTGGCTGAGCCAGGGCGTATAGGTCAGGCTGAGGCCCATCTCGTTTTCGGCAAAGGCCAACTTTGCCGGGTTCCAATAAATGGCGTTGGCATCGGGGGAGATGGCAATGCCGACATCGCCCATGCCGCCGGAGCGGCCGTCGGGCGTGATGCGCAGAAAGGGAACCGCGGTGTTGATGGTGTTGACCAGGTTGAGGTCGTCTTCGATGCCGCCCGTCGGACCCGTTTGGGCCTTGGACTGGATCGGAGCCAGGGTGATCAGCAGCGCGGCAGCTGCCCATACCAAATTGCGGAGCATGGCGAAAGTCGTAAGGTTATGGTCAAAAGGCCGTAGCGGGCTTTTGTGCGGTCAATTCCGGTCCCGTTTTGAACCGGGGGGCAAAGGTAGGGTCTAGTTGAGCATGACCAGCTTCTGGAAGGCCGTCGCTTTCAGCGAAGGATCCAATTGGCTGCGCACGGAGACCTTGTAAACGTAGACTCCGCGCCCAATCGTATCTCCGAAGGCATCTCTTCCGTCCCATTCGATGCCATTTACGCGGAAACCATCTGTAACTACGTCTTGAACAAGGGTTTTGATGCGCTTTCCGCTCACAGAAAAAATTTCAACCGTCACCCGCATCGGTTCCCCGGGGCGGTTGTGTTCAAAAAGGAACTCCGTGCGGTCGGTGAAAGGATTGGGGTAGTTGAGCACCTGGCTGAGGGCCAGTTCGGCCGATTCGGCCACCACAAACTCGGTATACCCCTCACCGGGGTTGTTGTGCACGTCCCAGGCCCCCACCTGCAGCCGGTAGCGGCCCGGTTCGAGGTCCTGCAACAGGTAGGTGACCGTGCCGCGGCGGAAATCATCCAGCTCGGCCTCGTAGAAATCGTTGAGCACGATGGCGTCCGACTCGGCTTCGTTGATCACGGCGGTGATGTCGTGGCCAATGCCGTTGCCGACCGTATTGATGCCGCTTTGGTCCTCCAGCTTCACCAGCAGGGTCGGGCTTTCGTTGGTGATGCCGCCGAAGGCGAAATCCTCGTCGCCCAGAAAGATGCGCACCTCGGGACCCTGGTCGTCGGCCGCAATGGAGTCCGCCGCACCGCCCACCACCACGGTGGTGTCAAAGCCGTGGGCATCTTCTTCGCCCGCACGGGCGTAGTAGCTGATTTTGCCTTTACCGAGGCTGTAGCTGATGTCCTTGGGCACGATGAATTCAAAACTGAAGCGGCCGTCTGTCACGCTGGCATTGCCGCGGTAGATGATGTTCTTCTGCAGCTCAAACTGCCGCACCGGGCTTACGGCGCCATCGTTGCTCAGGGTTTGCAGGACACTGGCCTTGTCGAAAATCGTCGGGGAGACGACGCCGTTGAAGCCTTCCAGGCGTTCGCCGGAGGCGTTTTGGACCTCTCCTTCCACGCGCACCAGGGACAGGGCCTTGAGGGTATCGGAAACACCGCCTGCCGGCGAAAGCCCATTGACGGTGTTGGTCACCACCCTGTAGTCCGGGTAGGCCAGGGTCAGGCCGGGGTCGCCCAGCAGGGCGAACTTGCGGTTGTTGTTGCCGTCGGAAATGAAGGCTCCGCCGGTCAGCTCGTTTTTGGCGATGCGGACCAGGTCGCCCAGCGTGGGACGGCTGCCGTCCGGGAGCAATTCGAAGATGTTGCGCCACAGGGCCCGGTTGATGTCCTCGTTGGATCCCGAAAACACCAGGCGTACGGTGGTGATCAACGCAATGCCCCCGCCTTCGGGCTGCAGCAGGATGAGTTCACCGGCGCTGGTCTGGGCCGGATTGTCGTAGCGGCTGAAGGAACAGGTGGCGGTGATGAACAGGGCCAGCTTGTCGAGGTTGGTCCATTGTTCGATGTCCACCTCACCGAGCACGCGCTCCTTGGTCCAGCTTTCCTCGCTGCCGTGGCCCAGGAAGTTCATCACGAAGGTGCCCGCAAACATCCGGTTGTTGATGGCTTCGCGGGCGGCCGGGTAGCGTTCGCCGCCGGAGGCGGAGACCTGCTGGTAGGCATCCAGGTAAATCTTGTCGACGTTGTAGACCGGGTGGGGACCGGCCACCAGTTCCTGAGCCATCTTGTCGGCCTGGCGCCGGTGGGTATCCCCGTCCTCATCATCGGCCACGAAGGTGATGGTGTTGCGCCAGGCGCCCAGGCTGGCGCTGGAGGCATAGTGCAGGATCTTGTCCACCACCGTGCGGGCTTCCTGCACGGTTTTTACCGGCAAACGGCCTACGCCGATGTCGATGCCCATGGTGTCCGCGTTGATGGTGCTGCCGCCATCCCCCTGATCCAGAAATCCGAAATAATCGTCGGTATTGGTCGAGAAAATCGGGTGCTCCGAATTGATGGTCTGGAAGGAGGGCACAAAATTCTGGTTGACGGTCGCGTCAAACTTGATGTTCTTGAAGTCGAAACTCGCATCGCCCACCAGACAGAGGTAACGCGGCAGTTGGTCTTCGCCGGAGGCGCGCGCATAGCCCAGGCGCACAAAATCCCGGATGCCGGAAGGATCCTGTACGCCTCCGGCGAACTCGTTGTACACCGCCACCGTGCTGGCCACCAGGGTATCGTAGCCGTTCTGGTCCGCGTGGAAGGCCGCCAGACGCCGCGCTTCATCGAGGAACAGCGGATGGGAGACCACCACATAATCCGGGAACGCCAGCATCCGCGCGTGCAGGTTTTGGTTGGCCACCGGTCCGAGCACCTCGATGGCGTTGGAAGGCACCACATCGCTGTTGCGCCAGGCAATGTATTCCCGCAGGCTGTCCACAGGCGCCTTGAAGCTCAAACTGCCGCCGGAGGCCAGTGCGCGCTGGCGTGGACGCACCGGGTCGCTGACCTCCCAGACGGTGGCCCCCGAAGCGTTGGCCAGGTCAAAGCGGGCAACGGCCCCTTCGGCCAGGCTGCGCATGTCGCGGAAGGACAGCGCGCCGGCGCTGGGCATGCGCAGCGATCGCCGGGCATTGATCAACAGGTAGTCGAGCCATCCCCTGGCCGAGGCGTCCGGACTGGCGATCACGTCCACATTGAGGTTGCCGCCGCTCTGCACCGATTCGTCCGAGACGGTTTTGGTGGAGGCATACAGCACCTCAAAACCGATGGTGATCTGACCGAGGCTGGTGGAAATCACGTTGCTGCCGTTGATCCGCACCTCAAAAGGGGTCGATGAAACCGCACTGCGCGCCGCAAAGCGCGCCTCTGTAAATACCGGCTCGGAAACGATGCGGTCGGGCACGGCAAAGGTGTAGCTGCGCTGGGGCGTGAAGGCGTCAAAAAAGTCGCCGTACCACTCGCGGCCGCTGGACAACAGGCTTTCCTTGTCCTCCTCCAGCCAGGCCACATGGTCGAAACTGTTGACCACCACGTCTTCGGCCGCAGCCGGTTCGGAAACGGTGGGCACCCGAAGACCGCTGCCCTGATCCGGGGTCAGGAAAAACACCGTGCGCTCGCTGTAGAGGTGGTGTACCTGGCGGAAGCGCCCGCCGTCAAAGCGGTGCCGGTCCGGATCTCGGGCGTAGAACAACAGGGCGTCGCCTTCATCAAAAGAACCGTCCCCCCCGTCTTGCAGCAAGGTGGCCACTTCGGCCAGGTCGTCGATGCGGGGCTGGTCGTTGTCCTCGGGCACCATGCCGCCGCCGTTGCCAAACAGGGCCAGGCGCGCCGGATCGATGCTGGCCGGATCCAGGCCAAGCCCTTGCAGGAAGGCATAATCAATCCGGTAGACCCCGGTGCTCGGCACGGCGATCTTGAACCAGGTCCCAGAGGCCAATACAGATTGGTCTGCAGCCCGATGGTAGGCTTTGCCCGGTCCGGTGGTCCCGCCTCCGGCGAAGCGCTGTTGGCCGGTAGCAGCCGTTCCGATGTCCCGGGTTTCGAGGCGGAAACTGCGCAGCCGTTCAATCCGTCCTGTGGCGGGATTGCGGCGCATCGGCAAAAAGAACACCACACCATACCGCGCGCGGGCAACCTCCTGGGTCCAGGCTTCCAGCTCCACTGCGTTGGGCCATTCCAGGCCTTCCAGGGCCTGTTGCTGGGCCTCTGGCAAGGCCTCCCAGACCGCGTCGGTCAGGCGGACATCCAGGCCCGAGCCTTGTGCGTCCAATTCCACGCGGTACCAGGGCAAGCCCTGCTTGGCGCCACGGCGTGCGCCCAAAAAAGAGGGTCGTGGTCCGGTTTGGCCTTCGCCGAAGGCTACGGGTTCCAGATCCAGGTTCCAGGCCAACTCCACGCGTTCCCCGCGGTAGCGCTGACCGGGCTTCAACAGCGGCGTACCCTCCATGCGGCGCGTGCGCGGAGCACGTTCGGCGCGCTGGGGCCGGGTGGCCTCGTCTTCGGCCCAGGGTGTGGCGGGCCGGCCAGGGTTGGTTTGACTGCGCGGCGTTTGACCGCGTGGATTTTCACGTTGCGGCAACTGCAGGCCCGCTCCGCCTTTGCGCGGACCGCTAAGCGTTCGATCGGCCGGTGGCTGTGCGCTGCGCTGGGCCTGCACCTCGATCGGCTGGGCCAATCCCAGGACGGCCAGCAGCACCGCAAGCAGGGCGGGACGGAGCCGTCCATTGGGGTACACACGGCCCGCAGACAACAGGGCCGTCCGAAAGCCGTTAACCTTCATACCGGCAAGGTCCGGCAATACCCGGAAGTCCGATTGGCCAGGTGGCCGGCCCGCAGCGGTCCGTGCGGATGGAAGGGTGGAAAAAACAGAACGCAAAATGTGCAATTGCGGCATGGTACGGAGCTCGAATTCGTGGGAACCGGAGGACGGAGGCTGCTCGTGCGCCCCGGTCCATGGAATACGGCCGGGACGGCTCGAAGGTGGCGTGCGCCTGGTCGTGTTGTTAGCCAGTAGCTTCGCGCGGACGCTGCAAGATTAGGGCCTTCAAACCCATGCCGCAGCGCCCGGTCAACGCGGCCAAACGCCCGCACCACTGCATCAACGAACAAGCTTTCCCCCTATTGTTGTTCCCCGCACATCGCCTTTTGCCCTTGAACTGCTGCCGATCGGACCGGCCGGCGGGGCCGCCGCGTGTGCGGTGGAGCGGCTTCTACCGGGTGCTGTTGCTGCTGTGGGCGGTGTGCGCCAGCACTTGGAGCCCCTTCGGGGCGAAGCCCGTCCATGCCCAGGATCCGGTTTTCACCCAGTTCACGGCCTTGCCGCAATGGCTCAATCCCGCCTTCGCCGGATACGGCAAAGGCACGGCCATAGGCCTGCAATTCCGCGACCAATGGCCCTCAGCGCCACAGAGTTACGTCAGTTATGCGGCCGGCGTCAGCCATCAGGCACCGGCCTTGCAAAGCGGTTTTGGCTTCATGCTGCTCGGGGACCTGCAGGGCGACGCGGTCTTCAACACCCACCGGGCCATCGCCAGTTATGCGCTCAACATCCCCATCAGCCGAAACGCCGCCATCCGCGGGGGCCTGGCCGTGGAGGGGGCACAACGCACGCTCCGCTGGGACCGGCTCCGGTTTTTTGACCAGATCGATCCCGTTTTTGGCTTCAGCGATGCGGCCGGCGTGCCCAACCCTACGGCCCAAACCCCGCCCGGAAGGACCAATCTGGGCTGGTTTGACGCGCATGCGGGCCTGCTGATCCACAACCGCAGCCTGTATCTGGGCGTTTCGGCCCTGCACCTCGTGGCGCCCAATACCGCCTTTTACGCCTCCGGCGAAGACCGCATCCCGCGGGCCTTCAGCGTCCAGACCGGAGCCCGCCTGGTCCTGGGCCGGCGCAGCCGGGAATTGCCCAACGTCTTTGCGCCCAGGCTGTTGTACTGGCAGCAAGGGGCCTTCCGGCAGGCCCAGGCCAGCCTGCGTTTTGGCATGGGGCCGCTGCTGGTGGGTGCCGGGCTGCGCCACGCCTTCGGCAATGCCGACGCGGTGTTGGCAGAGGCGGGATGGCGCCAGGGGCCTTTTGAAGCCGTCTACAGCTACGACGCGGCCATCGGTCCGGCTGCCGGGCTTTCCGGCGGGGCACACGAAATCACCCTGGGTTGGCGTTTGGGTACCGACGCGCCCCGGGAACGCAAGCGCCGGCTCGGCGAAAGCCTGGAATGCCCGCTGTTCTGAGCCCCTCCGGCTTGGCTTGGTGCAGGCTTGGTAGCCGGCACCGGAGCCGCGCCAGGCAGAGCTTTCGGACGCAGCGGTCGGGGGGCTGCATTCGCCCGCTTTGCGGGCAACCATTTTGAATCCTAAACGTACACCGCTTTTGATGGAGCCCGGTTCCAAGCGGATTGGTGCCATTGCTTACATTTGTCTTCGCTCCAATCCGTAAGCGGCGGAGCTAAAACATACTATACCCGACGCCAGCGCGTTATACGCGCTACAGCATCCACCTCGATCGCATCCTGAGCCTGCGGCTGATCCGCACCTTTCAGCATCGATCCCATTGAACACCCCTTACGGTGTACCGACGCATGAACATGAGCAAATCCCTGATCGTGCCCATCCTGGGCAGCCTCTTGGTGCTGGCATCCTGCAGCAAGAACCGCTCGGAGATCACCAACTGGAAGTACAACGATCCCGAATGGGGCGGCTTCGAGAAGGTTGATTACGCCGGACAGGCCACAGGCCCCAACCTCGTGCTGGTTTCCGGCGGTACCTTCATGATGGGTACCACGGAACAGGACGTCACCTACGAGTACAACAACATCCCGCGCCGAGTGACGGTCTCCAGTTTCTACATCGACGAAACGGAGATCTCCAACGTCCACTACCGCGAGTACATGTACTGGCTGGGCCGCGTATTCCGCCAAGAATTCCCGCAGGTCTACTACGATGCCTACCCGGACACCCTGGTGTGGCGCGAGGAGCTGGCCTACAACGACCCCTACGTCGAGTACTACTTCCGCCACCCCTCCTACAACGACTACCCCGTGGTGGGCGTGACCTGGAACCAGGCCTCCGAGTTCTGCAAGTGGCGCACCGACCGGGTGAACGAAGCCCTGTTGACCGAAGGCAAGTACATCGAGTTGAATGTGAACGCCTACGGCGATGACAACTTCAACACCGAAGCCTACCTCGTGGGCCAGTACCAGACCGGCCTTTTGAAAGGCAAAAAGGACTACAGCCCGGATGCCGCCGATCCCAAAGCCGGCCGCAAGGTGAAAATGGAAGACGGTCTGCTTCTGCCGGACTACCGCCTGCCGACGGAAGCCGAGTGGGAATACGCCGCCCTGGCCCTGCAAGGCAACCAGATCGAGGAAAACGAAATGATCACCGACCGCCGGATTTACCCCTGGAACGGCACCAGCATGCGCTATCCCAACCCCAGGCAGCGCTGGCAGCAGGGCAAAATGGTGGCCAACTTCAAGCGCGGCCGTGGCGACTACGCCGGTATTGCCGGACAGCTGAACGACAACGCCATCGTCACCGCACCGGTGGTGAGCTACATGCCCAACGAC
>JAUIHG010000313.1 GCA_030432405.1 Bacteroidia bacterium | reverse complement strand
AGGGCATGGAGTTGACCGGCTTCAAACGCAAGCTGTTCTTCTGGTCTTTGGAATTGGGGGCCAAATTCGAATTGCACAAAAATCAGGGACCGATGTACAACGCCAAACTGGCCATTGCGCGGAAACTGGTGTTCAGCAAATGGCGCGAAGCGCTGGGTGGGGAGGTACATGCCATCGTAACCGGGGCTGCGGCCATTCAGCCGCGCTTGGCCACCCTGTTTACCGCTGCCGGAGTAGATGTGTTGGAAGGGTATGGCTTGACGGAAACCGCGCCGGTGTTGTGCTGCAACCGCATGGAATTGGAGAACCGGGAGATCGGAACGGTGGGCCTGCCGATTCCCGGCGTGGACATTCGATTGAAAGAAATACCGGAAACAGCCACCGACGGACAGCCGGCCAAAAAGGAAATTCAGGCAAAAGGCCCCAACATCATGTTGGGATATTACAACAAAGAAGAAGCCACCCGCGAAGTTTTTACGGAGGACGGGTGGTTCCGCACCGGCGATGCCGGCGAATGGGTGGACGGCCGGTTCCTCAAGATCACCGACCGCATCAAGGAGCTGTTCAAGACCTCTGGCGGAAAATACGTGGCACCGCAGGCGCTGGAAAACAAATTCAAGGAGGCCAGTTTCATTGAGCAAATGGCCGTCATCGGCAACGATCGCCGGTTTGTTTCGGCCTTGATCGTGCCGTCGTTTACCGTAGTGGAAGATTTCTGCCGTCAGGAAGGTTTGGATACCAGCTCAAAGGACATCATGCTTTCGCACGCGCGCGTGCGAAAAGCGTTTGATGAACTGGTGGAGACCTACAACGCCCACTTTGCCCATGTGGAGCAAATCAAAAAGTACGAGCTGTTGGCGGAAGAATGGTCGCCGGAAAGCGGCGAACTCACCCCCACGCTCAAGCCCAAGCGGCGTATCATCAACGAACGCTACGCGGACCTGATCGAGGCGATGTACCAATAGCAGTGCCGCTGGTTTAAAGCATGGTCAGCGATGCCGTCTTGGCAAGGCCGAAGATCATAAAACAGATGCCCACCCAGGCGAGCACCCTGGGGCGGCGATGCCATCCCACGCCCACCAAAATGGCGCCGGGCACCATGATCAGCAGGGTGTCAAACAGCATCAGGGTAAGGCCATCGCTGATGACGGCTGCGTTGGGCATGCTTTTGAAAAATTGGGAGGCTTGCCCCAGTCCAGCCGCCCATATGAGGGCTTGAAGGCCAAAACCGATCAACAGAGCGATGCCAAAACGCTTGAAATAGATGCCCAAATTGTTGGGCTCACGGACATGGGCAACGGGCTCTTGGGTTCTGGATGGAGGGGTAGATGTACGGGGCTTGGAATAACTGGCTGCTTCATTCATAACATCAGGTAAACACGACCAACACTCAAATAGTTCACGCTCAATGCATTATCCCGAAAATGCTGATACAGACCCCCTGGGACAAGCCCTGTTGGCCTATCAGAAGGGAGCGCGCCATGCCGCGGTACGTACCTGGAGCAGCCTGGAGGGTTGGGACCGGCTTCCGGCTTCCCGCTTCTTTCGCGCGGGTGCTGCAATGCCCATGGTGGAGCGCATGGCCATGCGGCAGGCCCGCGGCCGTGTGCTGGACTTGGGGGCGGGCGCTGGCTGCCATGCATTGAGCCTGCAGCGCCGGGGCATGGATGTGGTGGCCATGGACCAATCGCCGGGTGCCTGCCGCGTCATGCGGGCCCGCGGCATACGGGAGGTGCGTTGCGTTGCGTGGCAGAAGCTGCCTTTCGCCTCCGGCGAAACCCTTTCCGGGACCTCCCCTTCCGACGCCTCCCTGCGCGTGGATGCCGCCGGCCGCTTCGACACCGTGCTGAGCCTGATGAACGGCCTGGGCCTGGCCGGTCGGGTGCGCACCGTACCCGATTTTCTGGGCGCCATGGCCTCGGTCCTGTCCCCGGGTGGCCAGCTGCTGCTCGACTCGGCCGATGTGCAGTACCTCTTTGTGGATCCGGCCTTCGCCGGAGGCGCATCGGACAAAGATGACGAACCTGCTGGCGGCCCGGTTGCGGCAGCTCCCCGCTACATGGACCTGAGCAAGGACCACTACGGCGAGTGCAGTTACCGGATGGTTTATGGAAAGGCAGACAGCGGATTGTTTCCCTGGCTGTTCATGGACTTCCCATCGCTGGCGGATCTGGCCAAGGATTGCGGCTGGACCGCCGAAAGGCTGTATGAGGATGCGTTTTTCGGGTACCTCGCCCGGCTCAGGCCCCAAGCCTGAGTCCTGTCCGAATCACAATGCGCAGCAGCACGCCAGATGTTATTTTCAGGGCATGGCACACGACAATACCCTGGACCTCACGGACAAGGTGGCGCTGATCACCGGCGCTAGCCGCGGCATCGGCAAAGCCATTGCCTACGCCTTCGGACACCACGGCGCCAAGGTGTTGCTGAGCAGCCGCAAGCAGGAGGCGGTGGACGCCGTAGCGGTGGAATTGGGTGCCTATGGCATTGAAGCCCGGGGCATTGCCGCCCATATGGGCGAACACGAAAACATCCAGCAGCTGGTCGACCACGCCATGGAGGAGTTTGGCGGCGTGGAC
>JAUIHG010000098.1 GCA_030432405.1 Bacteroidia bacterium | reverse complement strand
TCGAAGCGCAGCAACATGCCTTCGTAGGGTTCGGACTTCAGGAACACGTTGGCCCCAATGCTGTCGGTGTTCAGACCGGTGATGGGTGCCGGAAGCGCATTGCCGGAGCTGTTCAGCGTGAACTCCACATTCTCCAGGTAAGTCACTCCGAACTCCTCCACCACGTTGCCGGAGGTGATGGTGATTTCGTCTCCACGGAAGAGGTTTTCAATGCCGTCGGAGTTGCGGACAAAAATGCCACTCCAGGGGCGCGTATCGTCCTGAACGGCCAACAGGCCCAGATCGTAGGTCTGCAGACCAGCGGTTACCGTGGCGGTGATGTCCAGCACCGGGAGGCTGTCGCCTGCCCAGATGGAGCTGAAACCGTCTTCGTTTTTCTGGATGCGGATGATGCTGTTGATGCCGTCGTCGTAGCAGATGTAGTTGCTGCCGGTGGCCATGGCATCGGGGAAGATGGTCTCGTTGGCGGCATTGTCCACCGCACGGAAGTAATACTTCACCCAGGTGGAGTCAACGCCGGGTCCCGGGATATCAGCCTCCCAGCGGTCGCCGGAAGTGTTGGTCATGGCCACGGCAGTGAAGCTCGGGGTGGCCAGGCCGTAAGCATAGTAAAGCTCAGCCGTGGTTACCGTGCCGTCGGCATCGACGATGTCGGCCGAAATGGTCACCGTTTCCGAGGAGGTGGGCACCACCGGGTCGCGCTCGATGTTGGACACGATCGGGGGCGAGGTGACGGAGGGGCCGATGTCGCTCAGGTCGTGCGGAGCAATGAAGTACTCGCCAAAACCTTCGGTAATGGTGCCGCGGATGAAAGCCAGGGAGGCCCCGTCCGCCGGAGGGGCGAACGTCAAGGGCGTGTTGGACACACCGGGCGTACCGCTGAGCCAATCGGGACAGTGGTCGTCGTTGATGTCGTTGCGGATGTGGCCGGAAGCGTCGCGGATGGCCAGGAAGTTGCCGAATCCATCGGTTACATCCCACTGCCAGCGGCCTCCACCTGCGTC
This sequence comes from Bacteroidia bacterium, assembly GCA_030432405.1. Lineage (GTDB taxonomy): Bacteria > Bacteroidota > Bacteroidia > Chitinophagales > BACL12 > WGOA01. Next base: position 13,192 of record JAUIHG010000098.1, on the reverse strand, counting down.
CAGGCGGTTGGCTACAAAGACGTTCTGGATTTCCACGTAGGTGCCTTCCCAACCTTCGCCGTTCACCTTGTTCTGAACAGTGCCGCTCATGAGAGAGTCAACAGTGATGACCACAGGAGCGGGCTTGGTGCCCAGGCTGACTACTGTGGAGGGAATCGGCAGGATCTGGATCTGGGTATTGCCGGAGAAGTCTCCAATGACGCCGGTGAAGCGGACCCGGTTGCCCACCGTGAAGTTGTCGATGAACAGGGCGTCATCGCTGAGGTCCTGTAGGCTGCCGGGATAGCCCGTGGCCCCCGGATCGATGAGCACCTCCACACCGCCAAAACGGGAACCCGGATCGGTCTGCACCCAGGTGCCTTTACGGTTGGTGGACAGGCCGTAATCGCAGGGGTCGAAGGAGACTACGCCTTCGATTTCCACGGTATCGCCGTCCAAATAGGACAGGTCGTTGCCAACGGCCAGGTCAGCAGGGGCAATGAATTGGATGTCGTCGATGTCCGTCAGCGGATACTGGCCGAAAACTGCCAAACCGCTGACCATCAACGCACTAAGGAGGAGGTGCTTTTTCATGGTCGTGAATTTCGCCGCAAAGGTAGGGTTTTAGCCCCGCCCGAATGTTCCCGAAACGTTAAGTACGGGCGTATTCCTGTCTTCGCCCGGCCGGGCGAAGGCGTTATGCACAGGGCTTCCACAGTACATCCGCAGCCGGAATTGCGCACGTTGCCTCATAAAACACGGCGGCAAAGCCCAGCGGAAGCAGCATCAGCGCAGCACGGCAAAGCGGCCGCTGCGCACCTCCCCATTGTCCACGTCCTTGACCGTGAACAGGTACAAGCCCTGGGTGATGGTCTGGTTGGACTGGCTGAGGACGTCCCAGGCGTGTTCGCCACCGGCCATCACGCGGTCTTCGGCCTCACCGGCAAAATTGTCGAACCACTGGATGTCCTCGCCGCGGTAATTGCTGCCTTCGTGGTCCAGGGAGGCCACCAGGTCGCCGCCCAGGGTATAGACCTTGATTTCGGCGCGTTCGGGCAGGTTGTAGAAGATGATCTTGCGCGTGGTGGCCGTGGTCCCGTCCCAGGCCGCATTTAAGCGATAGGGGTTCGGGTAAACCCCCGGCTCAGCGGGATCCTGTTCGTAGTCGATGGCGCCAACGCCCGGGAAGACGCGGAAGGCGTTTTCGATGAAAGAGCTTTCCAGGGGTTCGATGTTCAGGTCCTCGTCGCCTTCGTCGAAGGCGGTGACAATGACCATGTACTGCCAGCCGTTGAGCAGGTTGTCGAAGCGGTAGCGGTAGCGGTAGGCCGTCGTGTCGCCCTCAAAAAAGACGGGCGCATCCAGGCGGATGGCCTCGAAGCCGTTGTTGAACCCGACGGCATTGCCGCCCTTGTCCCATTGACCAATCAGGTCTGCATCGGCCAGCAGGTTGAGCTGCTTGTCCTCCCCCACCTGGCTGCGGTAGAGCTTGTAGCCTTCAAAGTCCATGACCTGGGAGATGGGGTCGATGGAGGACTCGGCGCTGGCGTCCCAATACACGTCCATGCCGCGGTCATCGGGTACGATGCGGACTTTCGGCGTGGAGGGCGGCTCGGGCAGGATGTAGCGGTCCAGTTCGCCATCGGCGTCCAGGTCCTCCCCTTCGTCCAGAAGGCCGTTGCCGTTGAGGTCTTCGCCGCGGTAGGTGCGCTTGGCCCAACCCAGGTGGTCGATGAGTTCCACCCGCGCGGCCTCGGTGTCCTTGTCGATCCCGGTGGTGCCGGGTTCGGCCAGTTGCGGGGCACACACTATGGCAAACACGGCATTGAAGCTTTCGCCGGGTTCCACGCTGGCCAGGGGACCGGCCGAGATCAGGTTGGTCATACCGCCGGTGGTGCTCGGGTCGGCGATGAATTCCACCAGGTCCGGGTCCATGTAGTTCAGGCCGCGTTTCATTTTCTCGAAGGCCTGCAGGTCGTTGGAGGGTGCGTTGTAGGGCGGAGCTCCGGTGGATTGGAAGATCCAGAAATTGGAGTGGATCTTGGGTTCGGGGTAGCCTTCGCCGATCAGGCCGTCGATGTTGTCCGGATGCACAAAGAGGTCCCGCCACTCCATGCCCAGATGCATGATGGCACCGTAGGATTCGGTGAAGCCCGGGTCGCCGTCGTTGTCAAAGGCATAGTTGGCGTAGCAGGAATCCGCATAGCCGTAACCGCCCTGGCTGAAAAAGGCGGAGCCGAAGTCGGTGGCCACGTTCACGTTGCGCACCACCATGTCCGACCACATGCCCACATGCACAGAGTCCCAGGTGCTGGACCCTTCGTTGGTGACTTTGTAATTGAGCAGCACAAAAAAGTCCGCGAAACTGAAGTTCCAGGCGTAGGTCTCGAGCTGGACCTGGGCATTGAGGGGTTGGTCGTGGCCGCTGATGTTGATCGAGGTTCCCGGCACCACCACGTTTTTGTCCGAAAACTCTATGACCATATCCTGGTGGGACACGGCGTCAAACGCAAAAAAATCGCTGTTGGTCAGGGTCGAGCGCTGCTCGATGGTATTGCCCACCTCAGCGGTGAACTCAAATCCGGAAGCACCGGTACTGAAGCCCGAAGCGGCATCCTGGCTGGAGGTCGAAACCAGCGTTTGCCCGCCCACGCGCGCCCCGATCCAGAAACCGGCTTCAAAGAGGTGTTCGATGCCCGAGTTGATGGGGTACTCCATCGATGGCGGTCCACCCGGGTCATTGCGGACATTGGGCCTGCCGATGGTCCCGAAATTGGTCAGGTTCAGCCCGAGGTTGCCCACATTGACCACTTCCTCGTCAAAGGAAGCTTGCGCCTGCAGGCGAAAGCCCGGAAAAGCCGTCGCCAGCATGGCGAACAGCACGGCTAAGGGCAGCAACACAGCCTGACGGCCATGATGCTGGCGGGCGGTGGAACGCGGCACGGAGCCGGTTGGGGCGGATGTGCGGGAACGGGAGGTGCGGCCGGTGGCGGACATGGCCGCAAAGGTAGGCCGTCCACCCGGTAGCCTACGCCGGACCCAGGTTAAATGCACGTTGCATTTGGCCATAGCGTAGCTTTCCGCCCCAAGTATGGATAAGCGTATGGAACAGCCCGAAAAACCCGAATCCGGCACCACCGAAGACCCGAGCAGCAGCGGCGCCAACGGCCACCCGCGCGACCAGATCGAGTCCATCGATGTGCGGCCACTGCAGACCAGCGACTACCAGGAACTGGTCGGCGCCATGACCGACGCCTATACGGACATGGACGACTCGCCCTGGGAGGAACGCCACATCCGCCGCCTGCTGGAGCTGTTTCCCGAAGGACAGTTCTGCGTAATGGTCAACGGGCACGCCGTGGGCGCCGCCCTGGCCCTGCGCGTGAACGGGGATCGGCTGGGCGACCAGCACACCTACCTGGACGCGGTGGACCGCTACCGGTTTGGCACCAACGACCCCAAGGGCGATGTGCTCTACGGCATCGACGTGTTCATCCATCCGGACTACCGCGGCCTGCGCCTGGGCCGCCGCCTCTACGAAGCGCGCAAGGAACTCTGCGAGCGGCTCAACCTGCGGGCCATTCGCGCCGGAGGGCGCATGCCCGGCTATGCCGCGCACGAAAAATCCCTGACCCCGCGCCAATACATCGAGAAGGTGCGCCTGCGCGAAATCCACGACCCGGTCCTCAGTTTCCAGCTGGCCAACGATTTCCATGTCCGCAAGGTGCTGCGCGGCTACCTGCCGGAAGATGACGCGTCCCGCGAATACGCCACCCTACTGGAGTGGAACAACATCTACTACGAGGCCAGCGAGAACCTGGTCAACCGCCCCAAGCGGGTGGTCCGCCTGGGCCTGGTGCAGTGGCAAATGCGCCCTTTCCCGGATCTGGACCGCATCTCCGAGCAGATCGAATTTTTTGTGGACGCCGTATCGGGTTACCAAGCCGACTTTCTGCTTTTTCCGGAGCTGTTCAACGCCCCGCTGATGGCGGACTACAACCACCTTTCGGAACCGGAAGCCATCCGCCAACTGGCGCAATTCACCGAACCCCTTCGCGACCGTTTCCTGCATTTTGCGCTGGCCTACAACGTCAACATCATCACCGGTTCCATGCCGTATGTGGAAGACGGGCGCTTGCTGAACGTGGGCTTTTTGTGCCGCCGCGACGGGTCGGTGGAACGCTACGACAAGCTCCACATCACTCCCTCTGAGCGCCAGTCCTGGGGCATGGTCGGCGGTTCGACGCTGCAGACTTTCGAGACGGATTGCGCCCGCATCGGCGTGCTGATCTGCTACGACGTGGAGTTTCCGGAATTGGGTCGGCTGTTGGCCGACGAAGGCCTGGACATCCTCTTTGTGCCCTTTTTGACCGACACCCAAAACGGCTACGTGCGGGTGCAGCATTGCGCCCAGGCCCGGGCCATTGAAAACGAATGCTACGTGGCCATCGCCGGCTGCGTGGGCAACCTGCCGCGGGTCAACAACATGGACATCCAGTATGCACAGAGCGCGGTGTTCACGCCGTCGGACTTCCCCTTCCCCACCAACGGTATCAAAACCGAAGCCACGCCCAACACGGAAATGACGCTGATTGCAGACGTGGACCTGGACCTCCTGCTGGAACTCAACAAACAGGGCGCGGTGCGCAACCTGCAGGACCGCCGCCTGGATTTGTATTCGCTCAAACGGGTGGCCGACGCGGTGGCCTCCGGCGGACCTCCCGCGGCATCCCTCCCGCATTCGCCCGAAGGGCAATGACCATACCCATCCTCCTGCTGATCCTGGGCCTGGCCTGCCTGGTGGGCGGGGCGGAGGCCTTTGTGGGCGGGGCTTCTTCCCTGGCCCGTCGCTTCCGGATTTCCGAGTTGGTCATCGGGCTAACCGTGGTGTCCATGGGCACCTCCGCGCCGGAGCTGGTGGTCAATACCCTGGCGGCGATGCGCGGCAGCACGGGCCTGGTCTTTGGCAACGCCATCGGCTCCAACAACATCAACCTCTTTGTGATCCTCGGCCTCAGCGGCCTGATTGCACCGATGGTGGTCCGCTCCCCGACCGTCTGGCGGGAGATCCCGTTCTCCGGCGCCGCCGCGCTGCTGCTGGCCCTGCTGGTCTGGGACGGGGGCAGCGACGGCGTGCTTTCCCGCCTGGACGCAGGCATTTTGCTGGCCGGTTTTGTGGCCTTCATGGCCTACGCGGTGCGCAGCATGCGGGCACCTGCTGAAAACCTTTCGCCTGCCGGCGAAAACGGATTGCCGGCGGATCAATTGGACCCGGACACCGCGGCCGCCGCAGCCAAACCCGTCGCTGGATGGCGCCCCCTGCCGCCCCTGTTGGGCGGCCTGGCCCTGCTGGTGCTCGGCGGGCGCTTGGTTGTGGATCAGGCCACCATCCTGGCCCAGGCCGCGGGCATGAGCGAGCGGGTCATTGGCCTGACGGTGGTGGCCCTGGGCACTTCCCTGCCCGAGCTGGCCACTTCGGTGGTGGCCGCCCTGCGCGGGAAAGCCGACATTGCTGTGGGCAATGTGGTGGGCTCCAACCTGTTCAACCTGCTGTTTGTGCTGGGTACGGCGGGGCTGATTGCGCCGGTGGCCTGGGACCCCGCCTTCAACGCCGACCTGGCGCTGCTGGTGGTCGGCACGGTGCTCCTTTTTGCGGCCATGTTCAGCGGCTCAAGGCCTTCGCCGGAAGGCGGAACGGGTACGCTGCGCGGGCACCGGCTGGACCGCTGGGAGGCGGCCATTCTGCTGCTCGGATTTGTGGCCTATACGGCCTTTTGGACCCTGCGCTGAGGCGGGACGGGCCTTGGACATTACCGCGGCTCAGCCTTTGGGCTTGCGCTTGCGCTCGTTTTCCTTGAGGTAGATCTTGCGCAGGCGGATGGTGTTGGGCGTGACCTCCACGAGCTCGTCGGACTGGATGTATTCCAGGGCTTCCTCCAGGCTGAATCGGACCGGCGGGGCAATGCGCATCTTGTCGTCGGCCCCGGCCGAACGCATGTTGGTCAGCTTTTTGGTTTTGGTGACATTGACCACCAGGTCGTCCGGGCGGTTGTTCTCGCCGATCACCTGGCCCTCGTAGACGTCCTCGCCCGCGCCGATGAAAAAGCGGCCCCGGTCCTGCAGGTTGTGCAGGGAGAAGGGAATGCTCTTGCCGTTTTCCAGCACAATCAGGGATCCGTTCTGGCGGCCGGGAATGTCTCCCTTGAAGGGTTGGAACTCGATGAAGCGGTGGGCCATTACCGCCTCACCCGCCGTGGCGGTCATCAAGTAATTCCGCAGGCCGATGATGCCGCGGCTAGGAATGTGGAAACGGCAGAGGGTGCGGTCGCCTTTCAGGGTCATTTCGATCAATTCCCCTTTGCGGCGCGTCACCGCGTCGATGGCCGTGCCGCTGATGCTTTCCGGCAGGTCGATGGTCAATTCCTCAACCGGCTCGTGCTTCTTGCCGTCGATTTCCTTGATGATGACCTGGGGCTGGCCGATTTGCAGCTCATAGCCTTCGCGGCGCATGGTTTCGATGAGCACCGAGAGGTGCAACACGCCGCGGCCGAAGACCTGCCAGGCATCCGCCGAATCAGTGTCCTCCACGCGCAGGGCCAGGTTGCGCTCCAGCTCCTTGTCCAGGCGCTCCTTGACGTGGCGCGAGGTGACAAACTTGCCCTCTTTGCCAAAAAACGGCGAGTCGTTGATGGTGAAGCGCATGCTCATGGTCGGCTCGTCGATCTTGATCGAGCGCGTGGCCACGGGTTGTTCAGGGTCGGCGATGGTGTCGCCGATCTCGAAGTCCTCCAGGCCCACCACAGCGGCGATTTCTCCGGCCTCCAGCAGCTCGGCCTTGTCGCGGCCGAAGCCTTCAAAGCGGTACAGTTCGCGGATGCGGCTGCGGGCAATGCTGCCATCGCGCTTGACCAGGGCTACCGAAGCCCCGGCTTTCAGTCCACCGGAAGTGATGCGCCCGATGGCAATCCGGCCCAAGTAGCTGGAAAAGTCCAGCGAGGTGACCAACATCTGCGTGGGGCCCTCCTCGATCTTGGGCGCCGGGATGTGCTCCAGGATGGCGTCCATGAGGTAGCTGATGTTGTCGGTGGGCTGCTTCCAGTCCGCGCCCATCCAGCCCTGCTTGGCGCTGCCGAAGACGACCGGGAAATCCAGCTGGTCTTCGGTGGCTTCCAGGCCGAACATGAGGTCAAAGACCGCGTCCACGGTTTCTTCCGGGGTGCAGTTTTCCTTGTCCACCTTGTTGACCACCACAATGGGCTTGAGGCCCAGTTCGATGGCTTTCTGCAGCACAAAACGCGTCTGCGGCATGGGGCCTTCAAAAGCGTCCACCAGCAGCAGCACCCCGTCGGCCATGTTGAGGACGCGCTCCACTTCGCCGCCAAAGTCGGCGTGGCCCGGGGTATCGATGATGTTGATCTTGTGGTCCTTGTAACGGACCGAAACGTTCTTGGACAGGATCGTGATGCCACGTTCCCGTTCCAGGTCGTTGTTGTCCATGATCAGCTCGCCCGGGGTTTCGTGTTCCCCGAAGAGCTGGCCGGCGTGCAGCATGCGGTCGACCAGGGTGGTTTTGCCGTGGTCGACGTGCGCGATGATGGCGATGTTGCGGAGTTGTTCCATGCGCGGTGCGTTCGCCGGGAGGCGGAGGATGGAACGTGGAGGTAAAACAGGGCTGTCGAACGGATCGACGGGGTTTCCATCCGCCGTTTGGCGAAACGCGGCGCGAAGGTACGGCGGTTCCACGGCTGCCGCATGTCCCCACCCCGGTAAATCCAGCGTGGGGAATAGCGATCAAATGCTCTGACGCTTGACCGCGCCTAGGCGCGTTTGGCCTTGCAGGTGTTCACACCGAAGAGCGTGTAGGCCGGACAAAAGCTGACAAAGCTGGTCAGCACAAAAACGCCGGCCACGACAAGGGCCACGATGGCCCAGGTACCGGTGATGGTGCCCGTGAAGTAGAGCACGGCCAGCACGGCGGCGATCAGGATGCGGATGCTGCGGTCGGCGGTTCCCATATTGGCTTTCATAACGTGGAGATTTTGACGGGGGTGAAGGTGGGGTTGGTGGCGCGTTCGCGCGAAGACGGCTCTGCGATCTGCGGATCTCCTCTCATCGGAGCAACACCTCTATAAAGTACCGCCTGACCGTAGATCGATTCCCGTGACCTGGATCACCCAAGCGGTCTGGCTCGTGGGGGTGTCCGTCCGAATGTCGGCGTGCACGCCGAGCGGGCTGAGGGATCGAACGAATCGGGCGTACCGGACGTTCTTTGCTGGAACGACTCCCCCCACCCATGTCCAGCAAAGCCACCGATACCCTCGATTATCAAACGATCATCCGTTACGCCCAAAACGGCGCTCCGCAGCCGGAACGTCGGGTGGAAAAAACGGAGGCCCAATGGGCCGAATTGCTCGATCCGGAGACTTTCCGGGTGACCCGCCAGCACGGCACCGAACGCGCACATTCCTCGGACATGTGCTCGCGCTTTGACCCGGGCCTGTACGGCTGCGCCTGCTGCGGCACGGTGCTTTTTGACGCCAGCGTCAAGTTCGATTCTGGTACCGGCTGGCCCTCCTTCACTGCTCCGGTGGCCGACAACGTGGTAGCCTACCGCAAAGACACGGGTTTTGGCATGATCCGCATCGAGTGCCTTTGCGCCACCTGCGATGCCCACCTGGGCCACGTCTTTCCCGACGGTCCGCCGCCCACCGGCTTGCGTTTTTGCATCAACGCCGTGGCGCTGAAGAAACAAGCGTCCGTTTAGGGCGCTGAGACCACCACCTGCACGGCGTGCTCCGTGCCGGCTTCCAACTCCATGATGAACAGCTCCGGCCGCGCGATGTCCGGAAAACGGACCTCCACGTCCTGCGGTCCTGCGGGCAGGGTGCCGAGCTCCAGTTCGGCCACGCGTTCGCCGGTAGGCGAAAACGCCCGGATGCGGACCGGTGCGGCCGCCGGCAGTTCAAAGGCCGCGCGGAAGTAGCCGCGGTTGCTGTCCGGTGCCGGGTTGGGATAGACCTGCAGGCGCAGGGGTTGGGTGCTGGCCGCGTTGAATTGATCGCTTGCGGGGTCGATGGCGGTGCTTAACGTGTGCGGTTTGCACCACACGGCATAGACGTTGGCGGTTGCCGCGCTCATGCTGCCGTCGTTGTCCAGCCAGAAGACGTTGGGGGCCGTTGAGGCGATGCCGCCGTAGATCCAGCCCAGACGCAGGGAGTCGCCGGCGGGGATGGCGGCACGCAGGGCGTCCAAATCCAAAATGCCCCGGGCGCTTTCGGCCAGGGCCGGGTCGGCAAAAAAGGCAGCCCCCGAACCCAGGTAGCCCGGCATTTGGACCGGCAGGGCATATTCCGCCGTACCGGAGGCGTCCTGGCTCACGCGACTGATGGTGCGCACAAAGGGCACATCGGTGTCCTGGATGAGGTTGCCGGCCGGGTCCATGGTGTATTCGGCAATGCCACCAAAAAAGACGGTATGCATGGCGCCATCCGCTGCCGAATGCAGGGCCGCGTGGGCGCTGTGGTAGTGGCTGAGGTATTGGGTAAAGCCCGGCCGTTCCGTGAAGCCGTCGGCCGTCAGGTCCACCACGGTGAGCCAGGGCAAATCCACGGCGTATTGGAACACGCCGGTGAATAGGGTCCAACCGCGGGTGCCGTCCGGAAAAATGGCCGGCGCCATGTTGTAGTCGCGGCGGTGGAGCATCAAGGTGTCGCTCCATTCGGTTTTCCAGCTCAGGGCCAGGCTGCTGCCGTCGTCGGTCAGGGCAAAGCGGCGGATGCCGTTCACATAGGTCTGGGTATGGGTCGGATGGCCCATCGGGTTGTACAGCCCGTCAAAACGCTGACCGCCGGCGAGGTAAAAGGTGCCGTCGCGTTCGGCCATCTGGCCACCGGTAACCGCCATGCCTTCATCTTCCAGGCTGCGCAGGTGTGCGGCGAGCGGCGTGCCATTGCGCACGGCCTCAATAAAACCGGGCAGGTTGATGGCGGTGATCAGCGGATGCGTGCGGTGTTCGTCCAGGCTGGGGCTGTAGCCGTAGCCGCCCACCAGATAAAGCACGGTGTCCATTTGGGTGGCGTTGATATTGGTGCTTCTGAACTGGTCGGCTTGCACGGGCGTGAGTCCGGTCAGGTCTGCGCTCCACACCTCGGCGGTCTGTGGGTCCACCACATAAACGCGGGTATTGTGGCCGGGGGCGTCAAAGCTGGCCCAGGGCTGGCGGCGGTGCAGGCCGTCCAGGCGGCCGCCCACGATCAGCCATTGGCCGTTGTGTTGGCCGGAGGCAAAAGACTGGATGCCGGGCAAGCCGGCGAAGGACCCACCCGCGTTGAGGGGTTCCAGGGAAAGGGCAAAGGGACTGGCGCCAGCAGCCGATGAAGCGGCACCGGTGTTTTGGAACGCCGCGTCGCCCTGGGCCGAACCGCACGCTGCCGTCAACAAGACCATGGCGGTCAGCAGGGTGCTGCGCAAAAAGGAGGCGCGGCGTCCCATCGGGATGCCGGGCCACAAACGGGAACTGGGATGGGTCATGGCCCGGCAAATAGACGGCCTAAGGCGCATCGGAGCAGTGACCAGGATCACGCCAGCGCACGGCCTTAGGCGGCAGGTTCGCGCGGCGCGCGAAAGCCCCCTCACCTATTGCCCGGTGTTGGGACCGCAGGCGCGGCGGTCAAAATTGGCGATGTAGTAGGTGTTGTGCAGACCGATCGGCGGAGCACCGCCCAGGGATGGCGGACAGTTTCCACTCCCCCCGCCCGTAGAGGTCCGGCAGGCCTGGCCTTCGGTGCTGATCAGGCCCACGCTGGTGTTGGGATCGTCGGGCTTTCCGCGGTAGCTGTTTTGCACATCGTCCCATTCCCCAAACCAGAAGTTGTGCCAGCGGTCTGTGGGTCCGGCACCGTCGTAAAACGCCAGCGGCACCCCCAGGCTGAAGGGCGCGTTGGGATGGCCGCGCTCGCTGTACAACAGGTCGGCTTCCGCCTGGTTGTCCAGCGTGCAGTAATAGCCCGGTGCGGGAAAGCCAAAACACTGGTTCAGGCCCTGGCCGGCACGGTCGTTGGGCACTTTGTGCAGGATGTGGTTGCGCGGAACGGGCAAGCCGTCAAACAGCCTTCGGCCGAAGGCCAGGGCATAGCGCAGGTGCTCGATGTGGCCGTCCACGCCGCCGATCTGCCAGCTGCCATAGCCGTGGCCATCCACCGGCCCGTGGTACTGCACCACGCGGTAGCCCAATTCGTCCAGGCGGCGGTAGAGGTCCATTGAGCCGAGCGCCACGGGCATGGTGTCGTTCCAGAACAGCGGTGCGTTGCGCACCGGCGACAGCTGATCGATGCCGCAGGTGTTGTAGGCTACGGGTACCCGATGGCTGACGCCGGCCTGGCTGGAAAAGAGAAAGTCGTATCGAACGGAACCAAAATTGGGGCAGGCCAGCACCACCCGCTTTTGGTGAGAGCGCCAGGCGTCGGTAAAGTTGTCCGGCCGCGGACCGGCCGCCACCGTCAATTGCAGGGCCAGTGAACCGCCTGCCGAATTGCCCCAATGGATGTAGCGGTTTTGGGCCGCGGGCAGCAAGCTGCGGATGTTTTCCTGCGTCCACAGGCAGGCATCCAGGGCATCGTCAATGGCCATGGAGCCGGTACCCAGGGCGGTGCGTTCAAAGTCCCGGCGGGCCTCAAGCGGCAGGCCATTGCCGCCGTTGTATTGGCTGGCCTGGGTACCGGGCGGCGGATCCTGATCGTAGCGCAAAAAAGCGCTTACTCCGATGTCGTTGGGCTGATTGCCCTCGGTGGGGTCCGGGCTCAACGGCACCCAACCCCGGCGGTATTCGGCCACCACCACATGAAAACCCTTGGCACAGGCTTCGGCCACCACCTGCACATAGCCTTCGCGGTTGTTGGCGTAGCCGGAAGTGAACCCGCCGCCGTGCCAATACAGGACCACGGGCGCCGAAGTCTGGATATCGCCCGGAATGTCGGATGCCCCGGTTTCGTCGTTGGGATGAAATTGGCTGCCTGCGGCGAACACATCCAGGTACAGCAGCTGGGCATAGCCGTGCGCGTTGTTGCGGGTGGCATCCGGCGGCACGGCTGCGGCATATTGCGCCGTATTGGCGAACGCAAAACCCTGCCCGTCGCGCAGGTCGAATTCCGGCAGCACGGGCGTGTTGGAGGTATAAAACACCCGGCTGACCAGCGCCCGGGAAAAGCGCCGCAGCTTCTGGTCCACCACGGTAGTGTTGGCGTTCAGCGGCGGATTGCCGGGTTCAGGTTGGGACTTGGGATTGCCGTTGAGGGCTTCGGGATCAAAGATCCCTCGGGCGTAGAGCAGGGCCATGGGCGGATATTTTTGGTGCGGGGTGCTGCGGTTGGAACGGGGCGTCTTGGCGCTTGTCCGCGCCAGCATGGGTGGGGCATGTTCCCGGCGTTTTTGGTCCATGTCCAGCCCGCGCCCACGCAAGTTCAGGCAACGCTGCGACTTGCTGCGCATGTACCTTCGCTGGATGGCGACCACACCCCATGCCCTGGACCTGCGGGTCAGCCCGGAAGCCGCCGCAACGCCGGTGCTGTTGCGCCAGGCTGTCGCGCGGCGGATGGGGCTTTCGCCGGAGGCGATTGGAGCGGTGGATGTGCTGCGCCGCAGCATCGATGCCCGCAAACGGCCGGTCAAAGTGCAGTTGCGGGTTGCGGTGCAGGTGGAGGCGGAAGGCGGGGCCGGAGATGCTCCGTCTGCGGATCATGTTCCTCCGGATGGTGGACCGGTGGACGGGGGTACCGCGCTTGCCGGGGCTGTACCCGAGCGCTTCCTGCCCGACTATCCCGATGTCTCGGAAGCGCGCCCTGTCCTCGTGGTTGGCGCCGGCCCGGGCGGCTTGTTTGCGGCCCTGGAACTGATCGAGCGCGGTTATAAACCGATCGTTCTGGAACGCGGAAAGGCGGTGCGGGACCGGCGGCGGGATTTGGCGCGGCTGAATCGCGAAGGCATCGTGGATCCGGATTCCAATTACTGTTTTGGCGAAGGCGGTGCCGGTACCTACTCGGACGGCAAACTCTACACCCGCTCCACCAAACGCGGCGACGTGCGCAAAGTGCTGGAACTGCTCGTTGCCCACGGCGCGGATCCGGACATCCTCGTCGATGCGCAGCCCCATGTGGGCACCAACAAGCTGCCGGGCATCATCGAAGCCGTGCGCGCACAGATTCTGGAACGGGGTGGC
>JAUIHG010000097.1 GCA_030432405.1 Bacteroidia bacterium | reverse complement strand
CCAGATGGCACGCCTGGCCGCATCCGGGGCCATTTACGAGCCTGAACCATTTGGCTCCACTGCGGTTTGCAGGGATATAGGTTAGCTTATTCCCATGTCCATGCACCCCCTCCTCGTTACCGCGTTAGCCAGTGTCGTTCTGAATGCCGCAGGCTTTTTGAACGGCTTTTTGCGCCAGACCGACAAGCTTACGGACCTGTTGTACAGCGTGAGCTTCGCTGCGGCAGCGGCATTGGCCTGGTGGTTAATCGGACAGCCCGGCGGATTGAGTGCCGTTTTGTTGGCCATGGTCCTGAGTTGGTCCTTGCGCCTGGGCGGCTACTTGTTCCGGCGCATCCTGCACATGGACAGCGATGCCCGTTTTGACGACATGCGTCCCAACCCCTGGCGCCTGGCCGGATTCTGGACCCTGCAAACCGTCACCGTCTGGGTGGTCCTGTTGCCTTTTCCGCTGGTCCTTTGGCAACAGGAAGCCGGCCTGCTGCACACGCCGGATGGCATACCGGATACTTGGTCATCCATCCATGGCGTGCTGTTGCTGGGCGGCATCGTGGTCTGGCTGTTGGGCCTTTGGCTAGAGGCGGTGGCCGATGCGCAGAAATTCCGCTTCAAAAAAGAGCACCCCGACCGCTTCATGCAACAAGGGGTTTGGAGCCGTTTGCGGCACCCCAATTATACGGGGGAAATCCTCGCGTGGATCGGTTTTGCCACCACGGCGGCCAGTGCTTTGAGCGGTTGGCCTTTGGCCCTGGCGTGGATCGGTCCGGTTTGGATTGCGGTATTGCTCATCAAGGTGTCGGGCATCCCCCTGTTGGAAAGATCCCACGCCAAGCGCTACGGGGATGACCCGGCGTTCCAGGCCTATGTGGCCAAAAGCGACCGTTTGATCCCGGGCCTGTGGTAGGCCTCTTCGGACCGTTTCTTCCTTTCTTTTTGCATGTGCTGCAACCCTTGGTGCCTTCCGGGGTCTTTGTTGGCGTTCTCCGGAATCACCAATGCACCGGTTTATGGCTTTGCTGCAGCTGCAAAAAAGCCGTTTCCGCCCGCTTGTTGGTTCCGGTTCAAAACCAACAAGCACCTACCGGAAATGGCCCCTCAACACCCCCTCACCCATCCAAAACGGCCTTCATTTTTTCGAAGGCATCACGCAGCTGTATCCAAAGGCACCGGGTTGCTCTTGCTGGCATGCCTGCTGTTCACTGGCATGCGCCACCTGGAGGCCCAAGCGCCTGCCGTGGCCACACAAACCGTTCGCGGCATCATCCGCGATGCGGATTCCCGCCAACCGCTCCCCGGCGCATCCGTGGTGCTGTTGCCTTCGGGCAGCCCGGATCCCCAAGCCGACCTGCGGGGCACCAGCACGGACATGGACGGGGCGTTTCGCCTGGAAGGCGTACCGCTTGGGCGCCATATGCTCCGCATTTCCTTTATCGGCTATGAGCCTTCCGGCATCCCGGACCTGCTGGTCACCGCAGGAAAGGAAGTGGTGCTGGAGCTGGCGCTTACTGAAAGCGTGGCGCAGCTGCAAACCGTCACCATCAAAGCCGACGACGGTCCTGCCCGACCGCTCAACGAAATGGCCACCGTCAGCGCCCGCAGTTTTGATGTGGAAGAAACCGGACGCTACGCGGCGGGCATCTTCGACCCGGCGCGCATGGCCCTGAATTTTGCCGGTGTGGCTGGATCGGACGACGACCTGAGCAACGAAATCATCGTACGCGGCAACAGTGCCCGTGGGCTGTTGTGGCGTCTGGAGGGTATCGAAATCCCCAACCCCAACCACTTTGGCGGTCTGGGCGGTGGTGGCGGCGCCATCAGCATGCTGTCCAGCAGCACATTGGCCCGCAGCGATTTTTACACCGGAGCATTTCCTGCGGAATTCGGCAACGCCACGGCCGGTGTTTTTGATTTGCGCTTGCGCGAAGGCAACAGCGAAAAGCGCGAATACAGTTTCATGGCGGGCCTTCTGGGCATCGAGGCTTCGGCCGAAGGGCCGTTCTCCAAAAACAGCAACGCGTCTTATCTGATCAATTACCGCTATTCCACACTGGCGCTGTTGAGCACCTTCATGCAACCGGTTGGCGACATTTTGCCCACCTACCAGGACCTGTCGTTCAAAATCCACCTGCCCGCCGGAAAGGCCGGCACCTTCAGCCTTTGGGGCCTGGGAGGCGCCAACAATGCATCGGAAGCCGTGGAGGCAGATTCCACCCAGTGGGACGGCGGAGATGGATATGGTTTCAACGACGGCTCCCAGGTAGGCGTTGCTGGTTTGAGCCACCGCATGCTGCTGGGCAAACGCACCTGGATGCGAACTGTGCTGGCTGCCTCCACGGACCGCTACTGGGACAAGTACTATTACCTGGACCCCGAACAGGACTACCGCAAGGTCTACTACGATTCCACCCGATTCCGCTCCAATATTCTGCGCGGCAGCTGGATGATCCACCACAAGGTCAATGCCGCACACAGCTTGCGTGGGGGTTTGATCTACGGGCACGAAAACTACTTCTACGAATACCAAAACGCGGATACCAACGGCGTTTGGACGCGGTACCTGTACGGCGAAGGCGAGACCGGACTGGCCCAGGCCCATGCCCAATGGCGCTACCGCTTTCATCCCGACTGGACGTTGCAAAGCGGCGTACACGGAACCCTTTTGCGCATCAACAATGCGTGGTCGGTGGATCCGAGGCTGTCGCTGGAGTGGCAGGAAAATGAACAACGCCGCTGGACCCTGGCCTTCGGTCAACACAGCAAACCCGAACACCTTTCTTCGTATTACCTCGAACAGGCCAACCCGGATGAAGGCATCCAGGCCAGTGTCAATCAGAACCTCGAGTTGACCAAGGCGGTGCACGGCGTTGTCGGGTTGGCGCAGGATTTCAAAGGCCCCTGGCGCCTGAACGTGGAGCTTTATGGACAATACCTCTACGATGTGGCCATTGAAGCAGACTCCGGCAGCACCCGCTCCATCCTCAATGCCTCCGACATCTGGGAAATTGTCGGCGTGGACAGCGCCGTCTCCGCCGGCGAAGGCTACAACATCGGCATCGACCTCACGTTGGAACGTTCGTTCCGAAACGGATGGTATGCCTTGTTTACCGGATCCGTATTCCGCTCCCGCTACCGGCCCAAAGACGGCAAGTGGTATTCCACGAGTTACGATCGCGGCTATACCGCCAACCTGCTGGGCGGCAAAGAATGGCCTGTGGGCAAAAAGGGCAACAAGACCCTTGGGCTGAATGGCAAATTCGCCCTGCAGGGCGGAAACCGCTATGACGCCATTGATCTTGAAGCGTCCCGCGATGCAGGACGAACGGTGCTCTTGCCGGGCGGGGTGTATGCCGCTCAAACACCGGTGTATTACCGCCTGGACTGGGGATTCCAATACCGCTTTGAGCGGCCGAAGGCCACGCATACGTTGCGGCTGGATGTGCAAAACACCACCAACCGACAGAACGCCTTTGCGGAGTATTACAATTCGGAAACCGGAAACCTGGAAGGGTTCACCCAAACGGGCATCTTTCCTTTCCTGAATTACCGGATCAGCTTCTAGGCAACGCTAGCAGATCTTATATTGGAACAAACGTTCCGTTTCCGGTTGTGCTGCTGGTGCAACCGTCCCTGAGCCCCTTCCGGAAAACCGGAAGGGGCATCGGGTTGAACGGTGGTGATTTTGGCAAATGCAGCGGCCATGCCGCTTAAGCACAGGCAGTGTCCAGGACAAGGTTTTCCCGCAGAAGGGCATCCACTACCGCACCTGGAGGCGTAGGTACTGCGGCGCGCCCTTGCCCAACAACTGCACCGTGTAGATGCCGGAGTTCCAGCCGGCCGCGTTCAGCGTCAGTGTGCTTTGACCGTTCAAGCCCACTTCCTGTACCAGCCGTCCGGCCATATCGATGATGCGGACACGGTCATAGGTGGGCAGGGTTTCGCCCGAAAGGGCGAAAACGCCAGAAGCCGGATTAGGAAAGACCTTGAAGGCCGAAGCCTGGGCCATTCCCCGCAAAGCCGGCGTGCTGAACAGCTGTACCGGCGCATAGGCGGATTCGCTTCCGTCGCTGCATTTTGCGCGCACTTTCCATTGGTATGCGGTGGACGGGGTCAGGCCGTTGATCCGGATGGAGTCGTTGGTGGTGGTTTTTACAAACGGGCTGCCCCCGACGGCACCGCCACGGAGTTTGTAACCGATGTGTGTGGCATGGCCTTCCCAATACAGGTCGGCACGCTCCGCTGCCGCAACGCCCGAAAGGCTTGCAGGCGTTGGACATGCCTCAACCGAATCGAAGGCAAGGGCAAGTGGAACATCTTCTGCTTCAAACACGTGGACATAGCGCAACGTATCGGTTTGACCAGGCATCAGGTTTTGCACTCGGAAGGCGATGCTGATCGACCAATCGCCAGGCTGGATGCCGCTGGCGCCATAGCCATTGATGCCATGCCATGCGTCCGAAGGGTTGGTCAGGGAAAAGGTGCCCGGACTGATCCCCAACGCCACCCTTGACCGCGGGTCTGCACTGGCCAGGCCCAGGTAACACATACCGAATGCGGGTCCAATGGCCTCGATGAGGCTTGGAGTGCCGCTGCCATCCGCTTGCGTGATGACACGGTTGGTGGTGGTGAAAAAACCGGAGGAGGCATGGTCGTTGTCGGGATCCATGCTTCGCGCGTAATACAATTCCTCCATGGCGCTGGAACCGCTATTGGTGATGTGTACCTCGGTGCGGAAGAATCGTGCATCGGTACCCAGTGTGGTCCGTTGGAATATGGTCAATCGAACACTGTCCGTATGCAGCACACCGCGCCAGGTCATGCGGCGCACGGTCCCCAAGTCCTCGTAAACGTAAAGTGCACCCGGTATGGCATTGAAGCCGCAATCGGCCCTGCCATTCTTAAAGACCGGACCGGATCCGAGTTGAAAGCCAAAGCTCTCTTCGGGTGTACCCGGAAACCAATAGTCGCCACAAACGGGTGGGAAATCGCCAGGCTCGTTGAGGTAAATGGCACCCAATCCGGCCAGCACCGGATTGTTGAAAGGTCCTTCCGGGCCGCTTCCTAGACCGGCAAGTGTTGCACTGTTCACCGCGTAAACACCGCAGGCATTGATGCCCAATTCCACCCGTTTGCCTTGCAATACGCCTTGACCGTCAAAAATTTGAGCGTGCAAGGGTGCTCCGGCATAAGCCAGAAGTACCATAGCAAGGCCGCCAATCAGACCAAAACGGAAGCACGTGGAGCGTCTTTTCATACTACAAATTACATCGTAAGGGCATCCACCATGACAGGCGGTTGACCGGATTGGACCAAGAGCGGCCTTGTACGAGCAGCCGCGCTGTGTACGATCACGCATGGTTTCCAGGCTCATGGCACCAGCAGCCTGAACTGCCGCGGCGGGCCTTCGCCGGTCAGGCGGAGGAGGTAAATCCCCTGGGCCCACGCGCTGGCGTCCATGTGCATGGGATCTCCCTGAACGGGCAGCACCTGCAAGATCCTGCCGGAGCCATCGTGTACGCTGACCTGTCGGTAGCCGCTCAGGGATTCGCCCGAAAGGGCAAAAACGCCGGAAGCCGGGTTAGGGTGCAGCAGGATGGGATCAAGCGCAAGGGCTCCATCCCGTAGGGTTGCCGTGGTGAAGGTTTGGACCGGGGCGGCCACAGGTTCTGTTCCGTCCACGCAGCGGGCGCGGACCGTCCACTGGTAGGTGGTGCCGGGACTCAGCCCCTTGATGCGTATGGAGTCAGCGGTTAAGTGCCGAATCACGGGAGGTGACCCGATGGGTCCGCCAAAGAGCCTGAAACCCATGTGCATGGGATCTTTTGTCCACCGCAGGCGCGCCTTGGTGGTCCCTACATCAGCGGACAACCCATAGGGTATGGGACAGGCGGTGGCCACACTGTCGCTCAAGGCCAGGCTCATTTCGGACAGGTCAAAAATGTGGGCGTATTTGAAGGAAGTGGTGGCTCCCGGATTCAGATCATCAATGCGGAACGCCAGCGCAATGGGAAAATCGGTCCGAATGGAGTCCGCGGGATCATGGCTGAAGTCATTGCCATCGTTCCACATGCGCTTGGGATGGAAATAGTAGTCCCCAAAGTGGGCGGTGGTGATGGCCGCACGGGAACGGTAGTCGTTGCTGGCCAGAACCAATTGGCATCCGGTCCTGAAGCCCGTGGCCAAGACGGCCGATGGCAGGCCGGTGGGCACCCCGACACTGTCTGAAGCCTGGGAGAGCACCTGATTGGACGTTTTGGAGTCTTCCTTTGAGATGTCGTTGTCCGCCTTCAAGCGGCGGGCATAATACAGCTTGTCCAGGGGATGCGGGCTCAGGTTGGTCAGGGTCACCTCTGTCCGCACAAAGCCGTCGTTGATGCCCAGGGTGGTGGTCTGCTTGACGCCGATGGTATTGCTGTCGATGGTGGCCGTTCCCTGCCAAACCACGGTATGCACACCGGCGCCAAAGGTGTAAGCGGTTATGCTGCCCGGCATGTCGAAGTCTTCGCAAGCCGCTCTGTTGGAGGCCCTTCGGTCCACCAATTGGAAGCCGAACTCGTCGTGGCGCCGCCAATAGTCGCCGCATGCCTGGCCGGCTTCCATATACATGGCCCCAAGTGCCGTCGAATCAAGGCCTGAAAACGGACCAAGAGGCCCTCCAAACCCCAATCCAGCCAAAGTGGAGGAGTCTGCCCGGTAAACGCCACATTGGTTGATGCCCATTTCTACCCGTTGGCCCTGCATTACAGCCTGGCCGCCAAACACCTGGGCATGGGAAAGCGCAGGCAACATCAGCAACATCAAGGCCAGGCCCCAGGAAGCACCATGGGAGCATTTGGGGGAACCATACAAGGAAGAGCTTGGTAGACGCATGCCACAAACTACGGGTTGCACCCTTCCTTTGTGCATTTCCAGCCATGCGTTGCGTATGCGACCCAGATCCATGAGCAATCGCCATGTGGATGGACTCTGCTGCAATGGCCTGTGGCAAGTTCTGGCATCTTCATTCCGCTGCCGTAGTTTCACGGCATGAGCCAAGCCGACCAGTCCTCCAACAAGCTGCAGCCAAGCCAAAAGACGGGCGAAGGCCCCACCATGCGCACCCAGGACGGTCAGGAAATGGCCGTACCGGCCGACGGCAACCTCGGCCTGTTGGCCATGGGTTACAAGGGCTTGATGGTGTGGCGCGAAGCCCGCGCCAAAAGTGGCTGGACGGCCAAAAAAGCAGCCGATGCTGCCCGGTCCATGATGCCGGAACAGCCCAAAAGTGAAGGAAAAGGCAAGGCCAAGCCTTCGCCCGAGGGCGCTGAGCAAAAGTCGGCGCCCGCCCCCGAAGCCGGAACAGCCGACAGCACCGGCGGCATCGATCCGGACGCCATGATTCCGTTTGGGAACTGATGCTTCGCGCACTAGCGCGGTTTGCCGCCGGCACCAATTCAGCGCCAAGTTTCTGACAACTGGCGTCCTGTTTTGACGGTATTCTTGATGTGCCCTGGCGGGCGAAGGCCATCCGTGCGCCAAATTGGGGTTAAGTTTCCGCCATGCTCCAACGCTTACGCCCCTCCCGACCCAGTGTATTGTTGATCAACCACCTGCGGCCTGCCCTTGCTTTTTGCACGCTGGTCCTTGTCCAGGTTTTGCCCCTGTTGACCCAGGCCCAGCCCAATCCGGTGGTGGTGCCTTTTGCCGGTGGGCTCAGTGAACCGCGCGATATTGCCAGTGCGGGCGATGCCCGGCTTTTTGTGGCCGAACGTTCCGGTACCATCCGCATCCTGGATGCCCGTGGCAACCTCCTGCCCCAGCCCTTTGTGGACTTATCCACGCAGGTGGGCAGTTCCGGTTTTGAGCAGGGCTTGCTCGGCTTGGTCTTTCATCCCGACTACGCCAACAACGGCTACGCCTATGTCAATTACACCAATACTTCAGGCGATACCCGCGTAGACCGGCTGACCCGGGATGCCGTGGATCCCAACCGGCTTGACCCCACCACCCGCGTCAACATCTTTTCGGTACCGCAGCCGTTTTCCAACCACAACGCAGGCGACCTGAACTTCGGTCCTGACGGCTACCTGTACATCGGTCTGGGCGATGGTGGTGATGCCGGCGATCCCTTTGGCAATGGCCAGGACTCGACCGCCTTTTTGGGAAAAATCCTGCGTCTGGATGTGGATGGGGCATTCCCCTACACCATTCCGGCGGGCAATCCCTATGCCGGACACCCGACGGTGCCCGGCGAAATCTGGGCCTTTGGCGTCCGCAATCCATGGCGGGCCGGGTTTGACCGCCTGACCGGCAATTATTGGTTTGCCGACGTGGGCCAGGATGCCCGCGAGGAAGTCAACCGCGAGCCGGCCGGATTCGCCGGAGGCGCCAATTACGGATGGGCCTGCCGGGAAGGCAGCCTCCTGTTCGACGCCGGGGAATGCCAGCCTGGGGCGGTCTACGACGAGCCCATATTTGATTATCCGCACGATTTTGCCACTGGCGGCTTGTCCATCACCGGCGGATTTGTGTATCGCGGCCAGGGCCATGCAGGGCTCTATGGCCAATACATTTTCTGCGATTTCCTCTCCGGCAATTTTTGGGCCACGGATGCCGACGACCCGGGCCTGAGCACCACCATGCTGCCGCTGAATGTGGGCGGCGTGGTCAGTTTTGGAGAGAACGCCTCGGGCGAACTCTTTTTGGCCATTTGGTCCGAAGACAGCATCTACCGCCTGGCCGAACCTTGCGGGAACGGTACCACGCCTACTGGCCTGGATGCACAAGTGCTGGGGTCGGGCAGCGCCAGCCTGTATTGGGACCCCATTCCCGGAGCACAGGGCTACCGCGTCACCGGTCGGCGTGCCGGGGGTGCCGGCAGCAAAACCCTCACGGTGCTCAGCAATACAGCCACCGTCAACATCCTGCAGCCTTCCACGGCCTATGCCTGGACGGTGCAGGCGCGCTGCCAAAGTGGAGGCACCCTGACCCAGGTATCCGATACGGCATTCTTCAGCACCCCCGCTGCCCGGCTCCACCAGGCCGCCACCGCGCTGGAACCGGTGCGCCAGGCCAATGGATGGCAGTTTGAAGCAGCAGGGCCCGGCACCTGGACCCTGTTTGAACTGAGCGGCCGCGTGCTGGGCCAAGGCCGAGCAAGCGCTGGAACGGTGCATGTAGCCGTATCCGACCAAGGCCTCGGACCGGTGTTGCTGTCCTGGCAGCCCCAGTCGGGTGTACCCCAGCAGGCGCTGTTGATGCGCTAGTTCTCCCGCGTTTCCGGCTGTTCGACCACCACCACAAAGGCGGCGTCCAGCGGATCCATAGCCGCGTACAGTACGTCCACAAAGGTGCTTCCGTGCCGCAACCAGAGGGAAGCCATGTTGTCGTGGCGTTCCTGCAGGCCCCCGTCCGGGAAATGGCGGTCCAGGAGTTTGCGCAGCTGCTTGACCTGCGTTTCGTGGCGTTGTTTGGAGGCCTTCACCAAGCGGCCCTCAAGCTTGTCCAAGGCCTTTTGCTGCCCGGCCTGCTCGGCCTCCACCTTGCCGCGCAGGCTCGGATCGACAGCCGCAGCCCGATCGGCAATGCGCCCGTACAGGGCTTCCAATTCCGCTTTTTCGGCCTCCAGGCTGAGTTCCTCCGTCTCGTGGGCCCGGACCCAGGACTGCACCAGGGCCTCCGATTCTCCAAAGAGGTCCTGCGGTTTCAGATCGAGGCTTTCCAGCCTTTCGGCCGAAGGCCGATCCAGCCACCAGAAACTCTGGCGCAGCAGGACGGCGGGCATGAAGATGTCTGCGGCTTCAAAGGCATCGCGGAGGGGCAGCCAATATGCCACTTCCGAGCCACCGCCCAAAAAGGCCACTGCCGGTAAGACGCTCTGCTGGTACAGGGGCCGCAACTGGACGTTGGGGCTGAAACGCTCCGGGTGGGTTCGGGCCAACTCCAGGGCCTCGTCCAGGGTCCAGCGCTTGCCGGACTCGGCGAGCTGAAAACGGGCCCCGTCTTCGGCCTCCAGGAGGTCCACACGCTCGCGCACGGGCTGTCCTTGTGCAACCGGTGCGCGGTAAAACAAATTGATGGGCCGGGGTTCGGCCTGAACGTGCCAATCGGCGTCGAGGCGTTGCCGGGCTTTCGCCCCGTGGGCGGCGGCAAATCCCTCGGATAGTTCCCGTTCCAAAACCGGGGCAAAATGCGCCTTGAGGGCCGGGGTATCCGCATTTAGAACAACCAGTCCAAAACGGCCGAACAGTGTGTGCAAAAAACGCCGCTGGCCTTCTGCATAGGAGCCGCCCTGCAGGTAGGATTCCCGGAACAGGGCGCGCAGGGATTCGGCATGGGGATCGTCGCGCAGCATGCCGTCGAGCTGTGCATACAGCGCTTCCAAACCCTGGAGCGGCATGCCGCCGGTGGAGCATTGTTCTGCCCCATCGGGCGCGTCCTCCCAGCGCAACGTTTTGCCAAACAGTCGGAAATGGTCCACCTCGGCAAAATCGTGGTCCTCGGAACCAAGCCAAAAGACCGGCACCACCCGACGCTGCGCTCCGGCAGCAGCCTGCCGTGCCTGAAGGGTTTCGGCCAGGCGAATGGCCGCCACGGTCTTGTGGATCAGATACAGGGGGCCGCCAAACAGGTTGAGCTGGTGGGCGGTGACCACACACAACGCGTCCTCCCCCAGGGCGTCGATATTGGCGCGCAGCTGCTCGGTCATGTCAAGCCCGGCGTATTGCGCGTCCAGCGCCTCCCGCAAAGCGGCACGCGGGTAGGAATGGCCGTTCGCCTCCCGGCGAATACAAGCCTCCATCGCAGCATCAAGGCCTTCGGCCGTTGGCGCAAATGGCGCCAGGCCGCGGAGCTCGGGTTGCCCTTCCAGATACTCCACGACCAGTTTGGAAAAGCGGCCGGTCTGGGCATAGGGAACGCGCAGCACCTCAACCGGTGGCAAGGTTTCCGCAGGCGCCAAACCCGGCGCTTCCGATTCTGCCGGCCCTTCCTCTGTTGCATGCGGCGGTGAAGAAGGTGCAGCAGTCGAAGGTCTGGAAGCGTCGGCAGGCATAGAAACGGGGCTTATGATTGCGCGCTGTGGTGCGCGGATTCGTGGGGATTCCGGGCCTCGACCGGCTCGGCATAACAGTCAAAGGCATCGGCCTTGGTCAGGCGGACCTGGGCAAAATCGCCGATGCGCAGAAAATGCCGACGGGCATCGATGAGCACTTCGTTGTCCACCTCCGGCGAATCGCGCTCGGTACGGGCTACAAAGTATTCGCCTTCCAGGCGGTCCACCAGCACCTTTTCGGTTGAACCCACCCGCGCGGCATTGAGTTCCGCGGAAATGCCTTCCTGAAGCGCCATCAGTTCATCCATGCGGGCCTGCTTGACGTCCTCCGGTACATCGTCTTCGAGCTGGTAGCCGCTTGTGCCTTCTTCGTGGCTGTAGGGAAAGGCGCCCAGGCGTTCGAAACGCTGCTCGGCCACAAAATCCAGCAGGTCCTGGAAGTCGCGGTCGGTTTCGCCGGGAAAGCCGACCAGCATGGTGGTCCGCAGGGCAATGCCGGGCACGTTGGCCCGGATGGCATCGAGCAAATGACGGGTTTCGTCGCGGGTTATGGCCCGCTTCATGCGCTGCAAAACCGGATCGGCGGCATGCTGCAGCGGCATGTCCAGGTAGTTGCAAATGTTGGGCCGTGCAGCCATGACGTCCAGCGCGTCGAGGGGAAACTTGCTCGGGTAGGCATAGTGGAGACGGATCCAGGCCAGACCTTCCACTCTGCTTAGGGCATCCAGCAGTTCGGCCAGCGCCCGGCGCTTGTACAGGTCCAGGCCGTAATAGGTCAGTTCCTGGGCAATGAGCATCACTTCCACCACACCTTGGGCCACCAAGCTGCGCGCTTCGGCCACCACCTCCTCGATGGGCCTGGAGATGTGGCCACCGCGCATCAAGGGAATGGCGCAGAAAGCACAGGTCCGGTTGCAGCCTTCCGAGATTTTCAGATAGGCATAATGGCTGGGCGTGGTCAAGGTCCGCGTACCCAGCAGCTCATGGCGGTAATCCACCTCAAAACGCTGCAGCAAGGACGGCAATTCAAGGGTGCCGAACCAGGCGTCCACCTCCGGAATCTCTTTGGACAGGTCCTCGCGGTAGCGCTGGCTCAAACAGCCGGTTACGTACAATTTGTCGATGGCACCTTCCTGGCGGGCTTCGGCCCAGGTGAGGATGGTGTTGATCGACTCCTCTTTGGCCCGGTCGATGAACCCACAGGTATTGACGATGATGACGTTGGCGTCCTCTTCGGCCGATTCGTGTTCGGCGTCCACGCCGCCCGCCCGCAGCTGTTGCAGCATCACCTCACTGTCCACCAGGTTTTTGGAGCAGCCGAGGGTAATGAGGTTGACTTTGTCTTGGCCTTTGGTGCGCATAGGCGGGGCGCTGGTCTGGTGGTATGCGGTCTTGTGGAGTACAGGCGCGGTTCCGGCGGGTCTATTGATGTTCTTTCGCCGTTCCGGAAGGTCTATTGATGTTCTTTCGCCGTTCCGGCGAAGAGGCTGTCCACAAATTCGCGCTTGTTGAAAATTTGCAGATGCTCGGGCTTTTCGCCGACGCCGATGAATTTCAAGGGAATGCGGAATTGGTCGGCAATGCCCAGAACCACGCCGCCCTTGGCCGTGCCATCCAACTTGGTCAGGGCGATGGCGCTGACTTCCGTGGCTTCGGTGAAGGCGCGGGCCTGTTCCAGGGCGTTTTGTCCCGTGCTGGCGTCCAGGACCAGGAGCACTTCATGGGGTGCTCCGGGCAATTCTTTGTCGATGACGCGGCGGATCTTGGCCAGCTCGTTCATCAGGCCCACCTTGTTGTGCAGGCGCCCGGCGGTATCGATGAGCACCACGTCGGCCCCTGTGGTCTTGGCCTCGCGCACCGTATCAAAGGCCACAGCAGCCGGATCGGTGCCCATGCCCTTGTTGACAATCGGCACCCCGGCGCGTTCGGACCAGATGTTGAGCTGGTCCACAGCAGCTGCACGAAAGGTATCGGCAGCCCCGAGCAATACCTTGAGACCCATGTCTTTGTAACGGTGGGCCAGTTTGCCGATGGTGGTGGTTTTACCCACCCCGTTGACCCCGACCACCAATATGATATAGGGCCGTTGGGGTCCGGGAGCCTCAAAGCGCTCAAAGTCCGGGGTCTGGTTGTCGGTCAACAGCCCAATGACTTCCTCGTGCAAAAGCTGGTTGAGTTCTTCGGCCCCGAGGTATTTGTCGCGGGCCACCCGTTTTTCGAGGCGTTCGATGATGCGGACGGTGGTGTCCACCCCCACATCGCTGGAGATCAGGACGCCTTCCAGTTCGTCCAGGAAGTCGTCGTCGACCTTGGACTTGCCCGCCACGGCCCGGGAAATCTTGGAGAAAAAGCCGCTGCGGGTCTTTTCCAGACCCTGATCCAGGTCCTGCTTTTGTTCCCGGTTGAAAATCTTGTTGAACAGTCCCATGCGGAAAGGGGTGCGGATGTTGGGAGAAAGGGTGCTGCGGTGCTTCGTGCGTGCATCCGGATCAAGGCGGTGACACCCGGTGCGCTGCGCGCGAACACAAAAGGACCAACGCTTCAGCTGGTCAGCACGGCAGCCGGGGTACCGAGCGGCACCCGCCTACAAAAAAAGCTCCCCTTGCGAGAAGCTCTGAATGGCCTGTACTGCCGCATTCGACACGGCAAAACAGGCACAATGCATCGGAGTTGTTGGACGTATGCCGCATCCGATGGCGCCGATGTGCAACGGGTGGAACAGCACGGAAACCGCACCGTCCATACCGGATCAGTTTTCGCCTTTAAGGGCCTCCTTGACCTTGTCCTTGTGCACGATGACTTCCTTATAGGTATAGCCACCGGTCTTTTCGGACTTCTGGGTCACGATGACCTTGACAAAATCTTTACCCCCGGAAACTTTCTGACCGGAAGAGTTGCGTGCGTTTTTCGAAATCTTGCCCATAGCGGAAGGGTATTGTCGTGCCGTTTAAGATACGCGCTATTGTGCGCAGTACAGCGGAGTCTATTTGATCTCCTTGTGCACCGTCATTTTCTTGAGGATGGGGTTGAACTTTTTGAGTTCAATCCGTTCCGGGGTGTTCTTCCGGTTCTTGGTGGTGATGTACCGGGAAGTACCGGACTGTCCGGATTCCTTGTGCTCGGTGCATTCCAGAATGACCTGGATGCGGTTGCCTTTGGATTTCTTGGCCATGGCTTATTGCGGAATTGGGGGGATGCG
>JAUIHG010000096.1 GCA_030432405.1 Bacteroidia bacterium | reverse complement strand
TTTCGAAACCATGATACAGTACCGGGGCAGCAATGTGCTGATCTACCCGGAGGGCATCGGCGGCATCGGAAAGGGCTTCAACAAAAAATACCAGCTCCAGCGCTTTGCCACCTCGTTTGTGCGCATGAGCCTCAAATACAAAACGGACATCATTCCCATTTGCACCGTCAACGGGGAATACATCAATCCGCACTCCTACAGTTTTGATGCAGTCAACCGTGTTTCTTCCAAATTGGGGGTGCCCTTTTTGCCCATCACCTGGCTGTTGGTGCTGCTGCCGTTTTTTCCATGGCTCTTCTACTTTGCCTTTCCGGCCCGCCTGACCTATGTGATGGGCACCCGCATGAGCCCCTGGGAATGGACAAACAAGCCTTTTGATGCGCTGACGCGCGAAGACATCGAGGCCATCACCGAGCGCGTCCGCAGCCAGTTCCAGCGCGACCTGGACGCTGCAGTGGCCCGCTACGGCCAACAGCCCTATGAAGGCTGGAAACTGCTGCGCTTCAACCTGCGCAATTGGCGTAAATTGGCCTTCTTCCATTCGCCGGGCTGGCCCTTGCTCTTTGCTGAACACGAACGGCGCTACCGCAAAAGTGGAGGACGTGCTTTCAAAATGCGGACCGACCTGCTTGCCCTGTGTACGGCCATGCTCCGCAACCCCAGAACCCTGGCTTTTTTCATTCCCATTTTGGGTTGGATTCCCATCATTTGGCAGGGCTACAAACGCAATGACCGATGAAGCGCCACCATTTGTTTCCAATGCTTTTTTTGCTGTTGGCCGTTGCTGCATGCAGGGACACGGCATACAACACCGACGCCACCGATTCCGGTATCGTTAACGACGAAATTGAAACGGAATCCCGGATCGTGGAACTGCCCAATTTCATGTCGACCCACATCGAAGCCCGCAATGTGGAGGTATACCTGCCGCCGGGCTACGACAGCAGTGCGGCCTACCCAGTGCTCTACATGCACGACGGCGGCAACTTGTTCGAGCCGGGGCGCTCCTGGGGCGGCGACGAATGGGGTGTGGACGAGGCCATGGACAGCCTGCGCCATGACTGGATCATCGTGGGCATCTGGAACAGTGCTGAACGCACGCTGGATTACATGCCCACCAAACCCGAGCAGGCAGTGGCCGACAGCATAGCTGCCTTCGTGGCCAAAGAACCCGAGCAGGCGGCAGCGCGCTTCGCCGGGGAGGCGCCCAAGTCCGATGCTTATCTGCGCTTTTTGGTGGAGGAGCTCAAACCCCACATCGACCGCAGCTTTGCCACCTTGCCCGGACGGGCGAACACCATGGTTGCCGGTTCCAGCATGGGTGGGCTGATTTCCTGCTACGCCATTGGCGAATACCCGGACGTTTTTGGTCAGGCCGCCTGCCTGTCCACCCATTGGCCGGCCCTGAACGGCGTGTTTCTGGAGTACCTCAGAAGCGGCAAACCGGCCCCGCACCCCGAAGGCAGCCGCATTTGGATGGACCACGGTACAGCTACACTGGACGCGGAATACCCGCCTTACCAAAGCCGGGCCAACGAGTTGATGGAGGCCAACGGTTGGCAACCCCAGCAGAATTGGGAATACCGGGTCTATCCCGGCGCAGAACACAACGAAAACGCCTGGCGCGCCCGGCTGCCGGATGTGTTTGCCTTTTTGGAAGAAGGCCTGCCGGGAAACTGATCCTGTTCCAGGCCGTGCTTCTGGCTTTCAGGGTTTGACCAGGAACACGGCCGTGCCGTAGGCAGGCAATTCCAGAGGCGTTGCTGCGCTTAGGGTCCGTTCCGTAAACAGGTCCTGAAACGTTATGGAACGCTCGTTCCATCCGAGGTCGTCCCAAAGCGGATGCAGGTATTCCGGCGCGATGGTCTGCGCAGTACTGCCGCTGTTGACCACGCACAGGATGCTTTCGTTTTCGGTCTGGCGCAGCCAGGCCCAAACGCCATCCCAGCGGGGAGTCAGTTGCACCATGCGGCCGTGTTGCAGTGCGGGGTGGGCTTTACGGAGCTGCAACAGGGCACGGGTGAAATCAAACAATGCGTTTTCCCGTGGAGTGCGGCCTTCGGCCGTGAAGGCCGAGCGGAAATCGGCGTCGGGGTCATCGGGCACGTCCTGGCCCTGGGCGTCCATGCCGTGTGGAAAGCCACCGGGAAAATCGCGGCGCAGGGCGGTGTGTTCGTTAGGATCGGGCCGGTCGGGGTCCAGGGCCGCGCGCATGCCGATTTCCTCGCCGTAGAGCAATTGCGGTATCCCGCGAACGGTCAAAAGCGCAAACAACGCCACCTTATAGCGGTCTGCATCGCCCTTGGCGCGGTCAATGGCACGGGCCATGTCGTGGTTCCCCAAAAAGGTGACCAGCATCGCCGGATCGGCGAACATGCCGTCTGTGGCCAGCCGCTCATGCACGGGGTACAGCGTGCTTTGGCCGAGCAGGTATCGGTCAAAAGCCTCCATCAGCCCGAAGTCCATGACGCTGGGCAGGACATTCAGCCGAGTGGTCTCCGGGTTCGCGCTGCTGCTGGCCTTCTCCTGATGTTCGGCTGAATTTGGAACGTTCGGTTTGTTTTGCATTTGGCCAGACGCCACCGAGCCATCGAAGGCCGGTCCCTGGAAAGCTGCGGTGAAGGCCGTATTGCCCCAGCATTCGCCCACCACGGTCAGGTCCGGGTATTCACGCGCGATGGCGAGCATCCAGCGGGCGCTGAAATCCGGATAACTATAGGGCCAGGTGTCTTCGCGGATGCCGTCCAATCCGCTGCGTTCGACCCACCACAGCGTCTGCTGGATCAGGTATCGGGCCACGTACGGATCGCGCTGGTTCAGGTCGGGCATGGCATCGGCAAACCAGCCCTGATGGAGCTGGTCGCGCAGGGCCTGCGGCGCGTAGGGATCGAGCAGCGCGGTGAGGTGGTGGGGGTCGCGTTCGTGCGCGTCCACCGTGCCGTGAAACCAGGTCGGGGTGGGTGGGTCGGCCACCCAGGGATGCCGGACCCCGACGTGGTTGTTGACGTGGTCAAAGACCACCTTCAGGCCCTTGAGGTGGGCGGCTTCCACGAGCTCGGCGTACACGTCCACGTGTCCGAAACGCGGGTCCACGCGGTAGAGGTCGGTGGCCGCATAGCCGTGGTAGCTGCCGCGGCCGGCGTTCTCCAAAAAAGGATTGATCCAGATGGTGGTGATGCCCAAATCGGCCAGGTAATCGAGGTGCTGCAGGATGCCCATCAGGTCCCCGCCGTGCCAGTGCCCGGGCTCTGCCCGGGCGAACTCCAATTCCAGGTGTTCGGCGCCCGGAGGAGCTTCCGTGCGGTAATTGTTGGCCGGGCTGCCGTCGGCAAATCGGTCGGGCGTGATGAGGTAGAGCACGTCCTGGGGTCCGAATCCCTGGTAGCGGCCTTCGCCGGGCAGGCGTTCTTCCAGCGCCCAATCGATGCTGGCCTGGCCGCGCAGCCCGCTGGCCACCAAACGGTAAGGCCCTACCCGGGCTTCGGCCGGGATGTGCACCTGCACAAAGAGGTGGGTGGTGGAGCCAAAGCTATTGGCGGAGAGCACCACCGGGCCCGGTGGGTCAAAGCGGGGCTTCAGGCCGGCCAGGTCCTGGCCGTAGAGGAGCAGTTCCACGGTGTCGTGTTCCATGCCCACCCACCAGTTGGGCGGGTCCACGCGGTCAAGCCGTTGGGCGATGCCCGGTGCGCTGAGGCCGATCAACACCAAACAGAGTAAGCTGCGGATCATGCCCGGAAGGTACAGCCGGTCTGTATGGATCAGACCGGGAAAAGGAAGTGCTGTCCAATTAAACGTTGGCCGATGTGGAAATGTGTACCCGACAGAGGCTCACGCCTGCTGGACAAGGCGTTTTGGCGCGAATATGCATTTGGGGACATGTGGATAACGCCGTACCTTGACCATCACGCCCACAGCATGCTCTGTGGGCGACCATGTGTACGGATGGCGCATTTCCCTGCCGGGACGTCCAATGCCAACCGCACTGAGGGTGATGAAACGGCTTCCAATCATTTTTCGACCCATGCGTTGGGGCCTGACCCGGCGCGTATTGCGCGCTGCCGCTATCCCTATGGTATTGGCCTGCAGCAGTCTGTGTGCGCAACAGGTGGCCGAAGGCGTTTCCGAACCGCTTTCGCCGGAAGGCGAACACATGGACCTGAGCATTCCCGCGCGGGCGGCCATCCTCTGTCCAGGCCTGCAAGGCTTGGTGGTGGCCGATCCCCTGGAATTGCGCGGCGATTTTGTGGGGTATACCACCCTGGGCAGTTCCAGCTATGAGGCGCAGATTTCCCTGCCGGATGTTGGCAAGGCCCGGCTTTACCTCCGCCCGAGTGTGGAGGAGAGCTATACGCTCGAGGCCGTACTGGAACAGCCCACAGACGAGGCCGATGGCCGCATCCAGCACCACCATTGGACGGAATTGTTGAGCGTCTGCCTGGACCGCACCCACCGCACAGGCACCGACGAAAACCACACTACCTCCGTGGAGCGTACGCCCTTCTGGCCAAAACACGAGGGCGACGGCGCGGTGCTCAACCTCAGCCTCGAAAAGGACTGGAGCGACCGCTATTGGTTGAAGCTGGTGGTGGTGTATTTGACTAATTTGCAAAGATAACTCTTGCTTTGAAGCGCAAAAGACAAAAAAAACGCCTTAGAAAGGACTTTTTAAAGACTAAAAGAGAAAGAAAAAGGCAGCAAAGAAAACGTCGTATTAAGCGCTATGAATCATTAGGCAAGCGAATAACTGCAAAAAAAAATCGCTCACAATCAAATTATGATAGGAGTATTGTTTCACAATTCACTTGGCAGCTAGATAGCTATTTGGAGTCAATAGATTCAAGTGCCTCATTAGGATACAGTCCTCAAATAGATATGCCGAAGACATTTAGTTTATCTAAAAATTATTAAGAGAGTATTACCAAAATTAAGGCTGTACGAAAATCTATAAAGAATGCATATGGGCGCCCTGTTGAAATTGTGTTTACGGAAACAGCTGAAGTTGACATGGCAGCTCTATTCGTATTAAAGATCGTATTAGATGAATACATGAAAAACATTCGCCGGCTCCAAACAAGGCTCCGTATTTTGAATATATATCCAGATGTATATATAACTATTGGCAGGGTGGATGATGTAAATGTAATGTTGCTTTTGATGAGTTTAATTCCAGAGGCGCAAGGCAATGAGAAGCTGAGGTTTCGACCAATTTCTTCAATCAATCTTCGTGTAGGAAAAAAAACTGTATCGTCATACAGAGAAAACAGCAAAGGGAAAGCAGTTACAAAAATCAGAAATTATTTAAATGATTGTTTGAGGAAGCATGGATATGAATTGTCGCCTGATGGAGTTAACCATTTTGATGACCTATTAGGAGAAGTTCTAAACAATGCTGAGGATCATTCAGAATTAGATACTTGGTATGCATTTGGCGCATTTCTGATGTCCAACAATGAAGTTGAGGAGGGGTGCATGTACTTATTAATATTTAATTTTGGCTACTCATTCTATGATGGAATGATTGGTACTGCCCATAAAAATGTCGAGCAAACAAAGCAAATACAAGGTTACATTAGTAAACTTTCTAATATTGGAGCATCGGTGTCCAAAGAGATTACAACAGTGCTCGCTGCCTTGAATCATGGTTATAGCAGGTTAAAGCACATTGATGAGAGTCGTGGAGTTGGAACAATGACTTTTATTGAATCTTTTTTAGGGCTGGATGCTGGCCATGTCGTTAATGGTGAGCGATCTGAGCTTCAGATTCTTTCTGGCAATACTTTTATTAGATTTGATAATGACTACCCGTGTAGCATTCAAGGTAGAAAAGTTTTGGCGTTAAACTCATCAGGTGATCTAGGGGTGCCTCCAGACAGGAGTAAATACGCAATAAGTAAAACTAAAATGCCAGGTACTCTGCTTTCTACTAGATTATTTCTCTCACAAGACAGCTTAATGCAAATATCAGGGAATGAGTAGAGTAGAAGTCGATATGAGAAGATACAGGAATGAGCAGTCCACTATGTTTACTGGGCGACCACAAGGGCGACTATGTAGAGAAGAGTTAAACTTAGACGACTTTGATAGAACAGAGTCTATTATGGAGTTTTTGTTGCCAAGTGATATAACATCTTTTAACTCCTCGTTTTATTTGGGTCTACTTTTTCCAAGCATTAAAAGACTATCAAAGGAAAAGTTTAAATCAAAATATTTATTTAACCTAGACAGTGTACATCATTCAATGAATGAAAAAATAACTCGAAATCTAGAACGCGCAGAGGAATATGCTTATTGGGTTTTAGGTAGGTAGAAATATGGAAGACAATACAATGGCTGGTCCGATTATTAGTGGTTTACTCAGTGCATGTGTACTTACTGTTCTGTATTTCTTAGGTAGAAAGTTTGATAAAAGAATACAAGTAGAGACTTCAATATCAGCTTGGTACAATGAGCATATATACTCTGAAATGATGGAAAAATTTAACTACAGTTATTCTAATATACTGAGTGTATATAATGAAATTGTCCGCTGCGTTCAGGAGCAAGTTCCAATTGATGATGCCGCAGTTATCGACAGTGTAAAACAAGAAACCGAATCTATCCAACTATTGTTGATGGAGATGTCTATATTACTTTCAGATCAATCCAGGCAAACAATTATGGTAGAAGTATCAGAAGAACTGGACTCTCTCGTATTACAAACTGAAAAGTTAGCTTCCAATGGTGAAATTCAAGATGCTATTCGCAGGGTGTATTCTGTACAGACCCATATAAAGAAATCATTGTTTGAGCCTATTCTTTCACCTGATAAACTAAATATTCATACTAGAATAAAGTATAATTATGTCGATTCTCAGTTTATGTTGTTTGTTGCATTGATATTGTGCGCTATATTCAGTTTGATCGTAAATATATATTACATATCGAAAGCTATTTCGTGCTAATCGCAGCCCCCCTCGCTCCGGCTGACCGGGTCGTTGTTGGGGAAGCATAGGCCGCTGGGCAGTTCCGACGGCACGTAGCGCATCAGGTTGGGGTCATAGAGCCCGTTGGCGAGAAAGTCGGCCAGCAGATTGATCTCGTGCTCGGACAGGCCGAGGGGCGCAAACTCAGGGCTGAGGTATTCCTCCGGTATGTTGCTGTTTTCTTTCTGCGCCAGGTTCTTGTAGCGGATCACATCCTCAATGCTGCGGAAGGAAGCGCCATGGCCGTAAAACGGCGAATCCTTCAGGTTGTAGAGCTGCGGCACCTTGAAGGTGTAGAGGTCGTCGGGATCGGAGGTAAAGCCGCCGCGGCCCCGGTTTTCACGGGCCACCGGGTTGGCGTTGAACACGCCCGGGCCGGAGAGGTCGTTCATGCCCAGGGCATAGAATTCCATATTGGCCAGCGATGGTCCGTTGTGGCAGGTGGCGCACTGTCCCTTGCCAAAAAAGAGGATGGCCCCGCGCTTCTGGTTCGCCGTCAAGGCGTCCTGTTCTCCCTGCAACCAGCGCTGGAAGGGCGCTTCATTGGAGAGCAGCGTGCGCTCGTAGGCGGCGATGGCCAGACCCACGGCAACGCGGTGAAAGCGCTGGTTGTCGTTTTTGTCGGGGAAGGCCTCGATGATCAGTTCCTTGTAGCCCAGCTCGGTGAGAATTTCTTCGTCGACTTCCGCACCGTGCACATGCTGCGCGCCGATGGCCTGGCTTTCCAGCCCTTCAAAGCCGAAGTAGTTGGCCTCCATCGGGCTGTCTTCGGTCCAGGCGTATTCCGTGCCGGCGTTCAGCCCCGTTCCGCCAAACTGCCCGTTCCAGAGCATGCATTCGTGCCAGGCCATGTTCATGGCCGTCGGGGTGCGGATGGGCTGCACATCCACCGTGGCCGGGCCGTAGAGCGGGTGCACGTAGCGGGCTTCGCCAGCCAGGCCAAATCCCAAACCGCCTTCGCCCAGGCCCTGGGCGCGGTTGGCCTGAAAACCGGCCTGTGCAAAGTGGCAGGACGAGCAGGAAGCCGTCCGGGCCCCGACGTTGCTTTTGGGGTTCAGGTTGATGCCCGGTTCGTGGAACAGCAGTTTGCCCAGGGCCACCTTGGCCGGGGTCAGGGGGTTGTTCGGGTCCTGGGGGATGGCCGCCAGATCGTCGCTGGCGGGCATGGTGTAGTGGCTTCGGCCAATGCCGTCGGAGGCCTCCAGCAGGAGCGTTTCAAGTTCGGCTTCCAGGTCCGCGTCCACATCGGGACCGGCATCCTGGCAGGCGGGCATGAGGCTGATGCTCAGGGCCATTAAGGCCGTGGCCATCAGGTATGGGGTGCGGGATAGGGCAGGAAAATGCATGGCGTGTGGGATTCCGCAACCGGGAGCAGGAAGGAATCAACGCTGCACCACAACCGGTGCCGTGGCGATCGTGCCCGTTTGGTTGCGCACCTCCAGCAGGTATTGGCCGGCGGGCAGAGGGGTGGCGTCAAAACGGAACCGGTGATCGCCGGAGGACAGGCGTCCGGTCCACAACACGTGGGTCTGGACACCGCCAACGGCTAAGATACGGACCTCAACCCTGCTTGAACCCATGGTATTAAACTTTATGTCAAAGGCATTGGAGGCCGGATTGGGCCAGATTTTGGCCCTTTCGGGCCGGTTTTCGCCGGCAGGCGAAGGCAAATCCCCCACCGATACCGCTTCGGTGGCCTTCAGCTGCCCCACCCAGGTGGCGTTGCAGCGGCAGTCGCTGCCGAAGGGGGGCAGGTTGGGCTTCAGCAGGCCGAAATTGCCGCTGGCCCAGACCACACCGGGCTGGTCGTAGACGCGCTGGACACCCGTATAGTCGCCCCAGCGTTCGTAGGCACCGCTGGCGATGTTGACGTGCGAGTTGCCTTCCTTGAGGACCACCGGATCCGAGTAGCCCAGGTAGTTGTGGTACAGGGCCATGAACTGCGGAAAGGTGTTCGGACCGCTGGCGTCGAAGACGATCACCGACTGGATTTCCGATGGGTCGATGCCGGTGAAGGCGATGTTGGGGTAGCCGTAATCCAGGGAGTCGATGCTGCGGTCGCCAATGATTTTGGCGCGCAGGAAAGGCGCTGTGGACACGTTCTCGATCAGCCCGTGGTATATGCCCGTCAGGCCGGTGGCCGGGTCCATGGTGGCGGAGACAAACTGGATGTTGTCGCCCTCGAAAAAGGCCCCGAGGATGCGGCCGTCGTTGGTGTCGAAGGTGTTGTCGTTGGGCTGCCGCGCCACGGGCGGTACACCATAGGGTTGGTCTGCGTTCAGCACCTGCACCTCCGCGGCTGCCCCGGTGGCATCCCAGCGGTCGGTTACGTGGACCAGGAAAATGGAATCGTTGCTGACGGCAAAATTGCGGTTGCTCACCAGCCACAGATCGGGGCCGTAGAGGGTGCTGCCGCCCTGGATCGGGCGCAGGTTGCGGATGGGCCGTCCGTCGGTCTGGATGCCGTCCCAATAGCCCCCGCCGATGGGCATGCCCGCATAGCCGGCCTGCTTGTCGACCTGCCAGATGAGGGTTTCTTCAAAGCCGGTCTGCCAGGGTTCCCCTTCGCGCAACAGGTTGATGGTCAGGAACAACTCGTCTTCGGTCAACGCAATCATCGGGTAATCCGACCAGGTGTTGTCCGCCCGTGGATTGCCCGGCAGGCTGTAGAAATGCCAGGGGTCCATGGGGTTGTTGCTGGTCGAAAAGGCCAGGATGATGTGGGTGTCCGAGGGGTCGTTGCCCGCCAGGTAGGCCAGCACAAAGCGATCTTCGATGGGGTCGTACTGGACCTTGGGGTCAAACTTGCCCGCGCTGATGCCGAGCGTATCGCCGAAGGCGGCCAGTCCCGAACGCAGGGTGTCGTTGCCCAGGGTGTCAAAAACCCAGATGGTCGAATTGATCACGCTGATGACCCAGCCCCCGTTGGAGATGGCCACGTTGTTGTCGTTGGGGATGGAGAAGTTGTAGGGGTTGCCCTCAAATCCCGCGCCCAGGCTGGGGGCAGGCAGGTCCGCCCTTCGGGCGAAGCGGTCGTTGCCGTCGGGTTGGAAGCCTACTGCCCGTTCCGCTTTGAGCCGCATCAGCATATCGCGCACACCGTCCCCATCGGGTGCGGGCGCTTCCAGCTTGAGCATCTGCGGGTTGAAGTCCGGCGCACCGCGCCAGGGGTCGACGGTGGTGGCTTGCAGGGGCGCATTCAGGGCGTGGAAGGACGGCGTGGCCTGTTGGGCCAACAACGGCGGACACGGTAAGGCGCACAGGGCGGCAAAGAGCACGATGACGCTGACGCGGCACCGGGCAAAAGGAGACGTGGCGTTCATGGCTTTCCAAATTACGCAACACGCCCCGGGCAGCGTTGCCCGGGGCGTGCAGGCTGCGGGGCTGGGTGCCCACAGCGCGGATTGGAATTTGTGTTCGCCGGAACGGCGGAAACCGCCATGCTTCCGAGGCGAAAACCCTGTGCCTATTCCGACCAATAGACCAGCGTGACGGTGATGAAGCCGTCCGGTCCGATCGGCTCCATGTCCAGGGTCACGTTGTTGGAGCCCGCGCCGTCGAAGTAGCCGTCGTAGGCGCCGAAGGTCCAGTTGCCGTTGGGCAGATCGGTGAATTCTTCCGGATTGTAGTAATCCGGGTAGACGTATTCGCCAGTCACGGTGTTGTAGGCGTAGTAGCCCATCAGGCCCGTGGAGCCGGTCACCGGGTTTCCCCAGGCGTCCACCAGCGCAATGCGCACGTCGAAGCGGACCAGCGACTGCTGCCAGAAACGGGTTTCCTCCACGATTTGCTTGAGCAGGCTGAACTGCTGCTTGATGAGGCTACGCAGCAGGATGGCGGAGCTGGTGCCGTTGGGCAGGTCGCCGGTGTTTACATAACCGGCAAAGAGGCTGCTTTCGGTCTGGATCTGGTCGCCCAGGGCCTCAATCTGCGAGGCCAGGTTCTGGATGCTGGCCGGGTTGATGTAGGGATCGACCAAGGCCGCCTGACCGATGTCGGCAATGATGTCGTCGGCGCGGCCTTCAATGGCGCTCTGGGCCGAAGCGGTGGCCGCCAGGAAGGGGGCCGGGTCCGGGCTGGCCACAGGGGCAACGATGAAGTCCTGGACAATGCTGCGCAGGGCCGTCGCGTTCAGCACGATTTCGGTACGCATGGCCTGGGCGGCGGTCAGTACATCGTCCAGTTCATCAGCGCCCGGTTGGGCGAAAACACTCCCCAGGCTGCCGAGCAGCACCAGGGCGAGGGTAAGGGCTTTTTTCATGGCAATGGATTTGGCAGGTTCTGACCGGCAAAGCTCCGGCCCCAACGTTAAGTCCGCGTGAAATCTGCTCAAAAAAAAGGGCGCAATGTGGCTCTATGGCCTGCTGCACAATGCCTGAACCCACGCTGTATATTGGTATGCGTCATGATCCTGTATTCCGAATTCAAGCCGCGTTTCATCCAGGATGTGCGCGAAAGCGTCATTGATTACCGCATCATGGAAAGCTTCAAGGCCAACCTGATGCACGGGGTATCCGAAAGTGAACGCCGATCCTGGGCCAATTCCATGCAGTACATGCGCAATGTCCTCGATGATCCGGAGATCCCGGACGACGCGCGTGTCAGCATAGAAATGCAAATCCCGAATACGGGCAAGCGGATTGATTTCATCGTTTCCGGCCAGGATGCCGAGCGCAAGGACCAGGCGGTGGTCGTGGAATTGAAGCAGTGGGAGCGGGCAGAGGCCACCGACATGGACGCCGTGGTGCGCACCTATGTAGGTGGTGGGCTGCGCGAGGTCAGCCATCCAAGCTATCAGGCCTGGACCTATGTGGCGTTGCTCGAGGATTTCAACGCAGCAGTCTACGAATCCGACATCAGCCTGACACCCTGCGCCTACCTGCACAATTGCACCGACGATCGGGTGCTCAACGGGCCCCAATACCGGGAACACACCGCCAGGGCACCCATTTTTTTTCGTACCGATGTCGGAAAGCTCTGTGCCTTCATCAAACGCTACATCCGCCATGGCGACGCCACCGACATCATGTACCGGATTGAGCACGGTGAAATCAGGCCTTCCAAAGGGCTCGCGGATGCCGTGTTGGGATTGCTGACTGGCAACCGGGAGTTCCACATGATCGACGATCAGAAAGTGGTTTATGAGCAGGCGCTGCACATGGCCAGCGTTCGCCCGGATGGGCGAAAACGGGTCCTGCTGGTGGAGGGTGGACCGGGTACGGGCAAAAGTGTGGTGGCCGTAAACCTGCTGGTCCGCCTGATCGGCGAACGCAAAAATGCCCTGTACGTCTCTAAAAATGCCGCGCCGCGCGAGGTGTATGCATCCAAATTGACTGGGGTGCGGGGGCGTACCCGCTACACCAACCTGTTCAAGGGATCGGGTGCCTTTTTGAACGCGGAGCGCGATGACTTTGATTGCCTGATCGTGGACGAAGCACACCGGCTAAACGAAAAGAGCGGCTTTTACGGGAACCTTGGCGATGGTCAGATAGGCGAAATCATTTCGGCCGCAAGGACGACCATCTTCTTTTTGGACGAGGATCAGCGTGTGACTCTGCAGGACGTTGGATCCAGGGAGGAAATACTAAAAGAAACACGGGCAGCTGGCGCGGAGGTGGTGGAGACTAGGCTGCAGAGCCAATTCCGATGCAATGGGTCCGATGGCTACCTGGCCTGGTTGGACAATACGTTGGGCATTCGGGAAACAGCCAACATCCGCCTGTCCAGAGACGACTACCATTTTGAGGTGCTGGACTCACCGACGGAACTGCAGGCGCGCATTGAAGCTGAAAACCGAATCAATGGACGGTCCAGGATGGTGGCGGGATACTGCTATCCATGGCTGAGCAAAAAGGACGCTTCCAAGGACGATATCGTTTTTCCGGAACATGGCTTTTCCAGAAAATGGAACCTGACAGCGCACGGCAGCTTATGGCTGGTCCAGCCGGACTCGGTGGAGCAGGTGGGCTGCATCCATACCTGTCAGGGCCTCGAGCTGGACTATGTCGGCGTGATTGTCGGAAAGGACATGGTAATTCAGGATGAGTGTTTGAAGACCAATCCGTTTGAACGTGCCCGTTCCGACCGCAGCATCCGCGGGTTCAAAAAGTGGTACAATGCCGAACCGCAAGCAGCCCTGATGGCCGCCGATCGCATCATCCGCAATACCTACCGCACCCTCATGACGCGCGGCATGAAAGGCTGCTTTGTCTGGTGTGAAGATGAAGCGCTCAACGACTGGTTCCGCAGCCGCTTGGGCGGTTGAGCCTTATTTGAACTTTTCCTCCCACAGTTTTTCCAGCTCCTGGACTTCATCCCGCAGGCGGGCGGCTTCCAGGAAGTCCATTTCCTTGGCCGCGGTGTACATGGCCTTTTTGCTGTTGGCGATGGCCTTTTCGAGTTGGCCTTTGTCCATGACCTGCACCACGGGGTCGGCCACGGCGCTGAACGTTTCGGGTTCCACGTAGGCCTTGCTGTTTTTGCGGATGTCCAAAACGGCGCTCTGCTTGATGATTTCCTCGCGGCTTTTGGCCACGGTCATCGGCGTGATGCCGTGCGCTTCGTTGTAGGCCGTCTGCTTGTCCCGGCGGCGCTTGGTTTCCTCCATGGTGCGGCGCATGGATTCGGTGACCTGGTCGGCGTACATGATGACCAGGCCGTTGGCGTTTCGCGCGGCGCGCCCGGCGGTTTGGGTGAGCGAACGCTCATTGCGCAGGAAACCTTCCTTGTCCGCATCCAAGATGGCCACCAGCGACACCTCCGGAAGATCCAAGCCCTCGCGCAGCAGGTTGACCCCCACCAGCACGTCAAACTCGCCGAGCCGCAGGTCCCGCAGGATTTCCACCCGCTCCAGCGTGTCCACCTCCGAGTGGATGTAGCGCACCTTGACGTCCACCCGGGCCAGGAACTTGGCCAGCTCCTCGGCCATGCGTTTGGTCAGGGTGGTGGCCAGGACACGCTCTC
The DNA here is from genome assembly GCA_030432405.1 of Bacteroidia bacterium. Taxonomy (GTDB): domain Bacteria; phylum Bacteroidota; class Bacteroidia; order Chitinophagales; family BACL12; genus WGOA01. The sequence goes on along the minus strand of JAUIHG010000096.1, from coordinate 305 downwards.
CCTTTTTGACCCGTTCGTCGATTTCCTCCAGCAGGTCGTCGAGCTGGTTTTTGGTTGGGCGCACTTCAATGGGCGGATCCAGGAGCCCTGTCGGGCGAACCACTTGCTCCACAAAGGCACCCATGGTTTGTTCCATTTCGTAATCCCCGGGCGTGGCCGAAACGTGGATGGCCTGGTGGATGATGTCCTGAAACTCGGGGAAATTTAAAGGCCGGTTGTCCAGCGCGGAGGGCAGGCGAAAACCGAAATCCACCAGATTGCGTTTCCGCGCCCGGTCGCCGCCGTACATGCCGGCCACCTGGGGC
>JAUIHG010000095.1 GCA_030432405.1 Bacteroidia bacterium | reverse complement strand
CAGCGGCGGCACGGCCAGCACCGAGGTATCGCCAGCCACACCGGGCACACCAAAGTCCCAGAAATAATCGGAGGCCCCCGTCGAGAAATTCTCGAAGGCCACCGTGTAGTCCTCGCAGTCCAGCACCACGCTGGGTGTGGACGCCACCACCACGGGCGTGCAGTTGACCACGTTGAATTGGAAGTCCCGCACGTGGGTGCCGAGCAGCACACCGTCGCGGTATTCCTCCACGCAGACGCCCACCACGTATTGGCCGGCCAGGGTCGGCGTACCCGTCAAAAGGCCCGTATTGGGGTCAATGGACAAAGCGGGCGTGGCGGGCAGGGGCACAGCACCCGTGAAGGTCCCGGTATAGGGCACTTCCACATAAGGCGGAGGTCCCGGATTGTCCGGGCAGCCTGGCGGCGAAGCGGGACCGGCCGGCCGTGGACACACGTCCGAAGCGCCCAGGTAGGGTGCACAGAGGGAATACACCAGCGAATCCCCGTCCAGGTCGGTGGCCGAATGGTCAAAATTGATCGGTGCATCCGCGCAGAGCACCACCGGCGGGAAATTGGTGTAGACCGGGCCGCTGTTGAAGGCCACATCATCGGTGCCCGGGATGAACTCCACATAGGTCGAACCCACATCCCCCGGCGCCACGATGTTGTCGATGGTCGGGTTGCGGCAGCAGCGCTGGTAGGTCAGCGCATAGCCCCCCGGCAGGGGCGGCAACAGCACCGTGTCCTGATAGATGCCTTCTTCCACGCACAGACCTGGCGGAATGCTCAGGCAGGGATCGTCGCTGACCACCGGGATGCTGGTGATCACCGGGCTGTTCAGCTGCCGAAAGCCCAGATAGGTGCCCGCATCGTCGTACAGGAACAGGTAGGCCGGATTGTCAAAGCCCGCGCCGCCACCGGCGCAGTCGCGGTAAATCTTGAGCCGGACCACGTACACCGAGTCGTTGACTTGCGTATAGCTCAGTTCACCGCCAATGAGGTGGGCGGCCTGGAGGCCTTCGCCTCCGGCGAAAACAACCAGCAACAGCGCCAGCCAGCGCGCACGGAGCGGCCGGAATGCGGACCGAATCGAGAAAAATGAGGGCATGAGGGGGAGGGTATAGGCATCAAAAAGCGCAAAAATCCGCGTACCACCAAACGGATGGCCCTCCGAGCGGTCTCCATCCAGCAAGCGTGGAGCTTTGGCGATCCGCCGGGGTGCGTCAGCCGGTCAGGCCATCAGCGGATCAGGGTCAGGGTGCCCGTTCGCCGGTCGGCGCCCGATCCGCACACGCTGCGCAAGAGGTAGATGTAGACGCCGGACTCCTGGAGCCTGCCGGCCACCGTGCCGTCCCAGCCCGTTTGCTCGTTGCCGGAGAAAAAGAGCCGCTCGCCCCAGCGGCTGAAGACCGACAGCTCCACAAAGGCGTCGTCGCCCATGCGGATGGCGCGGAAGCGGTCGTTGCGGCCATCACCGTCCGGCGTGAACGCATTGGGCAGCACAAAGCCGTTGCATCGGGGCTCCACGCGGATCAGCACGCTGTCGGCCCGGCCGCAGCCGTTGGCGCCCTGCACCCAGACCGTGTACCAGGTGGAATAGGACGGCGTGGCCACGGGATGCTGGCCGAGTGGATCGCTGAGGCTATCCGGTGGGGTCCAGGTGTAGGCCACCCCGCCCGAGCTGTGCAGCTGCACCGCAGCCCCGTTCAGGATGCTGGTATCCCCGGGCCAGGCCTGCGCATCCGGCGCGGGCAGCACGTGCACCGTCACCGAGGCGGTATCCTCCGAACAGCCGTCGCTCACCTCCACGGTGTACGTGGTGGTCGTGCTCGGGGAAGCGACCGGGTCGGCGATGCCCGGATCGCTGAGCGCCGTTTCGGGGGTCCACTGGTAGTTCAGGCCACCGGCCGCCATCAACGGAAAACTGAAATCCTCGCAAATGGTGTCGCCCGGCAGGACCGAAGCCTCCACAAAGGGCCGGATTTCGATGTCGATGGTGGTATCGGTCACGCAGCCGTTGTCCCCGGTCACAAAGAGCTGGACCGGGTACAGGCCGGGGGTGTTGAACGTATGGAAGACCGCCGGACTGGAAGCCGTTGCGCCGTCGGCGAAGTCCCAGAGCCAGTCCGTCACGCTGCCCCCGATCAGGGTTGAGGCATCCGTGAAGCTGGTGGGTACGTCCAGGCAGGCATTGCCGATGTCCACATCCAGAACCGGCGCGTGGGGAATGTCCACCGAGCCAAACGCCGTGTCTTCACAGCCCAGGTCCGTGCGCGCCACAAACTCGATGGGATAGGTCCCGCCCGAGGCGTAGCTGCGGGTCGGATTGGGCAGGTTGGACAGGGCGCCGTCTCCGAAGGACCAGCGCCAGGAGTTCACTTCGCCGAAGGCGGTATTGCTCAGGTCGGTAAACGCCGTGGGCAGGCCCGGACAGGCGGGGTCGGCCGCAAAATCCACCGTCATGCCGGGATAGATGGCCACCTGCGTGACAAAGGTGTCCGTACAGATGATGCCCGGTTGGGCGATCAGTGTGACGGTATAGCGGCCCGTATCCGGGAAGGTATAGGTCGGCGAAGCATCGGTGGATCCGGCACCGGGAACCCCGAAATCCCAGATGTAGCTCGAAGCGCCGGTGGAATAGTTCGGGAAACTGACGGTGTAGTCGTCGCAATTGACCACGTCTTCCGAGGTGGCCGCCACAATGCTGCGGTCGCAGTTGACCACGTTGAACTGGAAGTCCCGGGTCTGGGTGCCGACCAGCACGCCGCCGCGGTATTCGTCCACACAGATGCCCACCACGTACTGGCCCTCCACCAAAGGCGTTCCGGTCAGAAGGCCGGTGGAGGGATCGATGGACAGCGCCGGCGTGGCGTCCATGGGGTAGCCTTCGCTGAAAGGCGACCAATAGTCCACCGGCGCATAGGGCGGTGGCCCGGGTTCGGACGGGCAGCCCGGCGCGGTGGCAACGCCCGCAGGTTGCGGACAGCCGGGCGTGGCGCCGGAATTGGGCGCGCAAAGCCGGTAGACGAGCGCGTCGCCGTCGGGATCGGTGGCCGAATGGTCAAAAACCAGGGGTTCGTCGCGGCAGAGGATCAGCGGCGGCTGGGCGTCGAACTGCGGGCTGCTGTTGAGCATGGCGCCCGGGTCCGGAATGAAGGACACGTAGCTGGAGCCGGTGCCGCCCGGGTCAATCAGGTTGACGATGGTGCCGTTGCGGCAGCAGCGCTGGTAGACCACATGGTAGCCCCCGGCCAAGGGGGGCAGGCTGACGTTTTGCGCGTATACCGTGCGCTCCACGCAGACAAGGGGCGGGGCAATCAGGCAGGGGTCGCTGAGGTCCGGACTGACGTCTTCCACCAAGCCCAGGTTGATGGTCAGCGTGCGCTCCAACAGGCCACTGGCCGCCTCATACACAAAAAGCGTCACCGGATCGTCAAACGTGGCGCCCCCGCCTGCGCAGTCGCGGTACAGCTCCAGACGCAGCGTATAGCTCGTGCCGCTGAGGTGGGTATAGCTCAGGTCCCCTCCGATGATGTGGGCGGCCTGCACGCGTTGCGGTAGCGCCAGGCACAGCAAGGCCAGGCCAAACAGGCCATGGAGCGCCTTCGGCGAAGCCAAACGGGAAAAATTGGAGCGGAATTGCAGCAAAACACACGAGGTGGAGCGGAAGGATTAAGATACGGCATGCGCGTGTGCCACAAGCATCTTCGGCCCCGGCCAATGTCAGCGTGCCGTCAGGCTTTTGGGTATTTTCGGGGGCTCGTGATCTCCATGCTTATGCAAATCCGCTTTTCCCGGCGCGCTTCCCGGCGCGTTGCTCCCCGTTTCCGCGCCATAGCCGGTGTCCTGCTGGCCCTTTTGGGGGTGTTGTTCGCCGGAGGCGAAGGCCTTCTGATGGCCCAGCAAAATGTGCCGCCGATCGACCATACCCCGCCCACCTGGCCCGCCAACGGCGTGCGCGACGAACGTTCCGGGGCACATGCCTTTGAAAACGCCACCATCATCGTGGCGCCGGGCCAGACCCTGGAAAACGCCACGCTGCTGATCCGCGACGGTCGGGTCGTGGCCGTGGGACGCAAGGTGACGGTGCCGGCCGATGCGGTCCGCCACGATGCCACGGGCGAGGTGATTGCCCCGGCCTTCATCGATCCCTGGACCGGGTATGGCGTGTCCATTCCGCCGGTGCCCGAACGCAAGGCGCGGCAGGAACAGCTGGTCTCCGAGCGGGCCGGTGCCTGGTCCTGGAACGAGGCCCTGCACCCCGAATTCAACGCCGCGGAGGCCTTTGCGCCGTCCGACGATGCCGCCGAACAATGGCGCAAAGCCGGATTTGGTGCCGTAGTGGCCCACCGCCAGGACGGCATCCAACGCGGCAGTGGGGTGTTCACCCTGACCCTCGGCGAAGGCCGCGAACACCAGGCCATCATCGACCCGCACCTGGGCGCTTTTTTCTCGTTTTCCAAAGGCGCTTCCCGCCAGCCTTATCCGAGCAGTTTGATGGGAGCCATCGCGCTGCTGCGCCAAACTTACCTGGACGCCGATTGGTATGCCCGCGGACCGCGCCCGGCCACCGAAACCAACCTGAGCCTGCGCGCCTGGAACGACCTGTTGCGCGGCCCTCAGGCAGAGCCCGGTTTCTTTGAAGTGGACGACCCCTTTGACGCCCTGCGCGCGCAGAAAATCGCCGACGAGTTCGGGGTGCGCTACACCTACCGCGGCTCCGGCAAGGAATACCGCCGCCTGGAAGCGCTCAAAACCACGGGTGCCGGTTTCATCGTACCGCTGGATTTCCCGGAGGCCTACGACGTCTCCGATCCGCTGGACGCCGAACTGCTCGACTACGACGACCTGTTGCACTGGGAACTGGCCCCGACCAACCCCTCCCGCATGGTGGCCGCCGGCATCCCGACTGCGTTTACGGCCGATGGGCTGGACGATCCTTCCCAGCTGCGCGACCGGCTCCGCGTGGCCATGGAGCAGGGCCTCTCCGAGGCCGATGCCCTGGCCGGCCTGACGACCCTGCCTGCCGATTGGCTGGGTGTTGCTGAACAGATCGGCACCCTGGAACCCGGCAAGCTGGCCAATTTCCTCCGCCTCGATGGACCGGTGTTTGAGGAAGGTTCCTCGATTCTGGAAACCTGGGTGGCCGGCGAAGGCTACCGATACGGTTGGCCGGATGGCGTGGACCGCAGCGGGCGCTATCGGATGGAAGGGAGCATATCAGACACCACATTCGAATACAATCCTGAAACTTATGAGGAATATGCCCGAGTTATCGAAACCACGCTGAATGGCTTTTTCCTTGACATCGACGGCAATCCCGGCAAACCCGAATTCGCCGTCCGCGACGGCGTGGACGGAGACCCCTTGCAGCTGAACGCCAAACCCGACCGCAACCGCGTGGCGCTTTCGTTTTTCCACGAGGGCACACGCTACCGGCTGAGCGGCTGGTGGCTGGACGGCAATCTTTCCGGCACCGGCGAAACGGAAAGCGGCGCCCGCTTTTCCTGGTCGGCCATCCGCATGGGTGCGGTGGAAAGCGCCGAGGAGGAAGACGAAAATGATCCACCGGCCATCGTCTCCACGGAGGTGCCCATGCCGTTTCAAGCCTTCGGCCGCACCCGCATTCCAGCACAGCACAACGTGGTCTTCCGAAACGCCACGGTTTGGACCAACGGCGATGCGGGCATTCTGGAAAACGCAGACGTGTGGATCAAGGAGGGCCAGATCCAGGCCGTCGGTCCCGACTTAAAAGCAAAAGGTGCCTCAGAATATGACGTCAGAGGCCTTCACCTGACCAGCGGCATCATCGACGAACACAGCCATATTGCCATCCGCCGCGGGGTCAACGAAGGCACGCAGGCCTCTTCGGCCGAAGTCCGCATCGGCGATGCAATCGATCCGGAGGACATCGACATCTACCGCCAGCTCTCCGGCGGCGTGACGGCCGCGCAACTGCTGCACGGCTCGGCCAACCCGATCGGCGGACAAAGCGCGCTGATCAAGTTGCGCTGGGGGGCCCTGCCGGAGCAAATGAAAATCGACGGCGCACCCGGGTTCATCAAGTTCGCCCTTGGCGAAAACGTGAAACAATCCAATTGGGGCGACGACAACCAGGTCCGCTTTCCCCAAACCCGCATGGGCGTGGAGCAGGTCTACATGGACCACTTCACCCGCGCCCGGGCCTATGGGGCAGCCCTGGAGGCAGGCGGCGCCGAAGCCGATCCGGATTTCCGCCGCGACCTGGACCTGGAGGCCCTGTACGAAGTGCTGCAATCCGAGCGCTTCATCACCTGCCACTCCTACATCCAAAGTGAAATCAACATGCTGATGGCCGTGGCCGAACGCTTCGGTTTCCGCATCAACACCTTCACCCACATTCTGGAGGGCTACAAGGTGGCCGACAAGATGGCCGAACACGGTGCAGGTGCTTCGACCTTTGCCGACTGGTGGGCCTACAAATTCGAAGTCAACGACGCCATTCCCTACAACGCGGCCATCCTCAATGAAATGGGTGTCGTGACGGCCATCAATTCCGACGATGCCGAAATGGGCCGCCGCCTGAACCAGGAAGCCGCCAAAACCGTCAAATACGGCGGCGTTTCCGAAGAGGATGCCTGGAAAATGGTCACCCTCAACCCCGCCAAGCTCCTGCACCTCGACCAGCGCATGGGCTCAGTGGAAGTGGGCAAGGACGCCGACCTGGTGCTGTGGACCGAAAACCCGCTGAGCATCTACGCCAAGGTGCTTCAAACCTGGGTGGACGGCCGCTTGTTTTTTGACGTGGATGCCGACCTCGCCGCCCGCCGGGCCTTGACGGCCGAACGCCAGCGCCTGCTGGACAAGATGCTCGAAGCCGCCGATGGCGGTGCGCCCACCAAGGAGGTGGAGGCCGACATGGAGCACAACTACCACTGCGACGACATGCACGACGAAGGCCGCACGCACTGATGCCCACCGCTCAACCTGCAGCCTGCCGACCCACACCCCGTTTGCCACTCCCCAACGTTTCCGCCACCATGCGTTTCCTTCGATTTTCCGATTTGGCCCTGTTGACGCCACGCCGAGGCACGCCGTTGTTTTCGCTTTTTGCCGCCCTGTTGTTCGGGGTTGTTTTCGCCGGAGGCGAAACGGCGCTGATGGCGCAGACCGGAAGCGGCGCCGGGGCCTCCATGGGCAACCGCACCGGGCGTACACAGACCATGCACCCCGCCCCGGTGGATGCGCGTTCGTTTGTGCTGATGGGCTGCACCGTGCACGTGGGAGACGGGGAAACGGTCATTGAAAATGCCGCGGTGGGCGTGATCGATGGGGTGTTCCGCCTGGTGGCCGATGCCACGCTGATCCGCATCGACATGAGCACCTACGATACGGTGGTGCAGCTCAACGGGGCCCATGTGTATCCCGGATTCATTGCCGCAGGCAGCGCCATTGGCCTTCGTGAGGTGGGTGCGGTACGGGCTTCGGCGGACGACCGCGAAGTGGGCGGGTTCATGCCGCACGTGCGCAGCGCGATCGCCTTTAACACGGACAGCCGCGTGGTGGCCACGCTGCGCTCCAACGGTGTGTTGACCGCGCAGGTCACCCCCCAGGGCGGCACCATCAGCGGCACCAGTTCGGTCATGCACCTGGACGGCTGGAATTGGGAAGACGCGTTGATCCGCGAAGACGACGCCATCCACCTCAACTGGCCGGGCTATTTCCAGCGCCCCTCCTGGTGGAATCCCGACGCCAAGGTGGGCAAAAGCGAATCCTACGACGAGGATGCCGACGCCATCCGCAGCTATTTTGAACAGGCCCGCGCTTATGCCCGCACGGACAGCGCCAGCCTGGCGGCTTCCGGCCAGCCCATCAACCTGGCCTTTGAGGCCATGCGCGGCGTGTTCGCCTCCGGCGAAGGCCCAGCCACCAAAAAGGTGTTCATCCGCTGCCGCAGCGCCAAGGAAATTGCCGAGGTGGTGGCTTTCGCCGAAGGCTTTGAACTGGATTATGTGCTGGTGGACGCCCACCAGGCGCCGGAAGTGGCCGATCTGCTGCGCCGCTACAACGTGCTGATCCTTCTGGAGCAGATCCACCGCCGCCCGCCCTATGCCCACAGCCGGGTGGATTATGCCTACGACCTGCCAAACCGCCTGCACGCCGCAGGCATCGATTTTGCCATCGGCCTGGGCGGCGGCTGGGACGCCTTTTGGGCCTCCCGCAACCTGGTCTTCCATGCGGGCACGGCGGCCGCGCACGGCCTGTCCCGGGAAGCAGCCCTGGCGGCTGTTACCGGCCATGTGGCCGAGATGTTGGGGGTCTCCGATACCTACGGCCAGGTGGCCGAAGGCTTGCAGGCCACGTTCTTTGTATCCGAAGGCGATGTGCTCGACATGCGCAGCAGCAAACTCAGCCGCGCCTGGATTCAGGGGCGGCCCGTGGACCTCGATGCCGATCCGCAAAAGCAATTGTACCGAACCTATATGGACAAGTACGGGTTGGAATAAGAACGTGGTGCGGGAAAGCAAGCGGAACCCTGGTTGATACCCCAGGAACGCTTGGGCATTGGCATATTGCTGCTGTTTTTTCCTGGCCGTGTTGCGCGCGTTCTCCGGACAGACCGCATGGGTACAGCAGGTTTATGAAGGTGGACCGAATACGCTGCTGGGGATTCTGCTGATCGTGTAGGTGCAACGGCAATATCCGGAAAGCCTGACGCGGGCCAGGGTGGTGCTGGAGGGACAGCACCCGTCCGAATGAATCTGCAGACGACCTGATTTACGACGCTTTATCACGGAGCTTGATTTCCCGCACGGCATGGCCTCCGCTCAACACCCCTTTGATGCCTTCGGATTTGCTTCCGAGCGCCTGGCTACCGATGTGCTCCTGCCCAGCGACGCAGACGTGCTGCTGCACATGTATTCGGACGCAGAGGCTATGCGTTATCGGGGGAGTGCCCCGATGCGCACGTTGGCGGATGCCAGGCAGCAGGTGGCCCAGCAACGCCAATCAAAGCCGGATGGCGCAACCCGGCGTCTGGCCCTGCGCCTGCGCGCCGATCATATCCTTGTAGGCACATTGTTGCTGCGGTCCACGGCCGATGAGCCGGGAATGGTTGAAATTGGTTTTTCATTTGGCAAAAGCCATTGGCGCAAAGGCTACGCCTTCGAAACGCTTTTGGCGCTTGAAGCCGCGCTCTATCAAGAGCGCTATGCGCACACCATCAAGGCCTGGGTGGTCCGGGAAAACCGCGCCTCCAAGGCCCTGTTCGAAAAGGCGGGCTATGCAACGGCTGAGCAATCCCTGCACCCGGGAAGCCTGCTGTTTGTCAAGCAGGTATGCCCATGATTTGTTTTAGGTGTCCTATTGGACAATATGTTGTCGATTCTATCCACATAGCACTTTGTACGCACGCCAATGGCCTAGATCATAAAGGGGCTCTTCTAGATTTGCGGGTAAATGATTATTTACTTGCTCATCTCAAGGGAGTATCTTTGAAGTGTTCTGAAATGCTGCGCCTTTTGCGCAAGGACGGGTGGGTTGCTGTATCGCAACGAGGTTCGCACATCAAACTGCGCCATCCTAATAAAGAAGGCACCTTGATCTTTCCCAATCACGGCAGCCAGGAATTGGGGAAGGGATTGGAAAAGCGCATTAAAAAGCAAGCTGGACTCCCATGACCGCTTCACCCAAACGCATCACCTTTATCGTTGAAAAGACGGATACCGGATTTTCCGGCTATGCCGATGTACACCCCATTTTCACCACTGGCCAAACCATTACCGAACTGCACAAAAATGGCCTGGAAGCGGCACAGCTGTATGGGGAAGCATTAGGCTGGACCATCCAATCCCGGAACATCCATATGGAAATGGACCTCAAACAGTTCTTTTCCTACTATCGGGTGATCAATGCAAAATTTTTGGCACAGCGCATTGGAATGCATGAAAGTCTGCTCTCCCAGTATGTACAAGGCCGAAAGAAGCCCTCTGAAAAACAGACCAAGCGCATTCTTAAGGGACTTCGCGAGATCGGAAAAGAACTCAGTGGCCTCCACCTAAGGGCTTCGTGAAACCAGATTAAGCACATTTTTGCTCTAGTCTCAATGCCGGCTGGTGTTGCAATGCCATTGCATGCCCAAGAAACCGCGTTTGGCATCAAAAGCAGACTGATGATTGATCGTATGTCCAATACCGCCCGAAACGTGCTGTTGTTTTATTTCTGCTTTTGCGCATGCCAGGCGGTTTTCGCCCAACCGGGCGAATCCTCCGATGTGCTTCCGCCCCCGGCCCCCTGGGAGGTGATGCGCACCCTGTCGTCGGATGCCTTTGGCGGCAGAGGCACGGCGGAACCGGGCGGCCAAAAGAGCCGGAAGTACATCAGCCAGTTGTACCGCCAACTGGACCTGCTCGACCTCGGCGCAGCGGAGGGTACAGCATACGATCGTCCGCTTGCCGTCAAAGCACGGAAAAGCGCATGGACGGATACGCTGCACGGCGGAAACGTGTGCGGCATGATCCGGGGCAGCGAAAATCCCGAGCGCTATATCGTGGTAACCGCCCACTACGACCATCTGGGCGAAGGGCGGGCCAACAGCGCATATGGTAAACGCCACGTGGGTGCCATCCACAACGGGGCCGACGACAACGCCTCCGGCGTGGCCGGTGTGTACGCCCTTGCGCAGTACTTCCGCGAGCATCCGCCCAGGCACAGCATAATTTTCCTGGCCACCGATGGAGAGGAACTCGGCCTCAAAGGCGCAAAACAATGGGTCGCCGATCCACCGGTGCCGCTGGAACAGGTCCTGTTGAACGTCAACCTGGACATGGTGGCCCGGGCGGACAATGGATCCATCTGGGCGGTGGGCACACGCTTTCACAAAGGCCTTCGCGAACCGCTGCGCGCTGCAGCAGACAGCTCCGCGTTGGAACTTCGTTTTGGCCGGGACGCCCGGGTCAACTGGGTCGGCAACAGCTGGTTGGCCGTTTCGGACCACTACCCCTTTCATCGTGCCGGCGTGCCCTTTGTCTATTTCGGCGTAGACGACCATCCGGACTACCACGAGCCCACCGACGACATCGAGCGGATCGACCGCGCCACCTTTGAAGCCTCCATGGACCTGATTGTGGCGGCTGTGGCCAAGCTGGACGCCGAATTCGGCGAAACGCTGACCCTCACCGAGGGCAAACGGCGCCGCATCGTGCCCAAACCCTGAGGCATACCAACGCCTGTCCGCATTCCCTGCAGTCGGCGCGTTCCCCCGCTGGGTGCGACCTTCGCAGGCGGATGGTGGCGCCTGGCGGCACCATCCGCTGCCATACCCTTTCCGCCTCTGTGCACATGCCTGCCCACGAGCCCCCCAAAGCGCCCATGCACCACGGTCCGCCAGAGACAACACCGATGGCCGTCCCCGCGCCCCGGCCGGAGGACCTGTCGCCGCGTGCGCAGGACTTTGCCCCGCGGCGCTGGGAAGAACTGGAGCGCGACGAGGCCATGGCCATTTTCCGTTTGCGCTCCCTCGTTTTTGTGGTGGAGCAGGAAAGCATTTACCTCGATTTGGACGGCACGGACGTGCAGGCCTGGCACCTGGCGTGCTGGCGGCAGGGCCATCCAGTGGCCTATTGCCGGGTGTTCGCCTCCGGCGAAATGGAACCCGACGCCGCGGTGATCAGCCGCGTGGTCACCGAGCCGGCTTGGCGCGGACACGGCCTGGCCACACGCGCCATGGACCATGCCCTGGCCCTGATCCGCGATGAGCAGCTCGGGCCTGCCGTGCGGGTGCATGCGCAGGAATACCTGGTCCCGTATTACGAGCGCATGGGCTTTTGCCTGGATGGCACGCCCTACGATTGGGACGGCATCCTGCATGTGAACATGATTCGTCCTCAAGCCTAGCCAGAAGCGCAAGCGCCCCAAGGAATGAGCAAATCCAAGCTGGACAAATTCGCCGAACTCGGCGCGTTTCCGAATGCGTACCAGAATTTCAGCTACGCGCAACCCGCGCTCGTGGGCAAGGATGGCGCACCCGCGCAATTGCAAGGCGCCTGGGGCGAAGCGCATTTTGGCAATGCCAGGCCCATCACCCTGGAACTGGCCTGTGGCCGCGCGGAATATACCGTTGGCCTGGCGCGGCGTTTTCCGGAGCGCAACTTCATCGGCGTGGACATCAAGGGCAACCGGATCTGGTTCGGGGCCCGGCAGGCGCTCGACGAAGGCTTGGACAACGCGGCCTTTCTGCGCACCGACATTACGCTGTTGGACTGCTTTTTTGGCCCCGGCGAGGTGGCCGAAATCTGGATCACCTTTCCCGATCCCTACCTCAAAAAAAGCAAGGCCCGCAAACGCCTGACGGCACCACGCTTTTTAAACCTGTACCGCCAATTGGCCGGTCCGGGCGTGGTGGTCCACCTCAAAACCGACGAACGCCGGCTGCACGATTGGAGCCTGGAAACGGTGCAGGAATTCGGCGCGGAACTGCAGAGTGCGGAAGCCGATATCGACGCGTTCAAACGCGAACACGGCGCCTACCCGGTGCCGGAGTTGGAGATCCCGACCTACTACGAGCGGTTGCACCGCGACCTGGGCAAGGCCATTACCTACCTGCGCTTCTGCCTGCCCTGAGGCAACCCGACCGCTGCGCCGAACGGTTTTAGATCATGCGTTCCCAACGCTCACCGCAACACCCGAACATGTTTTTTGCTTTTGCCCGCCCGCTTGTGGCCGGACTGTTGGTGCTGGCATTGGCCAGCTGCTGCATTGAATCCGACACCTTTACGGAGTTCCGATACACCAACAATACAAGCGACACCCTGACCCTGGCCGCGGACGGTCTGGACTATCCCATCCCCACACCGGATACCGTCCTGCTGTTGCCAGGCGAAACCGAATTGTTTTATGGCGGGCTCGGCTCTGGCAAACAAAGCACATTCAACCCGGCCTTCTATTACGCCGATTCCATCCTGGCCGTCCATTGGACGGCATCCAGCGGTGCTACCGTAACGCGTTCGCCGGCCGACTCGTCGGCCTGGCAGATCGAACGCATCGAAGAACGCTGCGTGGTGACCTTCCGTTGCGCACTGGAGATCGTACCGGCAGATCTTGAGTTTTGACCAACACCTGATGTCCAGGACATACGATCAACATTATCGCACACCAAAGCTGTTTGGCAAAGCCCATGCGCCCGTATTGGCCTACTTCGACACCCAGCTACGGGACGGCGCGGTATTGGACCTCGGCTGCGGACAAGGCCGGAACGCCATTCCACTGGTGCATATGGGGTTTTCGGTAACGGGCGTGGACCTGTCTGCCGTGGGCATCGCTCAAATGGTGGCCGACGCACCTTCCGGACCGGGCACGCTCACCGCAAAGGTCGCGGACGTGTATGAAGTGCAGCAGATTGCCCCGTTCCGCTACATCCTGTTGGACAGCATGCTGCATTTTGCGGCAAAGGACCGGCACAAGGAAATGGGGCTGCTGCACAACATCGCCAGCGGTATGGCTCCAACAGCCCGACTGGTGGTTTGCATGCCCGATGTGGAGCAAAAGACCCGGTTCCTCTTTTCTGCGGTCGAGCCTATGCTGCAATCCCTGCAGGACGAGCGTTTCCCGTACGTGTTTGAACAGCCGGCGCTCAAGAAAGGTCAAGCGCCACACCGATCCGTTTCGGAATACCGGATGCTGGTGTTCAGCAAAAGCGCCTGAACGGCAAAATCCTGCTTCGGGTCTCCCTTAAGACTTACTCCTTCAGGGTCACGGTGCGCTCCACCGGGTTGAAGGGGCTGTCGACGGTATTGCCGTCGGCGTCGAGCAGCTCGAGCTTGACCGTGACGTCGCCCATGGGCAGGCCTTCAATGACGTAGGGTGCCCAATCGTGCAGGGTGAATTCCGTGCCGTTGATGGTGGCCAGGACGGTGTAGCCTTCCGCGCTCAAATCGCAATGGACTAGGTAGAAGTCGAGCATCAATTTCCGGGCGTCGTTGCCGGTGTAGGTGCCTTTGGGACGGCTGTAAAACAGGTGCGGACCGGAGATGTCCACGTCTTCGTGTTCCTGGCCAACGGAAAATTGAATGATGTCGCTGGCTTCCGGGTGCTTGATGCTTTCGTGGTAGGAACGCGACAGGAAGCTGAGCAGAATGTAATGGCCCGGTTCGAGTTCCTTTTCAAAACCCGGATCGTAATGGGCCATGTAGGGCTCGTTGTTCAGGATGGCGTGGATGTGCTGGCCATTGCCGGAATTGGCAAGGCCGTTTTCGCCGGCTCCCGGCGTTTGTGCGCCGAGTTCGTAGTTGGAAACGGTGTATTCAAAAGCCACGGTGCCGGGCTCGAGCATGCTGCCGCCTTCCGGGGCATCCGTGGTGAGCGCCGCATCGGCGAAGGCGGGGCTTCCTTCCATTTTGGTCAGCGTCA
>JAUIHG010000094.1 GCA_030432405.1 Bacteroidia bacterium | reverse complement strand
TGCCCCAGGTCGTGAGGAAGGGCTGCCGCATTGTGCTTGCGTCCGGCGTGGAAGAGCGCCACCAGTTCGTGGAGGTCGGCCTCGGTGACTGCCTCGTGCAGGGCAATGCCGATGTCGCCGTTGGCAAACCAGCGGAAGTTGATGCCGGCTTTGCCGGCGGCCTCGGCAATGCGGCCCAGGTCTTCGCCGGCAGGGCCGGGACCCACCCGGAGGGTGTCAAAATAGGCGGCGTTGCGCTGGGTATACCCCATGGCGCTGAGTGCAGCGTCAAGGCGCACGGCGCTTTCGTGGATGTGTTCGGCAATCCGGCGGATGCCCCTGGCGCCGTGGTAAACGGCGTAGAAGCCCGACATCACGGCCAACAGCGCCTGGGCCGTGCAGATGTTGGAAGTGGCTTTCTCGCGGCGGATATGTTGCTCGCGGGTCTGTAGGGCCATGCGCAGGGCGGGAGTGCCGTGTCGGTCCACCGAAACACCGATGATGCGGCCGGGAATCTGGCGTTTGAAGGCCTCGCGGGTGGCAAAAAAGGCGGCATGGGGCCCGCCATAGCCCATGGGAATGCCGAAGCGCTGGGCGGAGCCAACGGCGGCGTCTGCGTCCAGGGCGCCCGGGCTTTTGAGCATGGTCAGGCCCAGCAGGTCGCAGGCCAGCACCGTATGGGCGCCCGCCGCTTTAGCGCGCGCGATTACCGCGCTGGGATCCATGAGGGCCCCGTCGGCGCCGGGATACTGCACGAGCACACCGAAGGCGTCTTCGCCGGGCTGGATGGCATCCAGGCCGGCCACCTTCAGTTCAATGCCCTGGGGCGCGGCCTTGGTTTCTAGCACGGCCAGGGTTTGGGGCAATACCTGCTCGTCTACCCAAAAGACCGGACGGGTAACGCTGCGTTTGTTGAGCGCGTGGAAAAACATCAGCATGGCCTCGCCGGCGGCGGTGGCCTCATCCAGCAGGGAGGCGTTGGCAATCGGCAAGCCGGTCAAATCGGCCACGGCGGTCTGGAAATTGAGCAGGCCTTCCAGGCGGCCCTGGGCAATTTCGGCCTGGTAGGGCGTGTACTGCGTGTACCAACCCGGGTTTTCCAGCACATTGCGGCGGATGACCGCAGGCGTGATGGTCGGGTGATACCCCAGCCCGATGTAGCTTTTGGCCACCGTGTTTTTGGCCGCCAGTTCCCGGAAGCGCTCCAGCATGGCCGCCTCGGAAAGGGGCGGGGCCAGGTCCAGGGGCGCCTTCAGGCGAATGCCGTCCGGAAAGGTTTCGTCCATCAACTGCTCCATGCGCTCAGCCCCAACGGCTTCGAGCATGGCCTGGCGCTCGGCGGCATCGGGGCCGATGTGCCGATCGGCGAAGGCATCCGGATGGCCCGGTTTGGCGTTTTCCGGGGTCTGCGGAGGAAGGCCCTTTTGCGGGGTTGCAGGAGCGGATTTCTGGGCGGGAGGAGGCAGTGTGGACATGGGCGGTTGCGCAGGCCGGATTGGGCCTTGTTGCGCTTGCGCAAAATTACGGGCAGGCGCAGGATTGCAGGGGGCGGCACGTACCCACCGCAGCCTTTATCCACGGGTTGTGAACCGCTGGTGATCGGAGGCTGTGCAGGTTGCCGGAAGGGGCGTGTGGGCTGGTCGTGCAGCCGCCTTCAGGAAGCCGCCTGAGCTTCGTCCAGCTTCTCCCTGAGCCAGGCGATGTTGGCGATCTGACGGGTGGTCTCCACGTTCTGGCGCAGCTTGGCCAGGTCCACCTTGCGTCCTCTGCGGAAGCGGATCAGGGTGTTGGTGAAGCGCACGAGGTTACCGTATACAATAGACTGATAATCACTAATTTGTTTGTTGCGCTTCAAGAAAACTTTGAAGGCCTCAATCAAGGCGCCCAGGGGCTCCCATTCTTCGGTCTCATAATAGGTTTTCAGCAGCAGGGCTTTGGAGTCGAGGTGGTAGTAGACGTCGGTGAATTCCACCTGCTGCAGCAGCTCGAGGGTTTCGCCGTAGGCGCCCCGGTGAAAGGCCAGGTTGGCGCGGTTGTAGGCCACCACATTGTCCCGTTCCGTAGGCCGCAGCTTGTCCCGGTAGCGTTCCAGAAAATCGGTGGTCCAATCGAATTCGCCGAGCCGCAAACCGAGGGTGACCAGGTTTTTGAAGTCCCATTGGGTGAGGTGCCCGTCGCGGAAGATGATGCCTTCGGAGAGAATGATGTTGTAGAAGTCGAACAGCTCCCGCGTGTACTCGACCTTGCCCTGGTTGATGTTGCGAATGCAGTAGTTTTTTGCATATACGTAGAGGTCGAAAACCTCCGATGCCGGAAAATGCTTCCGGTGTTGTTCCAACAGCTCGAGCAGCTTGCGGTAATGCTGCGGTTGGTCGCCTTCGGTGAGGGTCAAGAGCACCTGCAGGTACACGGCAATCATGGGATAGCGGTGCAGGTCCCGGTCCTTGAGGTAAGACAGGATTTCGTCCAGCAGGAAGAGCTGCAGCTCCACCTTGACCACGCCGCGGTTGTTGAGGATCTCGCAGCTGAATTTGAGCTTGTTGGCCAGAAACCACAGGTCCAGCCGGTCCACGACCTGCTGGAGGTTGGTGTCGAGGTTATGGCTGCGCCGGGAGGCCTCGTATTCGTAGCTCGCCTTTTCGAACTGAAAGCGCATGCCCAGGTACGTGGCATTGCGGTAGGGGTGGTCTTCCAGCTGCCTGGCCACCCGTTTGTGGAGGGACATGTAGTGTTTGTCCAGCCGCCGTTTGCGGTAGGCCTGCAGCAAGAGGCGGTCCTGTTGAAAATCGGCCGCCTCAAATTCCAACTGGATCAAAAAGGCCTCCATGGCTTTGGCCATGTCCGAGAACAGGTAGCGCAGCCGCTTTTCCGCATAGGGCTCGTTTTCAAAAACACGGGCAAACAGGTGCTCCCGTTTTATCCAGGATTGCTCCAGGCTGGGGTGCGCTTTGCGGAGCAGGGCGTACAGCTTTTGCAGCGGTTCGTGGCGGGCATAGGTCGGCGCCTGCAGGAAATCGCCCAGTTTGCGCACCTCCGTGCTGCTCAGGGTGCGGAAGATTTCGATGGGTTTGCTGCGGAACACGGCCGGAAAATAGGGTTTTCGCCTGCAGGCGAAGGCGTTTATCGGCTGTTTATCGCCGATAAATGGCTTTTGGTTGCCCGGCGTGTTTTGGGCTTTATCATCAGTCAGTCAATATAGTATGCATTAAATAAACACAATACAAGGCGGCCGATATGCGATAAGACCTTGATATTGTCCGATAAATCGGCTTTCTTAAAGGTTAACTTCCGTTACGAAGGAGGGCCTTGGCATGCTTTTGGCTGTTCTTCAGGCGATCCTTCCCTGGACCGCACAAACCTCCAGAACGAGAAACACCTTTCCCATAAGGCATCGATAAACCCACCGCGCATGGCCCGTTTATACCGTTTCAGCTGCTTGTTTGCCCTGTTGTTTGGCAGCCTTATGGCGCTTCAGGCACAGGACCTGCGTTCGCGGGACGATGATGGCGGTCGTCCGGAAGAGGACAACATCTCCGGCTACCACTATTCGCCGTCCGACTATGTGCTGAACCACAGCGCGCAAACCGTGAATTCCACCTCCGGGCAACAAGGTCATGATGAAGGCAGTGGGAGCAACGACCCGCAGCGGCAGAAGCCCGGAGCCATCGACCTGGACAAGACGCTAAGCGTTTATCCCAACCCGGTCAGCAGCGTGCTGTTCCTGGAGCTGGATGATGCACTGGACGTAACCGTCACCCTGCACAGCCTCGTGGGCAAGGAAGTCTACAGCTTCCAGGGCCGCGTGGATACCCACCGCATCCGTGTGGACGACTTCCAGCCGGGCATCTACTTCGTCCGCCTCACCTTCGGCGACGAACAGGTGGTCCGCAAGTTGAAGATCATGCACTGATCCCCATCCGTCGGTGCAGGCCCTTTTGAGCACCGCGCATGCATAACACACAGCCGCCTCCTTCGTGAGGCGGTTTTTTTTGCCGGGTACCCGAAACAGGGACGGGCCATTTTGCCGACAAGCGGCCAATCCTGTCGGAGGCCATCGGGATTTGCGGCCCTCCAGCGGGACCCGAACGGCCATTTTAAAAGGCATTACGCGGTTTGGTCCGCTGTTGAATGGCACAAAACCGGGAAATGCAGCCCGACAAGCGCAAAAAGGTGTCTTTTTTCTGCCATGTTTTCGGGTCTAGCTTGGAAGCATGAAGCTCCACGACCGCCTTGATCCCGCCTTCCGCAGCCGCTCCACTTCCCGCATGGCCGCTTTGGGCATGGCCACAACCAGGCCTGCCGCAAACCTGCTGGCCGGATCAAACCGCAAAGATGCTCCGCACAGCGCCGGAGCCCTCGAAGACATGCTTCAGGCCCGGAAAACCTGGGCGGCCTTGTCCAGCCTGCTGATCATGGGCATGTTCCTGGTGCATTTGGGCCTAAAACTGGCCTATTCGGGTGCGTTCGCCTACGGCGAAAAACCGGCGGATACCGGGTTGGACCCCATCCAGGCCGCTGATGCACTGGTATGGACTGCTACCGAGAGCAGCGCTCAGGCCGCGCAGGCCATGCTTACCGGAGCGGATCGGGTCCCGGACCACTCCGGTATGGTGCTGGAACCCTGATCCCATTATACACCGACGGTGCTTCTAGGCGTCCGTCCCCTTCAACCGGCGCGTATCTTAGCGCCAATGCGGAGCCGCTTCCATCTCTTTCCATTGCTCCTTCTGGGTTTCGCCCTGATGGGCGAAGCCTTTTGCGGACGATCGGCCGTCACGGCTCAGCCCCGCCACGGCAACGATCCCATCCAGTTTTCCGGGGTGGTCATGGCGTCCGATTCGCTGCGGGCCATTCCCTACGTCAGCGTTTATGCCAAGCGCACCGGGCGCGGTTCCATCACCAACTACCAGGGCTTTTTCAGCCTGGTGGCCTATCCCGGCGATGAGATCGTGTTCAGCTGCGTGGGCTTCAAGCCCAAGGTCTACACCATCCCCGAGAACCTCCAAGGCACCCGCTATTCCATCATCCAGCTGTTGACCACGGATACGGTCCACCTGGATGCCACGGTCATTTACCCCTGGCCCAGCAAGGACGAATTCCGCGAGGCCTTCCTGGCGCTGGAATTGCCCAACGATTATCTGGAACGCGCGCGCAACAACCTGGAGCGGGAACGCATCCGCGAACTCGGCCTGACCATGGCCCCGGACGGCAACGAGGCCACCGACCGCTTTTTCCGCCAGGAGGCCCGCAAGTATTATTACGCCGGCCAGACCCCGCCCATCCAGCTGTTCAACGTCTTTGCCTGGCAGGAATTCATCCAGGCCTGGAAGCGCGGGGACTTCAAGCGGGACAAATAATGCGCGCGGTCAGCGCTGTGGAAACTTCATTTTGTAGCGCACGTCGATGCGGCCCCGGCGAATGTTGTCCAGCTTCTTTTTGAGCATGCGCAGTTTCAGCGGTCCGACGTAATCGGTGAACAATTTGCCCTCGATGTGATCGTATTCGTGCTGAATGATGCGTGCATTCAGCCCGTCAAAGGTCTCGGTGTGATCGTTGAACTGCTCGTCCTGGTAGCGGATCACTATCCGGTCCGGTCGGTTCACATCCGCCCGCACATCCGGGATGCTCAGGCAGCCCTCCTCGTAGGCCCAGGGTTCGCCATCCCGCTCCAGGATTTGCGCGTTGAGGAAGGCCTTTTTGATGCCCTCCTGTTCCGACAGGTCGTCCTGTGCGTCGGCTTCCTCCGCTTCCTCGTCGTCTTCTTCGTCGTCCTGCAGCTGCAGGCTGTCCACCAGAAACAGCCGGATGCTCTGGCCGATTTGCGGGGCGGCCAAGCCCACGCCGTGGGCGTTGTACATGGTCTCCCACATGTTGGCAATCAGGGCTTCCAGGCCTTCGTGGCCGGGTTCGATGGGATCGGCCACGCGGCGCAGGACCGGCATGCCGTAGGCGGTGATGGGAAGGATCACGGGGGTTTTGTTCAAGGGGGTGGTGCCCTGCCGCTACGGGCAGGCGCGTCCATTACGGCGCGTCAATCAAGGTGCCAACCGCGCTCCAGGCCAGGGGGCATGGCCTTGCCGTTGGTGTCCAGGTAGGCCTGCAAAATTAGCGTGGCCGCCACTTCGTCCACTAGGGATTTGTTGCGGCGTGCCTTCCGGCCTACTCCGCTGGCCACGAGGCTGGCCATCGCCTCGCGGGAGGTGTAGCGTTCGTCCTCCAGGACGATGGGAATCCGGGGCCAGCGCTTGCGCAATTGGCGCTGCAAAAGCTCCACCAATGGGCTGGCATCCGTGGCCCGACCCCGGTCGTCTGTTGGAAGGCCAACCACAAAAAGCCCCACGGGTTCCCGGCGCAGGTAATCCGTCAGCCAGGGGAGGAGCTTATCCGTGTCAACCCCTGCCAGGCCACTGGCGATCATGCGCAGGGGATCGGTGGCGGCCAGGCCGGTGCGGCGTTTGCCGTAGTCAAAGGCCAGGATGCGCCATTGCTCGGCGTTTTTCGCCGGAGGCGAAGCCGAAGGCAAACCTGCGGATCCTTTAGGACCGGAACGATCGTTCTGAAAAACCATGCTGCTGAAAGCCTGGAGCGCCCGGGCCAATGGGGACGGACGTTAGATGCCGGGGAACAATTCCACCAGCACAAAACCCATGAAGAGCACCGAGGCAATGCCGTTGGTGGTGAAAAAGGCCAGGTTCACACGGCTCAGGTCGCCGGGACGGACCAGGCGGTGCTGGTAAACCAACAGGCCGCTGAACAGCAGCACACCCGCCCAGTACCAGGCGCCAAATCCAGCGTGCAGCCCTGCGGCCACCAGAAACGTGGCACTGGCCAGGTGGAACCCTTCGGAGACGCGCAGGGCGCGCTGCAGGCCCAGCCAGGCCGGGATGGAATGCAGGCCGTGGTCGCGGTCAAAGCCTTCGTCCTGCAGGGCGTAGATGATGTCAAAACCGCTGACCCAGGTGAGCACGGCACCGCTGAACAGCAAGGGCAAAAGGTCAAAGCGGCCAGCCACGGCCAGGTAGCCTGCCGTGGGCACAATGGCCAGGCCCAGGCCCAGGATGACGTGGCACAGGGCGGTGAAGCGCTTGGTATAGGAATAGCCCAGGACCACGGCAAGGGCCACCGGCGAAAGCGCAAAACACAGCGGGTTGATGAAATAGGTTGCCGCGATAAACCCTGCGGCATTGAGCAGCACAAACCAGAGCACCTGGTCGGCTTTCAGGATGCCGGCCGGAATCTCCCGTATGGCGGTGCGGGGGTTGTCCGCGTCGATGCGGCGGTCCGCCCAGCGGTTGAAGGCCATGGCTGCATTGCGGGCGGTGACCATGCAGATGAGCACCAGCCCGAGCAGGGGCCAGGAGAAGGGGAAGCCGTCTTTCCACACCGCCAGAAAAAAGCCGATGAAGGCAAAAGGCAGGGCAAAAAGCGTGTGGCTGAACTTGACCAGGCTGAGGTAGCGCTGCATGTGCTCCAAAACTACGCGCCAGCGCCGGGTTGCGGCGGGTTGGTGCGGCTGACCAAGTGCGGCCGAGCAGGTGCGGTTCTCATGAGCCTGCTCCGATTGGGATCACGCGCCAGCGGCGATCCCTTCTTTGCGGGCCTTTAGATAGACGCTGATGTGTTCGAGGGATTGCGTGTTCCAGCAGGCTTCGGCCGTCAGGCCACCCTTGCGGGCGGCGAACACGCCATAGCGGATGTCGTCGATGCCGTCCAGGGCGTGTGCGTCCGGATTGATGGAAATGGGCACACCGGCGGTGATGGCCGCCGGTATCCAGGTCCAGTCCAGGTCCAAGCGCCAGGGATTGGCGTTCAGCTCCAACACCACGCCGTGTTGGGCACATGCCTCAATGATGGCTTGGTGGTCGATTGGATAGCCGGGGCGGGAGAGGAGCAGGCGTCCGGTGGGGTGTCCGAGGATGGTGGTATAGGGATTGGCGATGGCGGTCAGCAGGCGTTCGGTGGCCCGGGCTTCATCCATTTTCAGGCCGCTGTGCACCGAGGCAATCACCAGATCAAAACCGGCCAGAACATCGTCCGGATAGTCCAGGCTGCCGTCAGCCAGGATATCGGATTCGATGGCCTTGAAAATCCGGAAGGGGGCCAGCTTATTGTTGAGCGCATCAATTTCTTTCCATTGGGCCTGCACCCGATCGATCGACAAACCGCCCGCGTAAACGGCCGTGCGGCTGTGGTCGCTCATCACCAGGTACTGGTAGCCGCGTTCGATGCAGCGTTGCGCCATGGCTTCCACCGTGGCCCCGCCATCGCTCCAGGTGGAGTGGTTGTGCACCACGCCGCGGATGTCGCCAGGCTCGAGGAGGTCCGGCAGGGTGTTTTCGCGCGCGCGCGAAAGGGCTTCCACGGCCGGGTGCCCTTCCCGCAATTCCGGGGCTATCCAGGCCAGGTCCGCAGAGGCGTAAATGGCCTGTTCATCGCCCGCATCCATGTCCAGCTTCTCAGGCAGGGCCTCCAGGTGCGCGGGCGCGGCGCTTTGCCGGAACCAGGTACGCGCAAAGCCCCCGGCGGGCACGAGGTGCACGATGGCGGGGTGTTTGCCGTCCACCAGGCCTTGCACCACTGCCGGGGTATCGCCATCGGCGGGATGCTGTGCGGTATCCGTCCAACCTTCCCAGTCCAGCAGCGCTGCCGCTGATGCCTCATCGGGTGCTTCCGCCAAAAATTCGATCCGCTCCAGGGTGGGGGTCATTCGCCGGAAGGCGCCCGTGGCTTCCACCCGGGGAAGCTGCTCGGCCAAAAAAGCGCGCAGCAGCTCCGCCGGCGCTTCCAGGTTGGCCCAATGGTGCAGACCGGCCTGCTGCTGCCAGAACTCGATGGCTTCGATGACCGACTGCTGGGTTTTGGACCCAAAGCCTTTGAGCATGGCCAGGCGGTTTTCCCGGCAGGCATAGAGCAGTTCGCCCGGGCTTTCCACACCAAGTTCCTTCCAGATCACCGCCACTTTTTTTGCACCGAGCCCTTTGATGGACAAGATGTCCACGATGCCTTCCGGCGTCCTGTCGAGGTATTCCTGCAGCTTGGCCATGTGCCCGGTCTCCAGCAGCTCGGCGATCTTGGCCTGAATGGCCGAGCCAAATCCCGGTTGCGCAGCGATGGCCTCCGCCTCCATTTCCGCCAGCGGGCGGTCCAGCTTTTTGATCCGGAAGGCCGCGTTGTTGTAGGACCGCGCCCGGAACGCATTGTTGTCGTGCAATTCGGTCAGTTTGCCCAAAAGGGCGAAGGCCTGGGCGATGGCTTTGTTGGTCATGGGTGCATGGACGGTAAAGGCATGATCAGGGGCAAAAGGTATATCTTTCTTAGCATGCAAAAACCCTCCACTCTGAACACGTTTCTTGCTGCAGGCTATCTCCTTTTTTGCTGCTGTTTAGGCCTGCCCGACCATGTCCACGCACAATGGTGTTATTCCCAAATCATAGGCACAGAGCTTCCTGGCAGAATGCCTGTCCCGTTGAGCAACAACGCGGTGGCTGGAGCCAGAGATGGCAGTGGCGCATATTGTTACTATTCCTTCACGGGCATCGATAGTACGCTTGTCCGCAGCGGCATCCGGCTGAACGCGTACAAACACGATGGGACCAGCTGGACCAGTTTGCCGCCGGTCCCCGATACCCTGGGCAAAATTGCCGCTGCCGCCAGCACGGTGGGCAACAAGATTTACGTGATTGGCGGCTACCATGTGCTCGCAGGAGGAGCGGAGCGCAGTTCGGACCGGGTACACGTTTTTGATCCGCAAACCGAATCCTGGCTGGCCGATGGTGCAGCCATCCCGGTGCCCATTGACGATCATGTACAGGCCGTTTACCGCGATTCCCTGATCTATGTCGTTACCGGGTGGTCCAACACCACCAATGTGCCCAACGTGCAGATTTACAACCCTGCGTTGGATCAATGGGAGGCCGGCACGCCCGTTCCCGACGACAACCAATTCAAGGCCTTCGGCGCAAGCGGAGCCATTGTGGGCGACACCCTGTACTACGCCGGAGGAGCCAGGCTCGGCTTTGATTTTCCCATTGCCGGGTACCTGCGGAAAGGCGTCATCGACCCATCCGACCCCACGCAGATCGCCTGGTCGGTGGCCGAAGACAGCAATGCAGCGCTGTACCGTGCAGCGGCTTCGGTTGACCTAGGCTGCCCGCAGGCGGATAATCCCTTGCCGAATGTGTTCTGGTTTGGCGGCAGTGCGGTGACCTACAACTACAACGGTGTGGCCTACAACGGCTCCGGTCCGGTGGCGCCCCTGCAAGATTTTTGGGTGCAATCCGAATTGGAAGGGGCAGGAGGTGACGGCATCCGGCTGTACGATGGTTTCCCTCCGGACGACCTTCCCGCGTTGATGGATTTGCGGGGCATGATCAAGCTGCCGGATCCCCAGGATCATTATGTCCTGCTGGGAGGGATGAGCGAAGGGAGAAACGTGGATGGCCGGGGCTACCTGCTGGGCGCCTTCATTGTTGGCCTTCCCGATGTGCAAGCCGGTGCGCTGGACATCCGTCCAACGGTTACGCGGGGACCGGTGCAGATCCGACCGGAATCCATCGTGGCCATGGCTCCGGCGGAGCTATCCGTGGTGGACATCCACGGCCGCGTGGTGCTCCGGCAGCAGGTTTCGCCTCCGGCGAACATCGACCTCAGCGGACAGCAGCCCGGCATCTACCACGTGGTGCTGGCCCGTGACGGCCAGCGTTGGCAGGGGAGGGTTGTGGTGGTGCGATAAACCATTACAGGTAATCTATCAAAGCAACGGTTCGTTCCAAAACAGCAGCGCCGCCTTCCCGAGGGAAAGCGGCGCTGTTTGTTTTGCGTTCGCCCGACCGTGAAACGGGAAGGGCTGTAAACGGAACGATCGTTCCAATCAGTGGGCAACACTGAAGGAAACGGTGCGCTGGCCGTTGTTGTTGGTGATGGTGGCGTTGTACAGACCGGCGGGCAGTTCGCTCACATCAAAGGTGAAAGCATTGGTGCCCACAACAAACTGCTGTTCGGCGCGCATTTCAACCACCTGGCCAATGGCATTGGTGATCACGATGTTGGCATGAAGGGCTTCGACGCCTTCCACCTGCAGGTACACAGCGCTGCTGGCCGGGTTGGGGAACAGGTTCATGCTGCCAACGGCCGGAAGCCCGTCGATGCCGGAAGCCATGCCCTGGCGAACGTTGTTGTATCCGTAAGGCCCAAAGCCGCCGCCTTCCACCATGGTATTGCCATCGCCGTCCTTGAGCCGATAGTAACCGTCTCCGTAGCCACAGCAGATGCCGTCGCCCCAATCGTCTACCATGACCAGCGAATAACAGCCTGGACCCGGTACAGTGATGGACTCGATGTTCAGGGAGTTCGGACCGTAGCCTCCGCTGGTGATGCTTTGGGCACCTCCGCCATTGATGCCCACCGCGGCATTGCCGCCGGAAGCGACCACGGTGCCGCTTTCATCTTCAAGTTGCCAGTAGATCTCGTATCCATACTGATCCGCCTGGATCTCCAGCTCGAAGTCCATGCTGGTGTTGGCCGGTGCGGGGCGCATGGTGGTCAGGTAGGTGTCGTTGCCGGTTTTGGCATCGCCTGCTGCAACGATCCGGAAGCTGACATCATCCGAACCGGCTACAAAAGGTGCCGGTACAACAACGCTGGCGCTTTCAAATGAAGCCAAAGTTCCGGTCCATGGAGTAGTCGACTGGATGCTACCCAAAGCATTGACTTCGATGTCAAAAGCGGTCAAGTCGTTGCTGCCCAGGTTGGTCACTTGCACAGCAACATCCGAGCCACAGACTTCCAGTGCGCCTTCAACGCCACCCAGGAAGCCGTCCACTGGGTCTGAAGCCACGGAGCAATCGGCATCCATGATGGCGGCATCCATGGCATCGTAGCCGGGTTGGTTCATGTAATAGATCTTGCGATCGTTGGGGCATACCCGATAGATGGTCGGATACGCAGCCACACTCAGAATGCTGCCGATGGAGGCGTTGTCGATGATGGGGTTGTGGATGAGTTCGTTCCAGTTGCCGACCGTACCCCCAGTGGTGCCCGCGAGGTCCGCAGCGTTGGTGCTGGGATCCGCTTCAATGGACAGTACAATGACTTTGTCTGCGCCTTCAGGTCCCAGTTCTTCCCAGACCTTGTCCAGCGCACCGGTGCCGGCGTAGCTCCAGCAGGGTCCGCACCAAGTGGCAAACACGTCCAGAATGATGGTATAGCCATCGTCCATCAAGTCGTCGATGTCCCAGGCGTTGCCTTCCGTATCCGTGCCGGAAAAACTTGGACAGGCAACATTGTTGAGTTGGGCCTGTGCGGCGCCAAGGCCGGCCAACAGGCAAAAGCTGAGTAGAATTCGTTTCATGGTTGGTATGGTGAAGGGATGCGGTGGCGTGATGCCATGGCAGAACGGGACTTTGGCGTGTTGTGTAGCTACCTAAAGTAAGGCATACTGTGAGCATGGCTGTCGTCTAGGCCAAAAAAAAGCCCCCGCGCCGGGGGGCACAGGGGCTTTGCATATGCATTGGGGGGCTGGCTTATGCGCCGAGCAGGTCCTTGGCCTGTCCGACCCAGTCTTCGCGTTCCACGCGACCGGGGAATCCGGTCAGGTCTTCGATGGCCTCAATGGCTTCATCGTCCAAGTTGGCGAGCTGCTTGAAGGTGTAGATGCCCATCTCGTTGAGCTGGCCTTCGTAGACCTTGCCGATGCCCTTGACCTTCTTGAGGTCGTCTTTTTCGCCTTCGGCGACCGGGCCGAGCTTGGCTTTGAGGGCTTCGAGCTTGGCCGTACGCTCTTCCTCGGTCATTTCGCCCTTGGGCGCTTCTTCCTTGGATTCCTGCTTGGCCTCAGCCTTGGGGGCTTCGGGGGTCAGGGTGGTTTCGTGTTCGCCGGCGGCGGGCTTGGCCGGTGCGTGCGGCGGCGGGGTGGCGCCCTTCATGGCCTCGGGGGCCGTGGTGGCGTGAGCTGCGAGTTCGTCCACCTCCACAAAGGGGGTGATGTGCACAAAGGTGCGGTCCTTGCGGCCGGACTTGAATTCCACCAGACCGTCCACCGAAGCAAAGATGGTGTGGTCCTTGCCCATGCCTACGTTCAGGCCGGGGTGGAACTTGGTGCCGCGTTGGCGTACGATGATGTTGCCGGCAATGGCCAATTGGCCGCCGAAGATCTTGACGCCCAGGCGTTTTGATTCGCTGTCGCGTCCGTTCTTGGTAGAGCCTACGCCTTTTTTATGTGCCATGGCTGGAGGGGCTTATCTGCTGGGCGCCTTGCGGCGCGAAAAATTCAGGAATGAGGGGTGCGGGAAAGGGAAACCTCAGGCGATGCCTTCGATCTTCACTTTGGTGTACTGCTGGCGGTGGCCGTTCTTGACCTTGTAGCCCTTGCGGCGCTTTTTCTTGAAGACGAGCACTTTGTCGCCCTGGACGTGCTCCAGGATGGTGGCCGATACCTTGGTGGACGCCACGGTCGGGGTTCCGACGGTGACTGTACCGTCTTTGTCGGTCAACAAGACCTGATCGAATTCGACCTTGGCTCCGGCTTCGCCTTCCAGGCGATGCACAAAGATCTCCTGGCCTTTTTCGACCTTGAACTGTTGGCCGGCTATTTCAACAATGGCGTACATGGAAGAGGGGAAAAGCGCTGGGTTCGGAAATGACGGGCAAATTTAGGGCTTTTCTTGTGGAAAACCCTTCTGGAAAACCATCCCGCAAAAGCCTTTGCCAGCAGCGTTTCCCGGGCACGAGGTGCGCCTCCGGTAGACCGCTCGCCAAAGCTTGAAGGTGGAGTTCGAAACCTCAGCGCAAAGGCTGCGGCCCGAACGCGCAAAATTAGGAACCTTTACGGCGAATTCCCAATCCACAGGCCGCCCTTTCGCCGCCTTTTTTCGAAAAACCCCATGGGACTCAAATCGCTCCTGGCCAAGCCCTTTGCCGCACTGGAACAGCGCCGGATGCAACGCTGGTTCCGCGACCCCTACAGCGCGCAGGACCGTGTTTTCCGTGAATTGATGAACAAAGGGCGGGATACCGCCTTCGGCCGTGAACACGGCCTGGACCAGGTCCGCGACACGACGGCCTTCAATCAGGCGGTCCCGCTGCGGGATTACGAGGCCCTCAAGCCCTGGATCGAACGCGTCAAGCAGGGGGAGGCCGATGTGCTGTGGCCGGGCAAGCCCGCCTACTTTGCCAAAACCAGCGGTACCACTTCCGGCAGCAAGTACATCCCGCTGACCCAAGATTCCATCCCCAACCACATCGGCACGGCCCGCCTTGCGCTGACCAGTTACATCCACAGCACGGGCAAGTCGGCCTTCGCCGAAGGCAAAATGATTTTCCTGCAGGGCAGCCCCGAATTGGGGGAAACCGGCGGCATTCCCACCGGGCGAGTGATTGGCTCCACCACCTCCAAAGGCGAGGGTCCCAAGG
>JAUIHG010000312.1 GCA_030432405.1 Bacteroidia bacterium | reverse complement strand
GCGGTGCTCCTGCTTGGAGGCCTTTACCCGGGCTTCCAAGACGCGCTTGCCTTTGGCCAGCCACTCCTCAAAATGGAGGAAAATGACCGGGTCGCAGTGTTTGCGGGCCGCCTTGATGAGCACGTGTTTTTCCTGGGCAGGGTCCACGCCGGTGATCTCGCCCCGATCGTCCACGCCGACCAACAAACTGCCGCCCTCATGGTTGGCGAAGGCCACCAGGGTGCGGGCAATGCGCGCCGGGGAAGGCACGTGCTGCTTGAAATCCTGGTGCTCCCCCTCCCCTTGCTTGATGCGGCGGTAGAGTTCGGCAAAGTCGTCGCGGTGTCCTGCGGGCATGCCGCCAAAACTACCGGCCGCCCGGCTGCATCGGACATCCCCTCCCGAGGGCTCCTTCCGCTCCCGTGCTGTCCCGCTCAGGCCTGTCTTATGCCCCTTCAACGGCATATGTTTTCGGGAAGCCCCCCATTCCGTGTATTTTAAGGGCATATATCCATCCGAACCTCCACCTCCTGGACATGTCCCCTCACATCCACCCTCCGACGCTGCAACAGCAAACCCCTACCTGCCCATCCCGAGTGTCCTTTTCCCAAAGGATCGTCACGGCCCTTGCCGTGTTGGCCATGTTGTGGCCCGGCCTTGCCCTGGCGGGCGAAAACGATGCAGATGCGTCGGGACATGCCCACCACCATCAGCATGCGCATCAGCATGGCCACCAACCTGCGTACAACGGAACGGTGCAAGCCCCCGGCGGCACCGTCCACCAAGCTCCCACCCAGGCGGCAAGCTATCTGGAAAACAAGGGCCAATGGCACGAGCGGGTGCATTTCCGCGCTGATTTTGGCAACCTGAGCGTGTTCGCCGAAGGCGACCGCATTACCTACGCGTTCATCAGTCTGGAAGATCTGGACGCCGCCCACGACCTGCGCCACGACCGGGAGCATGAAAACCAATTGGAAGCCCTGCGCAATTTCCCGATCCGGGGCCATGCCTTTTCGCTGCTGCCTATTGCCGGTCGGATGAGCCAGCCTCAGGGCCTGGAGGCCTTGCCGACCCGCTACAGTTTTTTCAAAGGCCAGGACCCCGCCCGTTGGGCCAGTGGTGTGCAGGGCTTTGAGGGCGTTGTGCTGCCGGACATTTGGCCGGGGATTGACTGGCGCCTGGGCGCCAGCGAAGGCCGCGCCAAATACGAATTCAAGGTGGCCCCGGGAAGCAATCCTTCGGCCATTCTGCTGCGCTACGAAGGCCTCGAAGCCCTCGCTTTGAACGATGGGGCCCTTACCCTGAGCACCAGCCTCGGGGACTTGACCGAAGCCGCTCCCTATGCCTACCAACGTGATGTCCAGGGTCGGGAAATCCCGGTGCCCTGCCGC
The DNA here is from genome assembly GCA_030432405.1 of Bacteroidia bacterium. Lineage (GTDB taxonomy): Bacteria > Bacteroidota > Bacteroidia > Chitinophagales > BACL12 > WGOA01. The sequence continues at coordinate 1,298 of JAUIHG010000312.1, read as the reverse complement.
TTTGTGCTGGAAGATGGCATAATCAGCTTCGAACTGCCCGAAGGCTATGATGCTTCCCGGCCCCTGGTTATTGACCCCGTGTTGGTGGGGTCCACCTACTCGGGCATGAGCGGCCCAAGCCAATGGGGATTCACCGCCACCTTTGCGCCCAACGAAGACATGTTTGGCGGTGGTGAGGCCTTTGGTGTAGGATTCCCCACCACCCCGGGGGCTTTTCAAACCACTTTTGGCGGCTCCGTGGATATGGCCATCAGCCGCTTTACCCCCAATGCCGATGCGGTCATTTGGGCATCTTATCTCGGTGGATCCAGCAGCGATTTGCCCCATTCCATGATTGCAGACGATGCCGGAAACCTGGTGGTCATGGGCACTACCGCTTCCAGCGGCTATCCAGTAACCGCTGGTGCCTATGCCGGCAGCCTGAGCGGGGGTGACGACATCGTGGTCAGTAAGCTGAGCCCCGACGGCATGACTTTGTTGAACTCAACCTTTATCGGAGGTAGCGGCGAGGATGGAAGCAATGGAGACGGCAGTTTGTTGCCCAACTACGGCGACCAACACCGTGGTGAAGTCAACTTTGATGGAGCAGGCAACATCCTGGTGGCTTCGGTCACCGAATCCAGCGACTTCCCCACCACCTCCGGTGCCTACGATGCCACCATTGGTGGGTCACAGGATGCTATTGTCTTTTCCATGACGCCGGATCTGGGCACGTTGAACTGGTCCACTTTTCTGGGTGGTTCCAACAGCGAGGCCGGATGCGCCCTCAAGGTCGACCTCAGCGGCAATGTGGTGGTGGTAGGCGCCACCAAATCCACGGATTTTCCAACCACGGCTGGCGCTTGGATTACCGCCTATGGCGGCGGCACGTCGGACGGCTTTATGACCCGCTTGAACAGCACCGGCAGCGTGCTGGATGCCTCCACCTACATCGGTTTCAACAGCCAGGAGATTGCCTACTTTGTCGAAATCGACGAAGACGGCTACGCCTATGCCGCAGGAAACTGCGGTCCTTCCTTCCCGGTCAGCCCGGGCGTGTACAACGTACCCAACTCCACACAGTTCATCCTCAAGATGATGAACGACTTCAGTGCTCCGGTCTGGTCCACGCAGTATGGTGCCGGTACGGGCAGTGGGCAGGAAATGGCCCCAACAGCCTTTCTCGTGGACATCTGCGGCAACATCTACTTCGGCGGATTCACGGATGCAAACCTGCCTGTCACGGCAGATGCCTTTCAATCCATTGTAGATCCTTCCGGTGACTTCCACTTTCTGGTCCTGCAGCCCGATGCCCTGGG
>JAUIHG010000093.1 GCA_030432405.1 Bacteroidia bacterium | reverse complement strand
GACGCTGGACGGTGGCCACTTCAAAGACTTCCGGACCGCCGTAGCCGGTGGCGCGGATGGCCTTCATGGTCGGGCCGGGCACGGTGGGCTGTTCGGTCTGGGGTTCGGTGCGCTGTTCGATTTTGGGCCCAGTCTGCTGGCTTTTAGTAGCGAGGGACGGGCTGGCGGGGGTGGTTTCGATCTGCATCATGGCCCAAAGGACCATCCATCTCCCGGCCCCTGCGCCCGGATGCTCACCCACAGGTTCGGAATCATAATTCCGAACCGATAACGCCATGGACTCAAGAGGCCGCGTGTGTCTTTTGGTAGGCCCCCGGCGTCATGCCCTCCAGTTTCTTGAAGGTGGTGTTGAAGACGGTCTTGGAGTTTAATCCGCTTTCGTAGGCCAGGCCTATGAGGGAGATGTGCGCATTGTCGGGTCTGCGCAGCAGTTCCTTGAAATGCGCAACCCGGAACCCGTTGACATAGGTGTTGAAGTTTACGCCCATGTGTTCGTTGAGCAGCCAGGACAGGCGGTTGGCGTGCAAATCCAAATCCGAGGCCAGCCCCCGCAAGCTCAGCCCGGGATTAAGGAAGGGACGCTCGGATTGCATCCAGGCTTCCAATTTGGCTTGTGCTACAGCAGCCTGCGCCGGGTCCATTTCGGAGCTGTTGCTCCGCTTTTCGGAAGCCACCGCCTCCGGCGAAGCATAAAGCCGATCATGCAGCGGTAGGTAGCGTGCATCGCCCCGCAAGGCCTTCGCCATAGGCCCCGAAAACGCCAGCAGGAATATGGACGATTGCTGTTCAAAGGCTTTCTCGACCAGGGCAAACGCCTCATCCAGCTGCCCCAAACTGGCGTAGCAAAGGAAGAGGTAGCTGTCTGCCTGGAAGGAGACGTTGTCCCGGGAGTGCCGCTGAAGGGTCTGAAAATTCGGATCGGTATCCATGGGCATGCCCTTGAAGATGCTGGCAAGACAGCGCAGGCCCAGGCGTTCGTCCGGCATGATCAGGGGCTCGGGAATGCCGGCCATCAAGGCCTCCATTTCCGGAATTTCCTTCAAGGCCAAGTAAACGTAGGCTATCAAAACGATGGCCGGGACGTTGTGCGGGTTGGCATCCAGCAGCTCCTGCAGGATGTTTTTGCTGGCCTGGAAATCCTCCGTCCGGTACCGGTAATACGCCTCGTAAAAACGGGTTTCCGGATTCAGGGGGTCGATGGACCGCGCATAATCCAGGTGGACATAGGCCCGCTCAAAATCGCCTTTGAGCATCAGCAAAAACGCCACAAACAATTGCGCATTGGAAAACGACGGCTTGTTGGCCAGCGAACGCTGCGCGAAGCGCATGGCGGCCTTGAAATCCGCCTTGGTAAACAAGGCCTGATTGGACAGCAGGTAATTGAGGCCGGCATGCTCCGGATCCATGCGCCTGGCGATCTCCAAATGCCGGTTGGCCGAATCCCAGCCCTCCTTGCGCGGAGCAAATCCCGCAACGGCCAGGAAACTGAACGCATCCGCCAAGCCTACATGTGCTTCGATAAGGTCCGGGTCAATGGCCAGCGCCGCTTCATAGTGGCCAATGGCCTTTTGCACCTCCGGCGGACTCCACTTGTCCAGCGCTTGCTTGCCCGCCTGGTAGCATTCGTAAGCGCTCAGGCTGCGGGTCGGCGTCTGCGCCAAATGCTCGCCAATGTCCATGTGCCCCACGTGCTCGCGCAAATGCTCGGCAATCGCCAGGCTCACTTCATCCTGCACCGCAAACACATCGTCAAGTTGCCGGTCCCAGGTATTGGACCAGAAATGGTCTTCCTCCGGAACACGGATCAATTGCGCCGAAATCCGGGCCACGCCTCCGGCGAACCGCACGCTCCCCTGCACCACGATCGACACCCCTAAGCGCTCTGCCACCGCCCCGAGCTGTTGCTGCTGGTCCTTGAACTGGAAAGACGAAGTCCGGGAAATGACCTTCAACTGCTCGATCCCCGCTAGTGCGTGGATGATCTCTTCGGTCAGGCCATCGCAAAAAAAATCGTGCTCCCGCTCAGCACTCAAGTTGCTGAACGGCAGGACGGCCAATACGGGTATACTGGGAACTACATCGGGCATCGCTGGACCTAAAGATGCAGCGAAGGCACCGGATGACGATGAGGGTCAAAACGCAATTAAGGCAACCCTCCCTAGTGAACTTATGCCATGGACGTACCCCGTCCCAACGCCTTCAAAACCCTCAGGTGGCTGCCCACCGCTTTGGGAATGGTCGGGTACTCGTAGTAGGGAATGCCGAACTCTTCCGCGGTGGATTTGACGATGTCGCCGAGCTTGCGGTAGTGCAGGTGGCTGATGTGCGGGAAGAGGTGGTGCTCCACCTGGTGGTTGAGGCCGCCGGTCCACCAGGTGACGATGGCGCTCTTGCGGGCAAAGTTGGCGGTGGTGCCGAGCTGGTGTACGGCCCAGGTGTTTTCCATCGTGCCGCTGGGGTGCGGAACGTAGTGGTCGGGCCCTTCGACCACGTGGGCCAACTGGAAGATGGTGGTGATGATGAATCCTGCGATGCCGTGCATGAGCACAAAGCCGATCAGCACCGCCCACCAGGCCGCTCCGGCCATGATCGGCAAGACCACCAAGGTAAAGGCGTAGAGGATCTTGGAGATGGTCAACACGACCAACTCGCGGTTGGCGTTGAAGCCGCCCTTTTCGGCCAGGCCGTCTTCCTTGTATTTCGCCCACTGGCGAAAATCCTTCAACGACACCCAGCTCAACGTGGCCAGGGTATAGAGAAAGAGCGCGTAGATGTGCTGGAAGCGGTGCACGGGCTTGAGTTCGCCGTGCGGGCTCAGGCGCAGGAAAGGTTTGTCGTGGATGTCCTCGTCCAGCTCGTAGATGTTGGTATAGCTGTGGTGCAGGACGTTGTGCTGGATCTTCCAGGTGAAGGAGCTGCCGCCGATCATGTTCATCGAATAGCTGAGCAGCTTGTTGACCCAGCGCTTGCGGGAGATCGAGCCGTGGTTGGCGTCGTGCATGACGCCCAGGCCGATGCCGGCCGTGCCCAGGCCCATAATGGCGTAGGCCAGCAGCACGCCCCAGGCGGGAGGCGCGGTGGCGATCACTACGGCCAGGGGCACCAAATACGTGGCAAACATGGCCGCTGCCTTGAGGCCCATGCGGTAGTCGGCGGTCTTTTGGATGCCGTTGTCCTCAAAGTAGGCGTTCACGTTCTTGCGCAGGGTGCGCAGGAAGTGCTTAGGGTCTTTGCGGTTGAAGCGCACAAAGGGCGGCGTTTTGCCGGCCTTATGGGGCTTGCCTTCCTCAGTGGGGGCGCTTTTATCGGCTTCGGTGCTTTTGAGGGCCTCGGCCAGGTTTTGGGCGCTCGTGGCGGCGCGGCCGTTGGCAAAGGCCTCAGCATCAGCAGCTTGGGCCGCTTTGTTGGCGGGGCGGGAAGCAGTAGCGGTAGTCGTGGACACAGACGGATCTTCGATGGACAAAGCCGCGAAGGGCGCGTTCGGGCGGCAAAGCGGCCGGTGCGCAGCGCGGAGGGATGGTACCGGGGTTGAGGTGCGCGGTTCAGCAGGCGTTGACGCTGCGGTTGCGGCAGGTTTTCGCCCGGCCGGGCGAACGCCTCCCATCAAGGGACCTCGGGGCACCCATACTGCAAAGAAACGCCGCAGGCGGGGTTAAGGTGCCCTCAACCCGTCCACAAGGCCCGGTATCGGACCAAATAGGGGGTGATCCTGGTCAGCTTGGCGGTCGACGAGCGCTCCACGCCCCGATCTTGGCCCGCCTGCGCGGAAATTGGTAAATTCCAGTGGGCATCCGCGTTTTGGGCCTTCCCAGCCCGGTTTTTGCCCCATTCCCCTTCGCTCAGTACTTCTTTTCCCCATGGAATCCTTTGGCGCAGTCCTGCTCTACGCAATCCCCGGATTTGTGCTGCTCATCCTCATCGAGCACCTCTACGGCTGGTGGTCCGGCACGATGCACTATCGGCATATGGACACCATTTCCAGCCTGTCTTCCGGAGCCACCAACATCACCAAACAAGTCCTCGGCCTGACGGTCGTGGTGCTGACCTACGAATGGCTCGAAAGCCGCGTGGGCATCTGGCATTACGGCGTGGAAAGCCCGGCCGACATCCCCATCTGGGCCTGGATCCTGGGTTTTGTCCTGCTGGATTTTGCCGGCTACTGGGGCCACCGCCTCGAGCACGAAATCAACGTGTTGTGGAACACCCACATCATCCACCACAGCTCCGAGGAGTTCAATCTGGCCTGCGCGCTGCGCCAGCAGGTCTCCCACTTTTTCAATTGGTACGTCGTGCTGTTGGTGCCCGCGGCTTTTATCGGGGTTCCGCCTTTGGCGATCGCCATCCTCGCGCCATTCCACCTCTTTGCACAGTTCTGGTACCACACCCGCTACATCGGCCGCATGGGCTTTCTGGAATCCTTTTTGGTCACGCCTTCGCACCACCGGGTGCACCACGCCATCAACGCCGAATACCTGGACAAGAACTACGGCCAGATTTTCATCGTCTGGGATAAGCTGTTCGGCTCCTTCCAAAAGGAGATGGACGAAGTGCCGCCCGTGTATGGCGTCAAGCGACCGGTCCGCACCTGGAATCCGCTGTTGATCAATTTCCAGCACCTCTGGTTTCTGATCCAGGACGCCTGGCGGGCGAAGTCCTGGTGGGACAAAGCGCGGATTTGGTTCATGCCTACCGGCTGGCGCCCGGCCGATGTGGCCAAAAGCCATCCCGTGGACGTGGTGGAGGATCCCTACAGCCTGGAGAAATACGAGACCCAGGCTTCGCCCCTGCTGGTGGTCTACAGCTATGCGCAACTGGTCTTCAACGTGCTGCTGCTGATGTACCTCTTCGGCCGTCTGGCCTTTCTGGAAGAGACTTTCGGCGCCGCGAGCCTGGTGGTCTATGGCCTGTTTACCGTGGTGGCCATCTTCAGCTATACCACGCTAATGGACCGCAGCGTGCACGCGGGTTGGCTGGAAGCCGTCAAATCCGCCATTGGCATTGGCCTAATTGTGGCCATGGGCGGCAGTTGGTACGGCATCGAGCAGATCATCCCCGGCGGTACGGCCATCGTGGCGGCCTGGTTCATCGGCTCCGCCGCGCTGACGGGTTACATCGTACTCACGGACGTACGCAAAGCGCCAGGGTGGAAGCCGAAGGGGGCATGACCCGTTCCGACTTCTTCTCATCCAGGTACACGTTTGGTCTCCGAACGTACTCATAACAGTTGCATGACGGCAGGGTACATTGAGCGGCATAGTTTGGCGTCATGCCCGAGCCCTTGATCGACCGAAACAGATTTTGTCTGCACCGATTGTTCTTAGCAGTCGTCGCATGCGGAGTGCTGTACGTTCAGACCACGTCGGGACAGAATGCTCTGGATAGCCTGGAGAGCGGAGTTTTGCCCACGGTGCAGGTCCAGGCCCAATCCTATCGATCGGTTCAAGACAGTCTCTTTAGGGCTTTTTGCGCCGAACCCATTTTTATACGGATAACGTTCAGCGAAAACGGAAGACCCATTGAACTGGACGGATGTCGCTTGTATCTGAATGAGTCCTCCGCCCCCAGAGAGATTCCTGTGGTTTCCCCCGGGGTCTATACTTGGGCAGACACTTTCCAGGATAGCACAAAGCTTCATTTCCGATTGCTCGGATTAAACGCTCCTTTCCCATTTGCCATTCAATGGGCAGGCCGATTGCAACATGGGGGCACGATTCACCTGGCATGGATAACCCACCCCGTAAGAACCCAACGCAGAGTGAGACGCTTGAAAAAGTGGCGTCACGCCCCAAAATCTGATGCGGAAACTGGAATGATCAGCGGGTTGTATGCTATCGACTGGGACAACCCGTTTTGGCATCGCCGCAGGCGGAACAATCCAATCCATGTGTCGCACTACACACCACGAGCCTGGGGATGTCCTTTTACAACGTTGATAATCCGGTACTGACCTCAGGACGATGGCTGGGATGGACTGAGCGACCAATGGCCTTGTCCCCTTCCGGCCTTTCCTTGTCGTTTTCCGACCTCTTCCCCCGCTTTGGGTGGTTATCTGCGTGCGGCCGTTGTAGATTGATGTTTAAACATCAAATAGCCTATCCCATGAGCGAAACAGCACAGCAAACCAGCATCAAATCCGAAGTCGAATCCCTCAACCAGCGCATCCTTGATGGCGACATCCTCGGTGCTTTCGACGAGTACTACGCCGATGACGTGGTCATGCTCGACAACGACGGAGAACCGCGTGTGGGCAAAGCCACCTGCCGCAAATTCGAAGAAGACTTCGTCAACAACTTGACCGCATTCCGTGGGGCCAAGGTCCGCAACGTGATGGTCAGCGAAGACGCCGGCATTGCCGCCGTGGAATGGGACTTTGATTACTCCCACAAAGAGTGGGGCGACCGCAACTACACACAGGTAGCCGTTCAACGCTGGAAAAACGGCAAAATCGTTTCTGAGCAATTCCTCTACCAGGGCTGATCCGCTTTGGTTTGGTTGAAAACAGCATCAACGTTCAGTGCGTGTTGTTCCTGCAATGCAGTAGGAACAGGAACAGGCCGGGCTCCACATGGGGCCCGGTTTTTTTTACAGCCGCCCACTCAGTCGCAGAAGTTCCACTTCAGCCAGCTTGGCATTGAAACGGGCATCGGCCAACTGGTTGCGCGCCAACAGCAGTTGGAGCTGCGCCTCCCGTAAAGCGGTACCGTCCAGGGTACCTGCATCAAACTGTGCCTGGCTGCGTTCCAGGTTCTCGTTTGCCGTAGATACGGCTGTGCCCTGCAACTCCAAAATGGAACGGGCATTCTGATACGCGTTCCAGGCATCCAATAGGTCCGCCTCCAGATTGCGGCGGGTGTCTTCGCGGGCCAGCTGACTGGCCCGATACCCCATTTCCGCTGTTTTATTGGCCACACGGCGCGTGCCACCAGTAAACAGCGGCACATTCAGACCGACCGTTCCGGTAAAGCCCAGGTTTTCATTCACCAAAATGAAACTGGCATCCTGGTCCGAACGCGTATAGCCATAGCCCGCTTCCACATTCAGAGTAGGCCAGAACCCGGCACGCGCTACCTGCCAGTCCAGCAAGGAAACCCGTTCGGCGGCCTCGGCCGAACGCAACTCCGGGCTTTGCTCCAAGTCGTTACGGAGTGCATCATAGGCCAGATCCTCGGCAAATACCACTTGACGCTGCACCAATACGTTCCGCTCCAGAGGCCGATTCAGGACCAGGTTGAGCGCTGTCTGCGCATCGCGGAACGTGCGTTCTGCTTGCAGCAGCGCAATGGAATCGCCGTTCAGGGCCACCTGGGCATTCAACACCACCAGTCCCGACACCGTACTCCCCTCCCGCCGCACTTCGGCACGCTCGAGGCGTTCGGCCGACACGGCCATGCTTTCCCGTGCAGCATCCAGATTCTGTTGGCTGCGGACCACGTTGTAATAAGCGGCCACCACACCCGCGGCAATATTGTCGATGGCCGTCTCGGTTTGAACCCCAGCCGCCACCGCCTGGGCCTTCAGGCGTTCGTATTCCCTGAACGGTCGCGCGCCTTGAAGGCTGTAGTTCAAGCCCAGGTTGGCGTTTGCCGTCCGTGTGGCGGCACCGGTAGCCTCAATGGGCGGCACCGATGGGTCGGCAAATTCGAGGCTGGTGTTGTTGTTCCCGTAGGTATAGGAACCCGTCGCTGCCACATTCGGCAGCAGCCCGGCCATGCCTGGATGCGCCGCCGTCTCCGCGCGGTCGCGGCTGATGTAGGCCTGCTGCAATTGCAGGTTGTTGGCTACCGCCTCGGCCAGCGCATCGTCCAGGGTAAGGGTATCGGCCATGGTCACAGGTGCGCTCTGCGCCATGATCTTGGTTTCGCCTCCGGCGAACAACAAACCCAGGGTCATCCCGCCACCGACAATCCACCACGCGATAGAACCAACCACACCAGCATCCACACCCCTGCCGCCTTCAGCCGGAATGGCCTCGGCGATCTCGGGTTCCCATTTCTTTTCGATGACGGCCGGTTCCACAGCTTCTTTGCTGACCCGCTTGTCGTTCCAGTACCACTGCCAGAAGCGGCGCAGGCTGTTGATTAAGCTCAACAGCACCGGCAGCAAAATCAAAATGGTGGTGGTGGAGATCAACAAGCCATAGGCCACCGACACCGCCATGGGAATGAGGAACTGGGCCTGAAAACTTTGGTTGAGCATCAAAGGTGCCAGACCGGCAATGGTGGTCACCGAGGTCAGAATGATCGGTCGGAAACGGGATACCCCGGCATCAAAAAGCGCATCGTCAAAGGATTTGCCTTGTTTGAGGTTGTTGTTGAAGGCGCTCACAAACACCAGCGAATCGTTGACCAGGATACCCACCAGGGCGATGATGCCCAAAACCGAAAAAAGGCTGATGGGCTTGTCGTGCAGAAAGTGGCCCAGCGTCACACCGATGTAGGAAAAGGGAATCAACAGCAAAACGGCCAGGGTCTGCCAGAAACTGCGGAAGGTCATCACAATGGTGGCCAGCATGAGCAGCAAAATGACAGGCACCACCCGCTTGCCGCTGTCCGCACTTTTGGCTTGTTCGCGGACCTGGCCTTCAAAGCCGTAGCGCACACCGGGGTGGCGTGCCAGGATGGGCGGCAGAATGTCGCTACCGATGGTGGAGATCATGTCCGTCACGCTGGTCTTGGCACTGGCCACATCGGCCTCCACCAGAATCTCGCGTTGGCCGTCGGTATGGTTGATGGCCATCACCCCGCGTTCGACGGTAAAGTCGGCCAATTCGGACAAGGGATAGCTAGCGCCTGTAGCCGTACGGATCCGCATGTCCGCCAATTGATTGATGTTTTCCCGGCCCTCGGGCGCATAGCGCACCCACACTTTGACCTCGTCCAGGCCGCGTTGCAGCCGCTGTACCTCGCCGCCAAAAAAGCCGGAGCGTACCTGGCTGACAATATCGGAAGGGGTCAGCCCTAGGGCGAAGGCCCTGTCCTTGAGTTTTAGGCGCACCTCCCGTTGGCCTTCCTGGTCGTTGTCCGTCACGTCCTTCAATTCGGCCAGGTCGCTGAGTTCGGCCTTCAGTTCTTCGGTGGCCGAGCGCAACTCCGCAAGATCATTGCCCCGCAGGCCGATGGATACCGGTTTGCCAAATGCACTCTGGGCGCCGTAAGTCACTTGTTCTGCGGCGGGTATGGTACCTGCCGCGTTTCGGATGGCGGATGTTACGGTCAACACTCCTTGGTCGTAAGGCTTGCGCTCCTCCATATCCGACAGCAGGATGTTCAGGGAGCCGGTATGGCTGCCGTTGGTGCCCAGCCGTTTGTCCACTGCCAGGATCACGTTAGCGCTGTCGTCGCGCTGTCTTTTGAGCTGTTCGTTCGCCGTCCAGGCGGCCTGCTCAATGTGGTCCAGCCAATCCTGGGTGACGGATTCGCGGGTACCCGCGGGCATGGTCAGCGAAACGTTGACCTCCGTGCGTTCGATGAAGGGAAAAAAGGTGGTTTTGACAAAGCCGCCCTTGATGGCGCCCAGGGAAACGAGCAGCAGTGCCACCGGAATGGCCACACCGATGCCGCGGTTGTTGAGGAAAAACTTCAGCACGGGTGCGTACAGCTTGTCGCGCTGCATCAACATGAAGCGGTTGGTGGCATCCAGCACCCGGTTGGTTTTGTGGTCGCGATCCAGGGCTTTGGAGTGTGCCACGTGGGCCGGCAGAATGAGCGCGCCCTCCACCAGGGAAAAGATCAGGGTGGCAATGACGATGAAGGCCATCTCGCTGAAGAAGTCCCCCAGCCGTCCTTCGATGAAAAAGAAGGCGGAAAACGCAATGACCGTGGTGACGATGGCCGAGAACACAGCGGGCAACACCTCCAGGGTGCCGTCGATGGCTGCACGAAGCCGCGGTTTGCCCATCTCGAAATGCCGGTAGATGTTTTCGGAAATCACAATGCCGTCATCCACCAAAATCCCGATCACCACAATCATCCCAAAAAGCGAAATGACGTTGATGGTGATGCCAAAAAATCCAGCCAGGATGAACATGCCGGCAAAAGCCACCGGAATGGAAAGGGCTACCCATCCGGCCAGGCGTAAATTCAAAAACAGGGCCAGCAGTACGAGCACCAGCGCAATACCTTGAGCGCCGTTGCTTTTCAGCGTATCGATGCGCTGCTGGAGCGTCTTGGAAGCATCCGAAATGACATCGACGGCAATGGTCTGGTTGGTTTCACCCAGCGCTGCCACATAGTTGCGGACCGTATCGGTGATGAAAAGGATATCCTCTTCATTGGTGTTGTACACGTCAATGGTCACCGCGGGCTCACCATTGTACTGATTGCGGGCCGGCGTCTCCGCCCAGGTGTCTTCCACGTCCGCCACATCCCGGAGCCGAACCAGACTGCCATCGGCCGCCGTCTTGACCACGATGTTGCGCAAGGCATCGGCGTAGTAGCCTTTGCCGTCGTAGCGGATGAGCAACTCCTCGGTTTCTCCCTTTACCGCACCGCCGGTCACTTCCAGGTTGGCTGCCCGAACCCGGTTGAGCACTTGCTGGAAACTCAAATCATAGGCGCGCAGTTCGTCTTCCCGCAGGTTGATGGAAATTTCCTCTTCCGGAAAGCCGGAAAGCGTTACCCTGCTGATGCCATCTACGGCCAAAAGATCCCGTTCCACCCTTCGCGCGCTTTCCTTAAGGGCAGACAATTCGGTATTGGCATGGAGCGCAAAACTGAAAGCCAGGGTCTCGGACTCCATTTTGAAGACCGTCAAGGGCTCCATGCCCACCGGAAAACTCGAAATGCGGTCCACTGCATTTTTGACGTCCTGAAGCACTACATCGATGTCGGAACCCTGCTGTGTTTCCACAGTTACGGTACCGGCATTCTCCTTGCTCACCGAAGTGACCCGTTCCACGCCGGGCGTTCCAGTCAACTCATCCTCAATTTTGAGGACCACCCCTTCCTCGATTTCTTCAGGACTGGCGCCGGGATAGACCACCTGGATCATGATGGCCCGGCTGGGCACTTCCGGGAAAAACGAAGACTGCAATTGGCTGAGGCTGATGAGGCCAAAAACCAGGAGCAATACCAGCAATACATCGCCGGAAACCGGGTATTGGATGAAATAGGTAATGACACGCTTCATGCGGAAAGCTTGAGGGGCTGGGACAATGCGGAGATCAGTAGGAAGCTTTTGAATATGGCGTTCGTCAAGTCCAGACGGGATAGACTGCGGCCAAAGCGGGCGAAAGCCGCGCATGGGCTTAACCCGGAGCCGTGCCGGGTTCGGGGGACGGGACAGACGTTGCCGGCCTGCTGTTTTCCCGCTCAGCGGTGGCCTCCGTACGGACCGGCATGCCTTCGTAAGCGCCACCTACCCGCTGGGCCACCATAGCGGTGCCGTCGTCCATGCCGCGCACCGCTACGGATTGCGAAAAGCGAAAAACAGCATCAACGGGTTGAAGGCTCAGCGCACCGTCTTCGACCACCCATACCTGTCCATCATCGCGCAACAGCGCCTGGGGGATGGCCACGGCGTTGTCGATGCTCTGACCTCGAATGGTTCCACTGAGGTATTGGCCCTCAAACAGTTCAATCCCCCCTTTGGGGGCATCAACCTCCACGTAGAGCTTGATGGTCTGGGTGGCCGGATCGATGGCATCGCTGATGCGGCTTATGGTGCCGCGCAGTTGCTTTTCCAAACCGTTTTCGCCGGCAGGCGAAAGCATGACCTCCTGGCCGATGCGCACGTATTCCAGGTCGTTTGCGGCGATGGAGGCCTCCCATTCAAAAGCGCGCGGATTGAGGAAGGTGCCCACGGGAGTACCTGCGCGGACGAGGGTGCCCGGGTCGAGGTCGCCGCTCGTCACCACCCCGCTGAACGGCGCACGTACCACAAATTTGGACAGCTGCGCTTCCCCGGATTTAATGGCATAATAGGTGGCCTCCACCCCCTGGACACGCAGGTAGTTCATCGTGCTTTCGCCACTGCCCTCCGGCAGTTGCGGCAGTGCCTGTTGCGGATCAATGGACGCGGCATATGCGGACCAGGCATCTGCATCTTCGGCGTGGTCAAAGCGCAGCTCCGGCAGCAAGCGGAGCAGTTGGCTTTGAAATTCGGCCCGTCTGGAAATGAGGTTCAGGCGTTGGTCGCTGTCGTCCAAACGCAAAAGGACCTCGCCTCTGGCGAAAGCCATGCCTTCTCGGAAAGGCTTGCCACCGGGCTTGAGCCGACCACTGACCTCGGCAAAAACATCCAAACGTTGCCGTGCCACCAAGCGACCGGTCACGGGAATAGCCGCCATAACCGGACCGTTTTGGACCGTTTGTACTGAAACCAGCGTGGCCTCCTTGGCCAGGCTGTTGCGCTTGGGTGGCTCCTTTTTGGCCGAAAGAATTTTATTGAGGCCAAAGCCGGCCGCCAGAATGAGGACGGCAACGATGAGGGAAATGCGGCGGAAAAGCATGGTTCGGGGGATTCGTAGTCGATCGCTTAAGACTGCGTGCGCGTCCAGACGCGAGGTTCAAGTGGTTTCGCTTCGTTTGGCCGGAGCATTGTCCAGAGCAATGCCCCTCCAGATGAGATCGGGAATAAACTCCCGACGCGTTTCGAGGTAGTTGTGGTAGGCATCCTCATCCATGTCGTGTGCGCGCTGGATCATCGGCTTGGCAATAAAGGCGTGGATGCAGGAACCGAGAATGGTGGTAATCAGCTGCACCGGGTCTGTAGGCCGAATCTGCCCTGCAGCTTCAGCTTGCGCCACCTTCTCGTAAAAGGCCTGAACAATGCCCATACCGCTTTTCTGTTGCATGATGCGGTCCAGACGTTCCGGCTGGCTGAAGATTTCCCCGATTACAAAGGCGGGTAGGTAAGGGTGCATGCCCAGCATATCCATATGGTTATGCACCATGGACCGGATGCAGCCTTTGAGGTCCTCATTGCTGGACAGGGTTTCGGCTTGGACCGCAAAAAACTGCAGCAAATCCGCTTCAAAAACCGCCTGGAACAGGTTCTCCTTGTTGCGGAAATAGTAGTGGATCAGGGCCTGATTTACGCCCGCTTCTTCCGCGATTTCCTGCATGCGTGCCCCGGTACTGCCGTTGCGATGGAATACGCAGCGGGCGGCCTGCAAAATGAGGTCTTCCTTGCTGGATGGGAGTTGGTCCGCCTGGTAAGGGGCTTGTTCTTCCGACATGGCGCGAAGGTGCGCATTTTAATCAAACAGTTAAACCATTTGATCAAAATTTAACCAAACGATTAAACAATACATTTAACTGTTTGGGCAACACCTGTTCCCACACACTGGTTCAGCCCCATGCCGTCCCCCTTGCGCTTGCCATTTCCTATGTGCTTTCAGGCGCAAACCGTTCGCGGCACATACGGTTGGACCAAAAACCACGTGATGCCTGGTCTGAGGAACTGCCAAGTCTGAGGGGCTGCCTGCTCCAGCGCCTAGTCCACTGCTGCACGGACCGCGTAGGCCCGGCAGGCCGCCCAGTCCTCCGCATAATGCTCCCGAACGGTTTCCATGGCTTGGGGTTCAATCAAGGGCGCTTCGCCGCTCCAGGCATTTGGCAACAGCCGGCTGCCGTACAGGACGCCATAGCAGGCCAGAAGCCTTCCACGGCGCTGCAACCAGGTGGTCTGCCCGTGGGCAATCGGTTCCGGAAACCAGCGGACGCTTGCCTTGCGCATCCATTTGAGCTGATCCTCGGAATACGATGCATGAAGCTTGCGGGTGGATACCCCACCCTCCGGTAGCGTTGCGCCAATTTCCGCGGCCATACCCGCCAAAAAGCGTTGCGCATCCGCCTTGAGGTCTTCGTGGAAGTAGACCATGGGCCGAACACCAAAGCAGTGCTCCAATAATTGGAGCTTGGGCAGGAACAGCGCATCGCTGCGCTTCCACAAACCGCGGTCTTCCGCCACATCGATGAACTCCTGGAAACGCAGCGGACTGCCGTTTTTGACATGGCGCCGGTATTGGCTGGCCAACCAGCCGTCCTGACGGCGCAAAACAATCAACGGTTGCACTGCAACGCCCGGCATGGCTTCGCGGAAACGCGTGCATTCCCGTTCCAACTGCTGGTCGAATTCCCGGCTGACCAGGATCGGGTGTGCCCCACCAGCTTCAGCTGCCGCTCCCGCCACACTTGCTTCAGCACCGTTCTCAGCAGCCACGTCCTGGGACAGCCAAGACCTTATCCGTTCAGGCGCACGCTTGTACTGCGTACGCTGGATGTAGCGCACGCCGCGCAGCTTCGGGAAGAAGCGGTATTGCAGAAAAGTGCTGGCGGCCTTGCCCAAGCCGACGTGGAAAAACACGCGGGCCTGCGGCATCAGAAGGGCCGCTCGGGATCCCAGGCTTCCAGGTAGTCGGCCACCCGGCGCACAAAGCTGCCGCCCAAAAAGCCGTCCACCACCCGGTGGTCGTAGGCGTGGCTGAGGAACATCATGTGGCGGATGCCGATGAAGTCGCCCTGGGGCGTTTCAATAACCGCAG
This sequence comes from Bacteroidia bacterium, assembly GCA_030432405.1. Classification (GTDB taxonomy): domain Bacteria; phylum Bacteroidota; class Bacteroidia; order Chitinophagales; family BACL12; genus WGOA01. The sequence goes on along the minus strand of JAUIHG010000093.1, from coordinate 105 downwards.
GCTTTTTGCGGATGGCGCCGGCCGCCATGATGGCCACTTGCGGTTGGTTGATCACCGGGGTACCCATGACGTTGCCGAAGGTGCCCACGTTGGTCAGTGTATAGG
>JAUIHG010000092.1 GCA_030432405.1 Bacteroidia bacterium | reverse complement strand
TCTTTTTGTAGAAACCCTGGCCGGTCTTGTCGCCGAGCCACTTGTTGTCCGCCATCTGGCGCACAAAGCCCGGGATCTTGAAGGTTTCACGGGCTTCGTCTTCCGGACAATCGGCGTAGAGGTTGTCGGCCACCTTGATGAAGGTGTCCAGGCCCACCACATCGGCAGTGCGGAAGGTGGCGGATTTGGGCCGGCCGGAAATCGGTCCGGTCAGCGCGTCCACACCTTCCACGCTCATCTCCATTTCCTGCATCAGGCCGATGATGGTCATCATGCTGAACACGCCCACCCGGTTGGCGATGAAGGCCGGGGTGTCTTTGCACTCCACCGTGGTCTTGCCCAGTTGCAGGCTGCCGAAGGCCATGCAGAATTCGGTGACCTCCGGGTCGGTCTCGGGCGTGGGGATGATCTCCAGCAGCCGGAGGTAGCGGGGCGGATTGAAAAAGTGCGTACCCAGGAAATGCTTTCGGAAATCTTCCGAACGGCCTTCCAGCATTTTGCCGATCGGAATCCCGGACGTGTTGGAGGAAATGATGCTGCCCGGCTTGCGGTGGGCTTCCACCTTTTCGAACAGCTGCTGCTTGATCTCCAGGTTCTCGATGACCGCCTCCAGAATCCAGTCCGCTTCGGCCACCAGAGCCAGGTCGTCGTCGAAATTCCCGGTGCGGATGCGCTTGGCAAAGCCCTTGTCGTACAGCGCTGCGGGTTTGGCCTTCAGCGTGGCTTTCAGCGCTTCGTTGACCAGGCGGTTGCGGGCCGCGGGCTTGTCCTTATCGGCATCGGGCAGGTCAAACGGCACGATGTCGAGCAGGATCACCTCACAGCCGATATTGGCAAAGTGGCAGGCAATCCGGGATCCCATGACCCCGGAACCGAGGATGGCCACTTTTTGGACGTGGCGTTTGGACAGGGCATCGGGGCTGCCGGATGCCGACGTAGCCGCCTGGGCGGCATGCCCGTTTTGGGCTTCTGGGGTCAGGACGGAATCGGTCGTGCTGGACATAGATGGTGGATGCGTCGGTTATTGGATCGGGAAAGGGGATCGGTCGGTATTGCAGCGGTTTGGGTATTGGGATCTGGTGGCCCCATTTACCAAACCATCGTTTGTTTGGTTTTGCCCGTTGCAGGCTTCAAGAGCCGGTCATGCGTTGGTGGTCTTCCGGATTTTGCCGGGGTGGGTCCGTCAGGCTTTTGGCGCTGCGATCAGCCCGGGCAGGCATGGCCGTGGTGTGTTCGCCGGTCAGGCGCTCGTATTTGGCGTGGAGTCGATCCAGGGCCGCCTGGAGGTAATCGCGGTTGTTGAACACCCGCATCATCATCGTCGCGCCCTCCACGGCTTCCACCGTTTCGCGGGCCAGAGCCTTCGCCTGATCCGGCGAAAGCTCCTCCCGGTAGATGGCCTCCATGGCGGCGATCCACTCCTCGAAAAAGGCGCGGATGGGCTCGTTGAAGGCCGGCACCACCCCGTTGGTCTCCATGGCGATGTTGGCCATCAGGCAGCCGCCATCCTGCCCGAAAAACAGCTCCTGGTAAAAGCTGGCGAGCATGCTGAGCTTTTGCCGGGCGCCCAGTTCGGGGTTCATGGCGTGGCGGAAGGCGTTGTGCCGGTAGTAGTCGTGCAGGTACACAATGACCGCCTTCATCAGGTCCTCCTTGCTGGAGAAATAGTGGTAGATGCTGCCTTTCAACAGGCCGCAGGCCTCCCCGATGTCGTTCATCGACGTGGCGTGGTAGCCCCGGTCGCGGAACAGCTGCAGGGCTTCCCGGATGATGAATTCGCGGTTGACTTTCTTTTTGGCCAAGAGCTTGGATTGGTGCTGGACGGCGTGCGCCTGGCGTGAAACGGTGCCGATGCGGCTGGGGTGGCGTTGTACGCCTTGGAGCGGCCGGAAGGCTGGGGCGGTATATCCCTGCGCTTCGGTGCCCCTTATGGTCAAACCTACGCAAAGGGGCCGCATTTTACCAAACGGTTGTTTGGTTTTTAACGCAAGGCGCTCTCCGGTTGTTGCATCCAGTCCATGGGAAAGCGCCGCCCTCCGGGCGAAAACCGAGCCCGGCCGGCATTCCGCCGGTCCTGGCCGCTTCCAAAAACCGGACAGGTTCAGGGCGCCAGCAGCACGCGGCGTTCGCCGAAGGCGCTGTGGATACGGAACCAAACCAGGCCTACGGTGGGGCAAGCCTGCTGCCCCCTGGCCTGTTCCAGTAGGCCGCTGGCCAACTGCCGACCGGCCATGTCCCACAAGCTGTAGCGGGCGCCAATCCAGCGCGGGTCTGCCGACCAGTGCCACTGCTGGCCATGGCGCCACAATTCAAGGGCCGGCAAGGCATCCGCCTCCAGGCCTACCCCGCCATCCAACTCAAAGACCACCGATGGCCCGCTGAGCACATCGTCGGGGAAGGGCGGGTTGCGCAACTCGGCCATGACGTAGACCACATAGCGAAAACCGGCAAACACCGGGGCACCGGTAGCCGCCTCCAGCTGTCCGGCATCCAGCCGCACCAGGTCGGTGGCTTCACCCGGCTCCAGGTGTGTGTAGCGGTCGCTGCCCAGGCTCTGGGCCACCGGAAGGCTGAACGACGCGGTATCCGAAGCCCGCAAGAGGAACAAGCGCCAGCCTTCAAGCCCCTGAATGCCGGATGTAGCAAAAAACGTAACCGCCACGTCGGAGGCGTCTTCGTTGTCGGCCACATCCACTACAACGATGGGCGTTACGTCCGTTTCCCGCAGGACCACGCTGTCTGAAGGCGGCGAAAGCGCGCGTTGCAGGGAAGCGCCCGGGATGGGGAAGGTCAACGCAAAAAGGCGGTAGTGCCGGTTTTCTGCAATGGGGTCGCCGTCCGCATCCAGGCTGGCGTCGTTCAGGCGGGTGGCAATCGTGTCGGCCAGGGGTACGCTGAGCTGGTAGCGGGTCACCGGCAGATCCAGGGCCTTGTCCAGGTCAAAGGCTGCCGCTGAGTCGGCCTTGACGGCCACCACGCCGTAGTAGCGGATCGGCGTTTCGTCGGCGGTGGGCAGCAGGCGGTAGCCGAGGTCTTCGCCGGTACCGGCATCCCCCAAATCGTACCACAGGTCAATGTCCGCCGTACCGATGCCGCCTGCCGGCGAAAGCTCAACGATGCCCGAAGGCGCGGCAAGGGCATTGGCATTGGCCGCCCCACCGGCCACTGAAAGCACAAAGGCCTGGTAGAGGTGCCAATCGGTCACCGTATCCCCGGCGATGTCCAGGGCCAGCGGGCCGAAAACGGTATCCTGCCCGCTGCCTGTTGGCGGCAGGGACAGGTAACGGCTGGCTGGCACCAGGTTGGCCTGGCTGATGCCGAAATCCGGGGCCAGGCCAATTGGCACGGCAAGGACGCGGTATTCGGCAATGCCGCTTTCGTCGGCCGCGGCGTTGAAGGCAATGCTGAAATCCCGGCCATCGGCGTTGTCTGCCACGTCTTCGCCGAACAGGCCGGTGGCCCGGCCCGCAGGACGCGCCTCCACCAAATCCCCCGCCAGCATGGGCAAGCTCGGGAAGGGATTCCAGGCAAACTCCTCAATCACGATGCGGTGCGGGTCCGGGCATTGCAGGCGCACCCAGCCCCAGAACTGTTGACCGGATGCTTGAAAGCGGAACGCCAGGACATGGCTGTTGCCGTCCCGCCATTGGCCGCGTCGGAGCGTATCGCCCGCCTCGGCCCGGAGGGCCGAAAGGTATCCACCTTCCGGCTCCATGGGCAGAGCACCGTCCAGCAAATCTCCGTCGTTGAAAGCCAGCGGCAGCCAATCGCAGGAATCGGTCCCGCAGGGATCACCGGACAGCACTGCGATGCTGGCGCTGTCGCCCGCTTCCACCCAGGCCATCTGAACAGGTGCGGCCAGGGCGGGATACCAGCCGGCGCGGAAGCGGAGCTCTGCCCGGCCATCGCCGTTGACGTCCAGGCTGTCGAGGGTGGCTGAGGACAGGTCCGGGTGGCAGCACCCGTCGATGTCCACATCCGGCATCAGGTCCGTCAGCGGAATGCCCGTGGGTTGGAGGACAACCCCGGGCGAAGGCGCGCTGAGGGCATTGGCGTTCGCCGCGCCAGCGGCCACCGAAAGCACGACCAACCGGTAGGGCTTGAAGTTGCCGATGGGCACCCCGCGGCTGTCCAGGGCAGAGGCCCCAAAAACCGCATCGATGGGGCTGCCGCCGGGCAGGACTTCCAGGTAGCGGTCGGGCGCTGCGGTATTGGCCTGGTGCACCGTGAAGGTCGACACATCGGCACTGCGCACGGCAAAAACCCGGTAGGCGGCCACGGTGCTTTCATCTGCAGCCGCATTGGCCTGGATGTTCAGGTCCAGCCCGTTGAAGGCTTCCCCGACATCGCTGCCCGAAAGGCCGGTGGCCCTGCTTGCCGCTGTGGTGGCCAGGGTTTCGCCTGCGGCGATGGGCGCATTTGGAAAGGTGTTGCGGGCCCAGGCCTTCAGCACCAGTTGATCCGGTGCCGGGCAGGCCAGTTGGACCCAGCCGTAATAGGGAAATCCGCCTTCGATCAGGCGAAAACCGAGGAAATGGTCGCTGCCGTCCAACCATGCACCTCCGGTTTGCAGGCTGCCGTCGGGCGCTTCGCGCGAAAACGCCAGAAAACCCGCGGTATCCTGTGTGGGCATTGCGCCATCCAACAGATCGTCGGCGTTCAAACCCAGGGGCCGGCGTGCGCAGGAGTCGGAGGTGCAGTCCTGCACGGGAATCGTGGCGATGCCGGTGGAATCGAGCGCGCGGACAAAAACCCGGGAAAGCAAGGTGGTGTCCATGCCGTCGACGAGGGTATGGCGGCCGGCTTCAAAACGCAGCTCCGCTTGTCCATCCCCATCGAGGTCCCAGTCCAATACCTGTCCCGGGACCAGGGTGGTGAAGCAGCAACCGTCCAGGGTGGTGTCAGGGACCACATCGGTATACGCCACCTGGGCCTGCAGGCGACCGGAATCCACAAGCAGCAAACACAGCGTAAAAAGCACCGGGAGGCCATGGCCAACGCGGTGGAAAAGGGCCGAAACGAGCATGCCCCAAAGGTACGGCCCCTAAGCCCTGGTGTTGCTCAGGCCGGCAGTTCTTCGCGGTGCTTCATGCCCACGCGAAGCAGGTTGGTGAACTGGCTGAACAGCTTTCGCGCGGCCGCGCGGCTGCGGTTCACACAAAAGGCCTGGACCCCGAGGTAAGCCGCATACTGGACCTCGGCGGATTGACGCGCCATCTCGGCGTCCTGCCCCATCTCCATGAAGAGGGAGGCCATCATCCGGACCCGCTTTTTGTCCATTTTGTCCACGGCCCGCTCGATCATCGGGTTCTGGAAAGCCCAGGCCCGCACGGCCACTTCCAGTTTGGGCGGATGGTCCAAAATCTGGCCCTGCAACATGTTCAGGCGTTGCTCCGCGGGCATGTCGCCTTCCAGACACTCCAAAAACTGGGCGTGCATCTGGTTCTCCCATTCGACAATCATCTTCTCGATGTAGTCGTCGATGTTGCGGAAGTGGTGGTAGAAAGAACCAATGGAGATGTCCAGCCGCTTGCAAAGGCGATCGATTTTGATGCCTTCGTAGCCAACTTCGGAGAGGACCTTCAGTCCCTCATTGATCCAATCTTTTTTGCCAAGTCTTGCCATGTCCTGAACGTGGTATACCCCCTGAAGCGGGTGTAAAGGGTGATGTGGTGCAGCCGTCCCTGCTGCTTGTTCCTTTCCTGTGTCCACACTCGGTCATCTCCTCCAAGCTTGGGGCCTGGAGCAAAAAACGGTTGAATGGGGCAACGTGGTTCAATGGATACAATGGGACCAGATCCAAACTCGATAAGCGTTAAACGTGTATTTGCTGCTGCTGTGTTTCTGTCAAAGCCTAGCTGCATTTGAATCAGCCCCATGAACCACGGTAGTGGTGTTCCATCTGATGTGTTGGGGCCTACTCCAAACGCTACGGGGATATGCACCCGTAGAATATGCGATCAAGATACAGCGATTGATCGAGATGCCCTAGAAGTTCCGCTGCCACGAAGCGCAGCGCGCAGAAATCATGCCTTCTCCCGGTGCAGGCTGCGGTCCACCACGGCCGCCATGGCTTCCGTATCCATTTCCTTTCCAAGGAATGCGGCAATTTTTTCCGCAGCGGCTTTGGGATCCTGAATGACTTCGGCGTGGGGCATGTAAAGCGCATCGACGTGGCTTTGCTCCGGAATCCAGCCGCGCACCTTGTCGAGGTTTTGCTGGAAGGCACTGGCCAGGCGCAGCGGAATGGTGTCCTCCTTGGCCTTGCCGTCCCGCATGAGCATGCGGTGCTGGGATTGCAGCACCTCGTTCATGTCCCGTTCCATGAAAATGACCTTGTAATGGAAACGGGCCGGAAGGTGCATCAGCAGATGCGAAACCACCTTGATGGCTTTCCCCTCCGCTTCATTGAGGAACTGCTTGTTGCGCATCAGGGCCTTGACCGCCTCGTGCTCGTAGTAGCCTTTGGGGTTGCTGTCGTCTGCGCCGCGGATCCCGTCGGTGAATACCGGCAATCCGCCCTTGTCCAGCATCTGCATCATCATGGAGGTCCCGGAACGGGGCAGCCCGGAAACCACGATCATCTCCCCGGTCGTGTTGGCCGTAATGGCCTTGCCGTATTGGGCAGCCTTGACAGGATCGTTGAGGTGGTCCCGGTAGAGTTCCTCCAGCCACTTGCGCGCCTTGTTGACACCCGGGGCCATGCGGAGGCAGACTTCAAAGGCCTCTGCGGAGCGTTCGTATTCGCCCAAATGGGCGAGCGCTTCCCCCAGGTGGTAATGGGCAAAGGGAAAATGGTAGGTCAGGCCCACGGCATTGAGCAAGGGCTCCAGGGCTTCTTCGGCTTTGTGCCGCCGCAGCAGGGCCAAGCCGAGGCCATGCCACGCTGCAGCACTTTCCGGGTCGTGTTGGATTTCTTTCTGGAATGCACGTTCCGCTTCATCCCATTGCCGCAATTGCGCAAAACCCCGTCCGATCTGCAAGGACAGTTTGGGCGTATCCGGCGCCAGCTTTTCGGCCGCCTGGAATTCCGCCAAAGCCTTGCGCGGCTTGTTTTCGCTCAACAACAGGGAGCCTTCCAAAAGGTGCATACCGGCAGTGGGCTTTTCCTTGCCGGCCTTGATGCGGTGCTCCTTGAGCGCGTCAACCACCCTGCGGCACTCGGAGACTTTGCCCACGCTCTGGTAGCATCGGGCCAGGCGCACGCCATATCGGGTTTGGTCGGGGTTTTCGGAGAACAAGCGTTCCAGAATGGGAATGGCCTCGCTGTTCTGCCCACCGTCAATGTAGGCCCGGGCCAGGTAGAACTCGTTTTCGTTGACGGTTTTGCGCACCGCCTTTTCGATGTCTTCACCGGGACGCTCTACATAGCCCAGTTCAATGAGCTGTTCAAGCGCCTGCTGGTTGGCATAAGCATCTTCCTTGCGGTCCGGCGGATGCTGGCCGCAGGGGCCGGGGACTTTTTCCCAGCTGTCGATCACGCTGAGGTCAACCGGCTCGTCAAAACAGTTGACCAGGGCATTGCCGTCCATGTCGCGGGCAACCGGCAGGCCGAACAGGGTCAGCACAGTGGGGGTTACGTCCAGGATGCTGGCGCCGTAGATGCGCTCGTCCTTGCGGATGCCCGGGCCACGCAGCACAAAAATGCCGTAGGGGCTGTGTTCCAATGCCGGTGCAGCCGGCTCTTTGGGCAGGGCTTTTGGCCGCAGGTGGTCGGGGTGGAAGCCGTGGTCCGAAATCAGCATGACGGTGGTGTCCTCCCCCGCCAATTCCAGCATCCGCTCCAACATCATGTCGTGGAAGCGGTAGGCCGCCACAACCACATCCTTGTAGGTCTCAAAGAGGTTGTCCGGAATGTTGGGCATCTGCGGCGGGTGGAATTTCATGAACCCGTGGCAGAAGTGGTCGATGGCATCGTGGTAGACGGCCAGGAAGTCCCAGTCTTCGTGTTCGGCAATGTAGGTGGCTGCCGAGTGGATGCTCGATGCATCGGCTAGGATTTTGGCCACAGCACCAAGCCGGCGGTCCTTGGTCTGATCCACCTTGGCGGCATTGGGCACAAACGGCAGGATGTGCTGGGCCGTCATCTCACCCGGATGCACCCGCAGCTTGGCAAAAAGCTCGGCTTTGTCCGGCGGATGCACGGTATCGTCGGCCATGGGCCAGGGCTCATCGATGGGGCCGCGGGCCTTCTGATAGAAGTTGGAAACGGTCACTCCGTCAATGGGTTCGGCCGGGTGGCTCGGCCACCAGCCGACCACATGGGATTTAAACCCATGGTGCTGCAGCATGTTCCAGACCGCCTTGACCTTCCGCCCGGTATTGTACACCGGGCGAATGCCCTTCCCGGACGCATCGGGTTCTGTAAACCCGTGGATGCCGTGTTTGTAGGGCCGCTTGCCCGTGGCAATCGAGGTCCACAGCATCGGGGAGAGCGGCGGGTCCAGGGTGGCCAGATTGCCCATCACCCCTTCGTTGATCATTTTCTCCAGGGTGGGCATCAGGCCCGCATCGAGCATCGGATTGATGACCTTCCAGTCGGCGGCATCCCAACCGATGAGCATGAGTTTGTTGGCCGTGCGTTTTGCCATAGTCCCGGACTTGTATCTTTTTGCGGTGTTGCAGTGCCCGAAGCCGGTAGAAACCCTGCCTTCCGCACTTCACGAAGCGTCCAAAATACGGCCCTTCGGGCGAAGGCTTGCTCCCCCCAATGCTCGGTGTTCCCTTGGCGCACAAGCGCTTTTAACCCGGCCCTTCCCGGAGGCTGGACCGGTCACGGTGGCACAGGGCAAAGGGCATGAACAGCAGTACGGCCAGGACCATCAGCACGCTGGAAAAGCCAAGCACGCCGGGCCATGCAAGCGCTTGATGCTGCACGGCTGCCAATTCCGTACCGCTGTGTTTGGCCATGGATCAGGCCTGTTGCTTGCGGGCCTCTGCGTTGTGCGCGCCGACCGACTGGCGGAAGAGGATCCAGCAGATGAACAGCACCACGGCCAGGCCGATCCAGATGCTGGCCGGCTGTTCGCTGGGCGGACTGGACAGCAGGGGGAAAAGGTTGGGTTTGCTGAGTGCCGCCACGGGTACCGCCAGGCCGATGCCCAGCAGCGCTTCACCGGTGATCAGGCCCGAGGCAATCAGCAGCCCGGTGCGTTCGCCCGCCTGGGCGGCGGCTTCCCGACCGAGGCTGGTCAGGCCGCGGGTATCGCGGAAACGCGTGGCGGCCCAGGCCACCAGGCCCCCGAGCATGATGGAGCTGTCGAGTTCAAAGGGCAGGTAGAGGCCCACAGCCACGGCCAGGACCGGCAGGCGGAAGGACGAGCCTCTGCGGCGCTGAAATTCATCGGCCAGGATGACCAAAACGGCAATGGCCGCACCGATGCCGACCAAATCCCAGGGCAGGTTCCGTTGGAACACGCCTTCGGCCACCGAGGCCATCAAGGTGGCCTGTGGAGCGGCCAATTCGTCGCTGCCCAGGGTATAGGCGGTGTGCAGCACGTCCAGCACCCAGGGCAGGACCATGGCCGCGGCCACCACCCCCAGCATCTGCATAAACTGCTGTTTGCGCGGTGTGGCGCCCAGGATGTATCCGCTTTTGAGGTCCTGCATGTTGTCCCCGGCGATGGCGGCCGCGCAGCAGACCACCGCACCGACCAGGATGGCCGCTGCAGCGCCGCGGGCCGGGTCGCTGTCGGAGCCCAGCAGCACCAGCAGCATGAGGGACGCGCTCAGGATGGTGGCTATGGTCACTCCGGAAATCGGATTGTTGGAGCTGCCCACCAGGCCGGCCATGTATCCGGCCACGGCCGAAAACAGGAAACCGGCCACCACCATGACCACCGCCATGAACAGCGTGATGCCCACCTGGTGGATCTCCTGGAGGTAGATCATGAAAATGGGGACCACCAAAACGCCGATGCCGATCAACACCCAGCTCATGGGCGTGTCCAGATCGGTGCGCAGGGTTTTGGCGGCAGAAGTGCTTCGCCGGAAGGCGGCCATGCCTTCGGTAACGGCCATGCCCAGGGCACCACGGATGGAGACCAGGGCCCAAAGCCCGCCGACCACCATGGCACCTACACCGAGGTAGCGCAACTTGGTGCTCCACAGCCTGCCGGCCAGATCCACGGCTCCCACACCGGGTTCCATGCCGAGCATGGCCTGCGTGTTTTCCAGACCGTAGAGCTGCAGGTAGGCCGGTATGGCCACCCACCAGGTGATCACGCCGCCGAGGAAGACCAGCACGGCAATGCGCAGGCCCACGATGTAGCCCACCGCAATCAGCGCCGGGGAAAGGTTCATGCCAAAGTAGGCCACGTTGCCTCCCGGACCACGGCCTAGGAACGTGGCTTTTTCCAGTGCCGCATTCCACAGCCCAAGTCCGGCCTCCGCAAATTTGACCAGGCCGCCGGCCAGGGCGGCGAAGGCCAGGTAGGCCACGGAGCGGCCGCCTTCCACCCCTGTTTTCAGCACCTCGGAGGTGGCGATGCCCTCCGGGAATTGCAGGGCCTGCTTGACAATCAGTGCGCGCCGCAGCGGTATGGTGAACAAGACCCCAAGCACACCGCCGCTGAGGGCGATGAAGACGGTTTCCCAATAGTTGAAGCCGTCCCAGTAGCCCATGATGACCAGGGCCGGGAAGGTGAAAATGACGCCGGCCGCCAGGCTTTCGCCGGCGGAGGCGGCGGTTTGAACGGCGTTGTTTTCCAGGACATTGGTGCGGCCCAGGATGCGCAAAAAGGCCATGGACAACACGGCAGCGGGAATGGAGGCCGATACGGTCATGCCCGCAAAGAGGCCCAGGTAGGCGTTGGCCCCGGCCAGGACCGCACTGAGGATTACGCCCAGGAAGATGGCACGGACCGTGTTTTCCGGCAGTATGGTGGCATCGGAAATGTGCGGACGATGGCCCCCGCTGCTGGTGCCGGGATCTGGTGAACCGGCCTTATGGGTTGGCGCACCGTGGGAAGAAACTGGCTGGGAGTCGGACATGCCGGCGGATTGGTGGTTGAGGACGCGCGCTGAGCTGCGCCAAAATAGAAAAGCCTGAACGGCCGAAGCCTTTTTGCGAGGGACTGCCCATCCGGGTCCAGTCGTGCTGCATGCGCTACCTTTAAGAAGTCCGGTTATGCCTTCCCTCCTCCTCCTTCACCACCGGTGCCGTTTTGCGCTGCAGCAGCGCTCCTTCCTCGCGGCGGAATGGCGTCGGCACTCAGCCGCGCGGACCCTGTGCAGCCTGCTGCTCGTGTGGGCCGGGATGGTTTCCGGCCTGTCGGCCGAAGGCCAGCCATTTGCGGACGGTGCACAAGGCGGAGCGGACGCTCCTTTGGAACCGCAAGCCGGTGCCGCGGGCCCGCGTTTTCTGCCCAACCTGGGCCAGTGGTCCCGAGACCTGCCGCAAGCGGCAGCCGCGGCTTTTGCCTTCAAGGCGGAAGTGCCCAACGGCGCGCTGTTTGTCGAGCAACGCCGCCTGACCTGGAGTTTCTGGCACCCCGAAGACCGCGAGGCCATTGAGGCGCTCAAGGAATCGGGACAGCCTTCGCCGCCAGGCGGCCTGTTGATGCGGGGACATGCGTTTCATACGGTGTTTCCCGGCGCGGTTGAGGCATCTTCGGATGCCGTAGTGCCGATTCTGCCGGCCGAGGAACACTACCGCAATTACTTTCTGGGGGCCGATCCGGCCGCCTGGCGCTCCCGCGTGCCCGAATACGCGGGCGTTGCGCTGCAGCGGCTTTGGCCGGGTGTGGACCTGCGGCTCTATGCCGCCGGTGGCAGCCTCAAATACGATTTTGTGCTGGCGCCCGGGGTGCCCGCGCGGCAGGTGCTGATGGCCTGGGAGGGCATCGACGCGCCCCGCGTGTATCAGGACCGGCTGGTCCTACGCCACTCCGCCGGTACCCTGGTGGAGCAGCAACCCCTGGCCTATCAGGACATCGACGGGCTGCGTGTCCGTGTTGCTTGCCGCTATGTGGACCGCGGCGGTGGGCGGGTCGGTTTTGAACTGGACCGCTACGATGCGCGCTTTCCGCTGGTGATCGATCCGGTGCTGGTTTTTGCCACCTTCAGCGGATCAACCGACGACAACTGGGGTTATTCGGCCACCTACGACGAGGCCGGCCACGCTTACGGCGGCGGCATCGCGTTCGGGACCGGCTATCCGGTGACCTTGGGCGCCTTCCAGACCGCCTTCGGGACGGGCGCTCCACCCCTGCCCTGCGATGTGGCCATCACCAAATACACCCCGGACGGCTCGGGCCAGGTCTGGTCCTCCTACCTCGGCGGCAGCAGCAACGAATTCCCGCAGTCCATGGTGGCTGCGCCTTCCGGCGAACTCTTTGTCTACGGCTCCACCGGCTCCAGCGATTTTCCCCTGACCGGCGGCGCCTGGGACATCCTCTTCAACGGGGGCAATCCCGCCACGGTCACCTCGATTGATTTCGCCGGAGGCGCGGACATCTACGTGGCGCGCATCTCCGCCGACGGCAGTACCCTGCTGGCCTCGACCTATGTGGGCGGCAACGGCAACGACGGGCTGAACCTGGACGCCAACCTGCAATACAATTACGGCGACCACGCGCGCGGAGAAATCATCCTGGCCGCAGACGGTGGACCGATTGTGGCCTCCAGCAGCTATTCCCCGGATTTCCCCATCAGCCCCGGTGCGGCCGATCCGGTTTTTTCCGGTCAACAGGATGGCGTTTTGTTCCAACTGGATGCAAACCTCGAAAACATGCTCTGGTCGAGTTTTCTGGGCGGCACGCAGGCGGATGGTGCGTATTCGGTCAAACAAGATGCCTCCGGCGAACTCCTGGTCTGCGGCGGCACCCGCAGCGCCGATTTCCCGGTGGGCAGCGGAGGCCTCATCCCGGCGCTGCCCGGCGGCCAGGCCGACGGCTGGGTCCTGCGGCTGACCGGCAATGCCACGGCCATTCTGGACGGCACGTTCCTGGGTACACCGGCCTACGATCAAGCCTACTTTGTGGAATTCGACGACGACAGCGAAGTCTATGTCACCGGCCAGACGCGCGGCAGTTATCCGATTTCCGGTGCGGGTTACAGCGACCCGGGCGCCAGCCAGTTCATCCACAAGCTCAACCAGGACCTTTCGGCCACGGTGTATTCCACCGCGTTTGGCAATGGAGCGTCTTCGGTCAACATCTCGCCCACCGCTTTTTTGGTGGACGTTTGCGAAAACGTCTACGTCAGCGGCTGGGGCGGCGTGGTCAACAACGGCTTCAACCCCTCCACAGGAGATATGCTCGGCATGCCGCTTACGGCCGATGCGTTTCAGAGCACAACAGACGGCAGCGACTTTTACTTTTTTGTGCTGTCCCGCAACGCCATTTCGCTGCTGTATGCCTCGTATTTCGGCGGTGGCCTGACCGGCACCACGGTGTCCCGCGAACACGTGGACGGCGGCACCAGCCGCTTTGATCGCAATGGGGTGGTCTACCAGGCCGTCTGCGCCGGCTGCGGGGGATTGGACGCTTTTCCGACCACGCCGGGTGCCTGGGCGGAAACCAACGGCGCCAGCAATTGCAACCTCGGTACGCTTAAATTCCGTTTTGACCTCGGCGGAGTGGAAGCGGTTTCCGATGCGTTCCCGGCCATCACGGGCTGCGCGCCGTTTACGGTGGATTTCACCAACGCCAGTGCCGGTGCAGAGGACTACATCTGGGATTTTGGCGATGGCAGCCCCACCAGCACGCTGTTTGAGCCCAGCCATACCTATACGGTACCCGGCACCTACAGCGTCAGCCTGGTGGCCATTGATTCGAATTCCTGCAACATTGCCGACACCTCCTACCTGACCATTGTGGCCGGCATCGACAGCATTGCCGCCATCGCGGAGTTGGAACAAAGCATCAATTGCGACACGCTGTGGGCCACCTTTACCGACAGCAGCCTTACGCTTGGGCCAAGCACGCTATACACCTGGAACCTGGGCGACGGCACGGTGCGCGACGACACCACCGGCTTCACGCACGTGTACACCACACCGGGCGTATATACCGTATCCCTGATCCTTTTCGACAGCACGAGCTGCAACCTGAGGGACACCATCACCTGGGTCATCGACTACGAAAGCGCCTTTGATTCGGATTTTGATGTGGTCTACGATGGCTGCGCTCCGGTGACGGCCAGTTTCAGCAATACGCTGCGCGATGCGGACAGCTATGTCTGGGATTTCGGGGACGGCAACAGCGGCAGCGGATTGGATCCAAGCCATGTTTATGCGAGCCCCGGGTTGTATGAAGTCACCCTGGTGACGGAATTCTGCGGCGTTTTTGACACGTTGTTCCAAAATGTCGAAGTACCCAACGACCCTATCGCGTTTTTTGAGGACGAACCCTATGCGGTCATCCTGGGCGACGCGGCCACCTTCATCAACGGCAGCCAGTTTGCCACAAGCTACCTGTGGAGTTTTGGGGACGGCAGCACCAGCATTGCCACCGCCAGACCGGCCGGCCACCCCACCACGACGGCGACGTAGACCCCGGCGCGCTCGAGCACGCCGATCCAGGCGCCGCCGCGCAGCACCTCACCCGCGCTGCGCAGCGACCCGGCCCGCTCGGGCTGCTCGCGGTCGACCAGGGTGAACACCGCGG
>JAUIHG010000091.1 GCA_030432405.1 Bacteroidia bacterium | reverse complement strand
CGGAAGCGGTGGGTCTACCTGACCCACCGCTTCCGGTCGGAACAGCGGTGGGTGGAGGGACAGGATTTCCGGACGCGTTACCGCTACAACATCTTCGTGAACATCCCGCTGAACCAGAAATCCCTGAAGCAGCACGCGCTGTACCTGGCCCTGTACAACGAGATTTTCATCAACGGGGAAACGGAAATCGGGGACGGGCGGGAAGTGCAGCTGTTCGACCGCAACCGCAGTTACCTCGGATTGGGCTACAGCCTGCTGGACAACCTCCGTATGCAAACCGCCTGGATGCGTCAGACGACGGCCAACTGGCAAAAGGGCCAACTGCAACTCAGCCTGCACCATGCATTTTGAATGCCGGTTTGTTGCCGCTTGCGGGCAGGATGGACCGATGGCACTGCCCGTTGACCAACGCCATGCGCTCGGTTGAGACCAATCAGCGCCATGCAGCCGCAACAACCGTCCTGCATGGCCAATTTGTCGCGCTGCATCGGTTATCTTTCTAACCGCTGATGCGTCAGCCCCAGCCTTCAACGCTCCGCACCATGTCTGACAAACTCCGCCAGCTGACCGACAAGATTTACGCCGAGGGCATCGAAAAGGCCGAGGCGGAATCCAGCCGCCTGCTGGAGAAAGCCAAAGCCGATGCCGAGCAGATCCGGGAAAGCGCCAAAGCGGATGCCGAGCGCCTCCGGCGAAACGCCCAGCGCGACGCCGAAGCCACCCGCCAGCAGGTGGGCGCGGAAGTGGCCCTGAGCGCGCGCAAAGCCATAGGCCGCCTGAAGGCCGACCTCAAACGGCTGGTGGCCGAAAACGCCCTCAACGAACCGCTGCGCAAAGGCCTTTCCGATCCCGCCACGCTGCGCGAGGTCCTCGTGGCCCTGGCCTCGGCCATGCAAAAAGACGCCAACGGGCACTGGGCGGTGGGCCTGGCGCCGGAGCAGCGCAAAAAAGTGGAGGAGCATCTGGAAGCCGGCAAGGCCGAAGTGCTCCGCCAGGGCTTCAGCCTCACCGACGCGGAGGGCCAGGCCTATGGGTTTCGGCTTCGCCCGGAGGGCGAACACTATACCCTGGCCTTTGACGACCAGGCTTTTGCCGAATTCCTGAGCCCCTATTTGCGGCTGGAAACCCGGCAGTTGCTCGGCGGAGATTTCTTACCCGAGGCCCCGATCGGCGGTCAAGCCGATGCGGACGCGAACAACGGACCTTCATACCCCCATCCCGCCGGCTGATGCGTTACTACGGCCTCATTGCTGGTTTGCCGACGCCACGGGTGGGACAACCCCTTCCGCTGGCCATCCCGGAGCTCCGGGCCCAGGTGGAACAGTATGTGGAAGGGGCCGACCGCGATTGGGTGCACACGTTTTTTTACCGCATCGACTGGCACAACGCCGCATCCATGCTGGCCTCCGGCACCTTGCAGGAGCGCCCTTCCGCATCGAGCCTGGCCCAGGGCGTCGGGCTCGAGGCTTCCGTGGAAGCGCTTTGGCTCAAGGGGGGCAATCTGGATGCCCAGGAAGTGGAGCGCTGGCTGCGGCTGGGTCCTGATACCGACAGTCCGTTCCATAATCCGGATCGCACGGAAAACGCCGATCCCGGCGAACGCCTCAACGACTGGTGGCAGCGCTATCACGAACTGCTGCTCCAGCACCCCGACCGCAACCTCAAACGCCTGGTGGCCTACGACGCCACCCTGCGCAATTTCCAGGGCGGGCATTTGTACCGCAGCCTTTCCAGCCAACGCAAAAGCACGGAAGGGACGTCGGATGCCGGTGTTTCGGAACGACCGTTCCGGTATTTGCCCGGTGGATGGTTTGACCGCTTTGCCTACCTCCAAGGCCAGGTCGGCGATGTGCGGGCCGAGCACCCTTACACGGCCGGCGTTTTGGCCCATTTTGACAACACCGATCCCGTGGAACGGCAAACGGCCATGCAGGAGGCCCGTCTGGCCTTTTACGAGCACGTGGCCTTCTTCGAACCTTTCGCCATAGGCGGCCTGGCCGCACGCCTGTATGCCTACACCGACCGGCAATTGCTGGACCTCCAGGATGCCGCGTTGGGTGCCAAGCGTTTGGATGCCGCCCTGGACGCCTGGCTGGCCCGCTACGACGAAGCGGCCGCAACCCCTGTTCGACCCCGATGAAGGAACGCAATGCATGAGCCGGAAATGTGCCTGAAACACCGCAATCCAGTATTGACCCCAACCACCCCATCCCATGGCTAGCGAAAATCCCCAACACCAGGACGGCAGCACCCAAGGCGCCACCACCGGTGTGGTGCAGGGCATCACCGCCAACCTGCTGCAGGTGCGTGTGGACAAGCCTGTGGCCCAAAACGAAATCGGCTATGTGCAGGTGGAAGACCGCGAGCAGGGGCACATCGAACTGATGGGGGAGGTCATCAAATACGGCGATGGCCTGGCCTCCGTGCAGGTCTTCGACAGCACCCGGGGCATCGAAGTCGGTACGACCGTCCGCTTCAGCACCTCCCTTTTGGAGGTCACGCTTGGTCCGGGCATGCTCTCCAAAGAATACGACGGCCTGCAAAACGACCTGCGGGCCATCGACGGGGTGTTTTTGAAGCGCGGTTCGCGCAGCCGCGCGCTGGATCCGGACGCGGAGTGGGCGGTCAAACCCCTCGTGGCGAATGGGGATGCGGTCTACGCAGGAGACTGGCTGGCCGAATCCGAAGAAAACCAGTTGCCCCACCGCGTTTTGGCGCCCCTGGACCTCGAAGGGCAATGGACCGTTCGTTCCATTATCGGGGAAGGCCGCATCAAGGCTTCGGAGGAACTGGCCGTTCTGGAGAACGGCGAAGGCCAGACCCGATCGGTGTCCATGATCCAGCGCTGGCCGGTGAAAATTCCTGTGCGTGCCCACGTGGACAAGCCGCGGCCCCACCGCCTGCTGGAAACCGGCGTACGCACCATGGACACCCTGCACCCCATGCTGGAAGGCGGTACGGGCTTTATTCCCGGCCCCTTTGGCTCGGGTAAAACGGTGTTGCAGCACGCCATCTCCAAGCAGGCCGATGCGGACATCGTCATCGTGGCCGCCTGCGGCGAACGCGCCAACGAGGTGGTCGAAATTTTCAACGAATTCCCGGAGCTCGACGACCCCCGCACGGGCCGAAAGCTCATGGAGCGCACCATCATCATCGCCAACACCTCCAACATGCCGGTGGCCGCGCGGGAGGCTTCTGTTTACACGGCCATGACCATCGGCGAATTCTACCGCCAGATGGGCCTTCGGGTCTTGCTTTTGGCCGACTCCACCTCGCGCTGGGCACAGGCCCTGCGCGAGATGAGCAACCGCCTGGAAGACCTGCCCGGGCCCGATGCTTTTCCGATGGACCTCTCGGCCACCATCGCCAATTTTTACGCCCGAGCCGGGACCGTGGTCCTGCGCAACGGGAAAAAGGGGGCCATCACCTTTATCGGTACGGTTTCGCCGGCAGGCGGAAACCTGAAAGAGCCGGTCACCGAGGCCACCAAAAAGGCCACGCGCTGTTTTTATGCGCTCTCCCAGGGGCGGGCGGACAGCAAGCGCTACCCGGCTGTGGACCCGATCCAGAGCTATTCCAAGTACCTGGAATACCCTGAATTCCTGGCCTATGCGGAGGCCAATTTGTCGGACCGATACGCCGAACAGGCGGCCGAAATGAAAAACGTTTTGCTGCGGGGCAGCGAAGCGCGCGACCAGATCAACATCCTTGGCGACGACGGCGTGCCCCTGGATTACCACGTACGGTTTTGGCGCGACGAGCTGCTCGACTTTGCCATCCTCCAGCAGGATGCCTTCGACGATGTGGACCAGATGACGCCCATGCAGCGGCAATTGGACATGGCCGCCACCGTGCTGGACATCTGCCGGGAAGATTTTGATTTTGCGGGTTTTGAAGCGGTGTCCGCGTTTTACAAAGACCTCATCAACGCCTTCCGGCAGTGGAACTACGCGCCGCTGGATTCCGAGGAATTCGCGCGGCAGCGAGAACGCATTGCCAAGCTGGTGCGCGAGCAACGCGAAGGCCAGACTTCCGACAACACGGCACCATCCACGGCTGCCGACCAGCCCACGGCTTCCGCTTCCTGATCTCCACGCACCCAAACGCATTCCCCCATGCACCTGCGCAAGACCTACACAAGCATCCGCCAATTGACCAAGGCCACCTGTACGGTCCAGGCCGAAGGCGTGGGCAACGAGGAACTGGCCCTGGTGGGCGGCAAGCTGGCCCAAGTGGTCAAACTCAACGGCGACCGCGTGACGCTGCAGGTCTTCGGCGGCACCGAAGGCCTGTTTACCGACACCCCGGTCCAATTCCTCGGCGCAGCGCCGAGCCTGCACGTGGGCCCGGATTTGATCGGACGCTTTTTTAACGCCTATGGCCAGCCCATCGACGGCGGCCCCGCGCCGGAAGGGGAGGAGCGCGAGATTGGCGGGCCGACCGTCAACCCGGTGCGCCGCGAGCAACCGCATCAATTGATCGCCACCGGCATTGCCGGCATTGACCTGAACAATACCCTGGTGGCCGGCCAGAAGATTCCCTTTTTTGCCGACGCTGACCAGCCCTACAATGAGGTAATGGCCACGGTTGCCCTTCGGGCGAAGGCCGATAAAATCGTCCTGGGCGGCATGGGCCTGACCAACGACGACTACCGCTATTTCCGGCAGCGTTTTGAATCCGCCGGGGTTTTGGACCGCATTGTCGGTTTCATCAATACCACCGAAGATCCTCCGGTTGAGCGCCTGCTGGTGCCGGACATGGCCTTGACCGCCGCGGAGCATTTCGCCGTGGACCACGGCGAACAGGTCCTCGTCCTGTTGACCGATATGACGCTGTATGCGGATGCACTCAGCATCGTGGCCAACCGGATGGACCAGATACCGAGCAAGGATTCCATGCCGGGTTCCCTGTATTCGGATTTGGCGCGGCTCTACGAAAAGGCCGCCCAGTTTCCGGACGGTGGCTCCATCACCATCATCGCGGTGACCACGCTTTCGGAAGGCGACATCACCCACGCCATTCCGGACAATACCGGCTACATCACCGAAGGACAATTGTTCCTGCGCCAGGACAGCGAAGTGGGCAAGGTGATCGTCGATCCCTTCCGCAGCCTGAGCCGCCTGAAGCAACTGGTGATCGGCAGGCAGACCCGCGAAGACCACCCCCAAGTCATGAACGCGGCGGTACGCCTCTATGCCGATGCATCCAATGCGCGCACCAAGCGTGAAAACGGCTTTGACCTGACCGATTACGACGAGCGTACCCTGGCATTTGCCCGCGGCTATGCCCGGGACATCCTGGCTGTGGACGTCAACCTGGATACCAATTCGATGCTGGATAAGGCCTGGGAACTGTTTGCGCAGCATTTCCGGCCCCAGGAACTCGGCATCAAGGAAAACCTCATTGAAACATACCTGCCCAAGGTGCCTGCCGGCTGAGCAACGCCCCGTTTGGCCCACGCGATCACGCATTCTCCATGGCATTCCAATTTCAATACAACAAAACGGCACTCCAACGCCTGCGCAAGCAACTGGCCATGCGCGAGGGGGCGCTGCCTGTATTGAAAAACAAGGAGAGTGCGCTGCGGGCCGAAGTCCAGCGCTGCCGTCGGGAGAAAAAAGAGGCTGGCAAGCGGCGGCAAGCCGCCGAAAGCGAAGGACAGGCTTTGCATGCGCTGATGGCCCGTTTTGCCTTTGGCCGCATGCGGCTGGAAAAGCTGCGCCTGAGCCACCGGCGCATTGCTGGCGTCAATGTTCCGGAGTTTGAAGGGCTGGACCTGCGTTTTGATCCCCTTCCGGAGCACCTGCACCCCATCTGGACAGCGGATGCCGTGGCCCTGGTGCAGCAGTTGGCCGAAGCGCGTTTCGCGGAACGCGTTTTGGATGAACAACTGGCCATACTGGAACGGGAGCGGAAACGCACCACCCAAAAAGTGAACCTCTACGAGAAAGTGCAGATCCCCGAGCTGGAAGATGCCCTCAAAAAAATCAAGCGCTTCCTGGAAGACAAAGACAACCTGAGCAAAGCCGCTCAAAAAATGGTCAAGGCCCGTCTCGCACGGGCTGAAATGGAACGGGCGGTCCAGAACAGCGATTCAACAGGAGCGAGCAAGCCCCGGGTGGCCCCCTAAATAGCCGATGGACATGTCCCTGACGATGAACCCATGATTGCTTCGATGCGCGCATACCGGATGCTGGTTTTCCACCGCGACCGCGGTGCCCTGCTCCGTGTGCTCAAGCAGCAGGGGGTGGTGCACATCAAGCGCCTCAAGCGCGAGGAAGACGACACTTTTCAGGCCCTGCGCCGGCGCAAGCTGGAACACAAACGCATGGTCAACGACTTCCAGCGGCGATTGCCGGATGTGGAGGGCTTGCCGGATGCTCCGGACCCGGGTTTGTTGGATGCGCAAACCCAAGCCCTGGCTTACGAACCTTCGCGTTTGCCCGAACTGCTGGAGCGCCTGGAGGAACTGGATGCCCGCATGGAGGAGTGGGAAGAAGACCTCTTTGAGTACCGCCACATCGGCAACTATGATGCCGGCAAATTGGCGGCCCTGGCCGAACGCGGCGTGCACGTGCACCTGTTCTCGGCCCCGGTAGGACGGGTGGATCCGGATTGGGGTAGCCCCAAACCCAAACCCATACAGAACACCGAGGCCGCAGTCCCGAATCAGCGGGCGGATGAGCCTACCGGCCGTGCTCAAGCGCCCGAACGAGCGGCATCCAAACCCGCTGAAGCCGCTGCCTTTGTGTTGGAGCCGCTCTTTGACGCGGGCCGCAAAACCTGGTTTGCCACCTTCGGGCGTTCGCCGAAAAGGCCATCGATTCCGGCTCAGGCCGAAGCCTTCCCCGACCGGAGTGTGCCGGAACTGGAGGCCATGCTGGAGCGGGCCAAAGCGGCGCGCGCGGCTTTGCAGCGGGCCCTGCATGAACAGCAAACCGCCTACGAAGCCTGGCTGGAACGCCAACGCCTGCTGCAGGAAGATGCCGTGCAGGTCCACCGGGCCGATGTGCAGGCCGTCCCGCTCGGGTTTGGCAAGGTGATCCTGTTGCAAGGATGGGTGCCGGCCGCCAAAGCTGGAGCCTTGGAAGCCGCTTTGGACGCGGAAGGCTACTACTATGAACAGGCCGCCGTCAAACCCGAAGATGCCCCCCCGGTGTTGCTGCGCAACGGCGGCTTCGGGAAACTCTTTGAACCCATCGCCGAGCTGTTTGCGCTACCGCAATACGCCGAGCTGGACCTCACGCCCTTTTTTGCACCCTTTTTCCTGGCCTTTTTCGGGCTTTGCCTGGGCGACGGCGGCTATGGCCTGTTGGTCTTCCTGGTGCTGTTGGCGCTCGGGCCCCGCATCCCCGCACGCTACAAGGGCCTGTGGAAACTGGCCTTGATGCTGGAGGCCGGTGCGGCGCTTTTGGGCGTGCTCAGCGGCACCTTCTTCGGCATCAACCTGCACGATGCCCCCTGGCCCTGGCTGGATGCCATCCGCCCGGGCATGCTGCAGCCGGATCAGCTCTTCAACCTCTCGCTGGCGCTTGGCGCCATCCAGATTGCCTTCGGCCTGATCCTGCAGGCCATCAACCGCTACCGGCAGTACAGCCTCGCCCACGCCATCGCGCCCATCGGCTGGCTGGTCTTGCTCACCGCGTTGGGTCTGGGCTATGCGCAAGGCTTCAACCTTCCGCTGACCATCGCGGCCTGGACCGGTGTGGCGCTGGTTTTGTTTTTCTCCGCTCCGGACAGCGGCATCGGCGGCCGGATCGGACAGGGCATTTGGGCGCTGTACGGCATCACCGGCTTTTTTGGCGACCTGTTGTCCTACATCCGCCTCTTTGCCCTCGGCCTCGCCGGGTCCATCCTGGGCTTTGTGGTCAACGACATTGCCGCTTCGATCCTGCCCGTGCACAACGTGTTCGGCCCGATTTTCTTTGTGCTGATGCTCCTGGTAGGCCACAGCCTCAACCTGTTCATCTGCACGCTGGGGGCCTTTGTGCACCCCATGCGCCTGACCTTCGTGGAGTTTTACAAAAACGCGGGTTTCGCCGGAGGCGGCGAAGCCTACGCGCCCCTGCAGCACCTGGTCGAAAGCGACGAGGAGCCGGATACCGGTTCCACGGAGGCCTCGGAGCTTTCCGGTACGCCACCGGATGGGGCGGAGTCCCGCACCGAAGCCCCCAGTGGGCCTTCGCCGGCAGGCGCATTCCCTACCCAGCACAACACCTAAGCTCCAAAAACCGGCACCACGCCCGCAATCCCTACTCAACCGACACCCCACAATTCCTTTTACCATGGATCCCGCACTGCTCGCATACCTCGGCATTGGTTTGATGATCGGCCTGGCCGGCATCGGATCGGCCATTGGCGTTTCCACCGGTGGCAAAGCCACCCTGGGCGCGTTGAAGAAAAACGACGAAGCCTTTGGCAGCTACATGCTGCTCTCCGCCCTGCCCGGAACGCAGGGTCTATACGGCTTTGCGGGATTTTTCATTTTGAACGGCCGCCTGCAGGAAATCGGCGAGTTGACCGCCACCCAGGGCGCAATGGTGTTCGGGGCCGGTCTGGCGCTGGGTCTGGTGGGCCTATTGTCCGGCATGAAACAGGGCGAAGTCTCTGCCCACGGCATTGAGGGCATCGGTTCGGGCTACGACGTCTTTGGCCGGACCATGGTGCTGGCCGTCTTCCCCGAACTCTATGCCATTGTGGCGTTTGCGGCCACCTTCCTGATCAGCTCGGCTTTGTAAAAGTCTTTGAAAGGCATTGGCAGGTGGTCTATGGGTTTGCGGCGAGCCATTGCTCTGGACTCAAGACGGTGATCTCCGCATGGCGGAACCCCCGCCTATCTCGGGAGATGAAGGCACTGGCCTCATGGTATTGGGCCACTCTCCATTGAACACCATCTTCCATATCGGCTTCCTGTTGAAAGGTCAAGGCCTCCAGGACCGAGTTTCCCGGGGTGTCCAGGATATCGATGACACGGTGCAATTCCAACAAGGCTTTGCGCACCTTGACGTTGGTTGTGGTTTTGCGAAGGATGTAATAGGCCGTGGTCCAGCTGATGCTGCTGGCGGAGAGCCGGATGTTTTCGTTTTTGGCCTTGATCAACAACGCGATGGCCGCATCCACATGGGGTTTGCGGTTGCCGATTATGTCCAATAGAATGTTGGTATCAAGCGACAGATGCATCACCCGTATTTTTTGAGGAGGTAATCGCGTTTGGCCTGTTCTTCGTCAAAGTCCGGAGGCAATTCGATGCAGCCCACCACCGACTTCAGCCAGGGCGACAGGTCATCGGGTTTGATGTCCACCGGCTCGGTGAGGCGTTTGAGGTAGTCTTCCACCAATTGACTGACGCTGGTGCCGTTGGCTTTGGCATAGGCCTTGGCGGCGGCGACCACCTCTGCATTGACGTTAAGGGTGAGCTTGTTGACCATATCCAGAAAGCGTTGTTGCGCTCCTCTTAAGATACGTATGATCGCAGCAGTTTGGTACGTGCGGTTGGAATGGGCCATACGGCTAGGTTCGCCTCCGGCGAATACCAACCCAAGAATGGGGTATCAAAAAACGCGGGGTGTGCACAACCATACAGGCACAGACAGTGGGCCTTCAGTCCCGCCGCGCTAACAGCAGCACGTAGTCGAAAATCCGACCCGGCTTGTGGGTGCGCTCTGCCTGCAGGGTCCAGCCCCGGTCCTGCAGCATACGGCGGTATTCCGCGGTATCGTGCTGGTGGGGATGCAGGGCATCGCCGGGGATGGCGCGGAAAAGCGATTTGCGCCAGCCCGCCGTATGCACGTCCACCCCGAGCAGAAGCCAGGCCCCGGGCTTGCCAAGCCGACCGAGGGCATCCAGGGCCAGGCCCAGGTCGTTGACGTGGTTGATGGCGTTCAGGCAGGCGATGCCGTCAAAGGCGTGTTCGCCCAACAGGGCGGGCGCCTTTTCCAGCGTGCCGGTGGTGTACCGTACGCCTTCCCGGCGAAGCACCGCCCAGGCCGGCAGCGCGCGGTAGCGATCCAGCAGCGGGTCCAGGGCCGTGACCGTATGGGGTGGCGCCGCACCGCCTGCCTCCGGAAGGATCAGGTTGATGCCCGCCGGACCACATCCGGCATCCAGCAGCGTTTGCGGCCGGTCCAGGCGCAGTTCGGGCGCAAAGGGCTCGAGCAGCTCCCGCCAGTAGTTGGCCTTCCAGGCGCGGTAGGCCACGGGATCCTTGCCCTTGAGGTAGCGCTGCCACCAGCGTGCTTCCAGCTTCTGCGCCAGCCGCCAGCGCCAACCGGCGGGACCGGAGGGGGGTGGCGTTGGGCGGCTGGATGCGGGTGGAGGGGCCATGGGTTTGGGCGCGGATTTCTCTACTTCCTGTGCGCATGGTGCGCGTTCGTGCGAAGCCGGCATGGTGTACCGGGCGCAACGTATGGGAGTGGACGGATGCCGTGGCGATGTTAGCGCAAAAGCGCGCAACAGTCGCCGGCCGTGACGAGCTTCGCCGGGTGAGTGGGCATGGAAACGACCGGTTTGAAACCGGCGAAGAAGTCTGGTTGAGCCTGGCGCGCTGCTACGGCTGGATCGTCGAGCGCTACGACGAGGAGCACTGGGTGGTGGAAGTGGATGGGGACGACATTCCCGTGCACGAAGACGACCTGATGCCCGCAGACCAGGCGCCCAAACGCGAAGCCGCGCAGGCACCCGCCAGCGTGCCCCGTGCGGCGGAACCGGAAGTGGAAGCGTATGGCACCACAGCATCTGCGCCTGCGTTTGAGCCGATCGCCGAGCCCGGCCTGCACCTGCTGCTGGTGCCTTCCGGCACCAGCGAAGGCTTGATGGGCCGAAGGCTTTTGGTCAACAATACCGCGCATGCCTTTGCGGTGTCAGTGGAGGGCCTGCCGGGCGGCACCCAGCACCACAACCTCGATGCCGGCGGCCGTTGGTCCATCGGCACCTGGGACGGCGATGCGCTGCACGGCCGGCCCGTGGTTTTCGCCACCTGGCGGAAACTGCCCAACGGAGGAACAGACCATGCCTTCCGCAAGGAGTTGCGCATCAAAGCGTCTGTTTTTGCCCGGCGGCTGGCCGCCTGGCGAAACCTCGGTCCCCCCAAACCGGAGGGCCTCATCTGGACCTTGTTTGAAGACCTGCCGCCCAAACCAAAGGCCAAAATGGAGGTGCCTTTGCCGGAAGGGCTTCGCGCGGAACGCGCGGTCCAAAACCACCGCAAGCATTCGGCGCACGGCGATGCCGGGGATGCTTTTGGGCACGATTGGACCGACGCAGCGGTGCCTTCCGATGCGGGCCGCAATGCCCTGGCTTTTGCCAATTTCCCGACCGACATCGACCTGCACGCCGAAAAACTGTTGCCCGATCCATCCAAATACGAAGCGTCGGAAATCCTGGCCATCCAACTGGACCGGGCCCGGCATTTCCTCGAACGCGCTTCGGCGCTGGGTTTGCCGCGGGTGTACCTCATCCATGGTGTGGGGAAGGGCCGCCTGCGCGGCGAACTGGGCAAGATGCTGCAGCGCCATCCCCTGGTGCACAGCCACCACCACGGGTATTTTGCCAAATACGGATTCGGCGCCACGGAAGTGGAGTTGGGCTGAGCCTGATGCGCCGCGGCGCGGATGGAACATATTGAAGGGTATGGGTGTTGAATATTTATAAACCCCCGTTCATGAAGTATTTCCTTACCCTTTTTCTTTCCATTTTACCCTTTGCATTGCATGCGCAGCCCATCCCGCGCTATGCGGTCACGGAAGCCGAGTACGAAGCCTTTCCCCACGACTACAACACCTTCATGGAGGTGCTGGGCTACTACCAGCAGTTTGTGCGCGATGGCACCGACGAACGGATGAACGACGTGCAAAAGGCCTTTACCTACTATTACCTCGTGGACGCCATGATCAAGGATGGTGGCGGATTCTCGGCCTTGATGCAAACCCAAGGTGCGTACAACGCCGCATACCTGGAAGCCTTGCAGCATGCGGCCGACGATGAGGCCCTGCAGAATTACGCCCAGATGGTTACCGTGTATGAAAGCCAGGAAAGCGCCTTGGGCGAACGCAACCCTCCGGCCGAATTTGATGCCCAGGACGACGCCTATGATGCGGTTTTGCAAAGCCGCGTGGAGGCCATCGAAAGCGCCTGGTACGAGCAACTGGAAAGCCGGGACGCCCGCTTCAAGCGCTTTGTGGAAGCCAACCGGGAGGCCTTGCTGACCGTGGCTGCCGATACCCTGGGCCGTTGAGCCTCGCCTTGATGGACAGGCTTGATCAGGTGTGCCGGGAATGGCCATCGGGTCCTTGGCGCATGCAATACCTGCGCATGCAATAGCTGCATATGATGCGGCGTTCAATGGATGCTTTTTGTACCACACCGGCCACGGTGCGGTACCCGCACAAACCCAAACGCCATATGCATACCCTTCCGATGATCTCGGCCGCGCTGCTGTGCCTGGCCTTGCTTGAATCAAGCCCGGTGCAGGCAGCTCCAAAGCCCGTGCCCGGCACGCTGGATGCCCAGTGCCAAACCGGCCATTCCAAAACGCGCTTTGGTTTCAGTTTGGGCCTGCACTACAGCAACATCCTGCACATGCCCGACGATCCCGGCTTTGCCCAGACGGACAACGGCCTGGGATTCCGGATGGGGGTGCTGGCCGATGTGCCCATCAATGCGTGGATGGCCTTTGTGCCCAAAGCGGAATTGGCCTTGAGCAGCGGCAGTGTGCTGCTGACGGGCGTGGACGGCAACGTCAATCCGTATGATATCCGGGCCCTCGCTGCGGAGCTGGCGCCGCATATGGTGTTTCGCCCGGAGGGCAAAAGGACCATGCCATACTTTCTTTTGGGGCCCAATGTGCGCTTGCCGTTTCACGGAGAAAACAGCACCACGTCCTTCCGAACCGGTTGGGATGTGGCGCTGGATTTGGGCATTGGCCTGGAACAGGTGTTCCGCCGTTTGGCCCTGGCGCCTGAACTCCGCTACAGCGTGGGGTTGATGGACATCAACCAGCAACCGCAATTGCAGTCGGTGCAGCTGCACAACGTGTCGTTGGTTTTGCACTTCAAAGGATAGGCTACCTTGCAATCCATGATGTATTCTGTAGGCTGCAGGGGTTTGGTCTGCCTCTTGTTTTTGCTTTGTAGCTATCCGGCTTTGGCGCAGGATGGCCATCAGGATCAGGACACGACGGTGGTGTTGCATTCTGCCGCCTTCGGCGGCGAACGCCAACTGCGCATTTTCACGCCGGACCGCTATGCCCTGGACAGTACTCAGGACTTTGCGGTGGTGTATGTGCTGGATGCGCAATCGGATGCCGTCTGGAACCTGGTCAAAGGGGACCTGGCCTATGCCGTAAACCGGAATCGTACGCTGCCTATGATGGCGGTGGGCATCGTTTCGCAAAACAGGAGCAGGGAGTTTTCGCCGAAGGCGGAACAATCGTTCCAATTGTACCGGCACCTGTATGATGAGGTTGTGCCGTTGGTGGAGGCGCAGTACCGCACGAGCAGCTTGCGCATCCTGGTGGGGCATTCCTGGGGTGGTGCCTTCATCGGGCATACGCTCTTTTCGCAGCGCCGGGATCTCTTTCAAGCCTACCTGGCCATCAGTCCATCATTGGACGCCTACAATGGGATGTTGCTGCACCGTGCCGATTCTATCCTGGGCGCGACACCCCTTTCCCGCATCCTGGTGGCTGCCACAGGCGACCAGGGCATTTCCGAAATGGAAAACCACCGCGCGGCGTTGGTGCTGGACAGCCTGGTGCAAGCGCATCCGCAGACCGGGTTCATCTGGCGTTACCGGCGTTTTGAAGGGGCGGACCACTGGACCTGTTTTTCGCCGGCACTGACCCTCGGTTTGGCCGAGATCAGCCGGCAATTTTTGCCCGATGCCTCCATCGTCCGGGAACTGGCGGAAGCGGCACCCGATGATCTCTTGAACGCTTTGCGTGCTTTCGGCGAAGACCGCCAACACCGGTTTGGATATGCCTATCAGCCGTCCGCCCGGTACTGGGAGGATTTGGCGGACGGATTTCGGGAAATGGGCGATGCTGGCCTGGCATCAACGTTGTATGCCTTCGCCCTGGAACAGGGCAGCGTCCGCCGTGCCATGATCTTGTTCAAGCGCGCGCAGGCCATGGCTGAGCTAGAGGATGGCACGGCGTATACCCAGGCGCTGAAGGATGCGGACCGCGCGCTGGAAGCGGAAAAGTCCGGTATGAAGTCCAGCATCTATGCCTCGTTGCGCAGGACCCTGGATGCCATGCAGGCCGATTGGGACCACAAATAGGCCCCGGTGTTGCGTACCTTGAGGGCAAAAGCCACAACACCGCGATGTCAGAAGCCCGCATCATGACCCTGCACCCCTCCGGAAAGCAAGGGGTGAACATCCTCAAAAGCAAATACGACCAGGTCCGTGCCTTCATCCTGGACAAGATTCGCCAACATGGCGAACCCTCCTTCGACGAATTGACGGACATGGCCACCGAGGAGTTGGCCCCCAAATTCGACGGCAAGGTCATCTGGTACATCGGCACGGTGAAGCTGGATTTGGAGGCGCGAAAGGAAATCGAACGGGTGCCTAAAACCAGCCCGCACCGCTTGCGCCTGTGTTCGTGATATGGATGACCGATCAGACCCTGGAGCTCTTTGCGGACTTAGGGAAAACAGCCTGCTCACCCCACACCACCTATGGCCAATACCTACCGAGATCTCGTACTTGACAGCAACCAAACACCGAGAGGTCCGCG
>JAUIHG010000090.1 GCA_030432405.1 Bacteroidia bacterium | reverse complement strand
GAGTCCATGGACAAGGTGGCCTTCAAAACCGCAGCCGAACAGATCGGCACCAGCTTTGGCAGCAGCACCACCTACGATTACGGCAACGTGTCGATGACCTGCATCAAAGCCTTCTGGGACGAAAGCTGGGATCTCTTTGCCGATGCCATCATGAACCCCGCGTTCGCCGAACAGGAGTTCAACCTGATGCAGCAGCAAATGATCACCGCGGCCAAGGGTGCAGAATCCGATCCGGATACCCACTTGCGCACCATCGCCATGGAGAACGCCTTCGGCGAAAAGCACCCCTACTCCACGCAGGCCGACGGCAATCCCGAAAGCCTGGAGAAGCTGAAGGTGTCCGACGCGAAGTCCCACTACAAGAGCATCATGGGCAAGAAGAACATCTTCCTGGTCGTGGTCGGCAATGTGGATGCCAAGGACCTCAAGTCCAAGATCGAAGCAACCCTGGCCAAGCTGCCCATGGGCGATGCCCCCAAAAGCATCCCCGTCAAGCCCATCACCGAGGACAGCTACAACATCGAGCACCGCGACATTGCCACCAACTACATCCGCGGCCTGATGTCCGGTCCGTCCAAGACCTCTCCGGATGCCGTGGTCATGCAAGTGGCCATGAACATCCTCGGCGACCGCTATTTCGAAGAGCTGCGCACCAAGCGCAGCCTTTCCTACGCTCCGGCAGCGTTTTTCGCCACCGGCGTAATGGCCAACCCCTACAGCGTGATCTACATCTCGACACTCGATCCCAAGCAGTCCATGCAGGTGATGGTCGATGAAATCAACAAGATCAAGTCCGACGGTTTTGAGGCCAGCGAACTGACCAATACCAAGCAGACCTTCCTGACCTACCACTACATGGGTCTGGAAACGTCGAGCTCCCAGTCCAACAGCCTGGGCATGGCCGAAATTGCCGGCGATTGGGAAATGGCCGAAACCTTCACCGATAAGGTGAACGCCATCAACCTCAACGACCTCAACCGCGTCTTCGACCAATACACCAAAGCCATTGCCTGGACCTACCTGGGCAAACAGGAAGAGGTAAAAGCCGAGGATTTCACCAAAACGGTGGACGTTCCGGCCAAGAACAAGCCATACTGATTTTTGCCTTACGGCGAACAAGACCCTCAAAAGGGCCGCTCATCCGGGCGGCCCTTTTGCTTTTACCCCAAATAGCATGGATGCCTTCGATCCAAGGCCGTATTTGGGATGACGGATTCTCTTCCTCAGACCTGGCCTTCCGCAGGTCCATCCGCATTGCGGTACCAGGACAGGGCGCCGGAAGGGCAACGCTCCACCTGCTGGATGAGGGCTTCGCTGGAAGCGGCATCCGGATGGATCCATGGCCGTGCCTTGGGCTTGAACACTTCGGGCAAACCGCGCACACAATTGCCGCTGTGGATGCATTTTTTTGCTTTCCAGACGATGGTCACTTCGCCGTTGGTGTAGGTCTTGGGGGCTTTTTCTGACATAGTCATGAAAATTAACGCTGTTGTGCTTTGGGCAAAGCGAGTTTCCACGGAGCGCTGCGCTCCAGATGCACGATGTCAAAAGGATGGTCGTGTTCGGCATCCGCTTCATGGGCCGTTCTGGACCGAACAGTCCAGTTTTCCCAATCCACCGGGGGAAACCAGGCATCGCCTTCGGGGGTGGCGTGTACCAGGGTGAACCATGCCTCATCGGCCAGGGGCAGCGCTTCGCGGAACACGCTGGCTCCACCTGTAATGAAAACACGTTCCTCATCCTGAAGCTGGCGCAGGGCCTCGCCCAGCGAAGGCACCGGCGTGCAGTTGTCTTCCGGCAGGGTGTCGCGGCGGGTGAGAATCAGGTTGCGTCCCGGGGAAAGCAAACGGTCTTCAGCCTCGTAACTCTTACGGCCGGTTACAAAGGGGGACGAGCCGGTGACCTCCCGGAAGTGCCGCCAGTCGTCAGGCAAGGACCAGGGCAGGCTGTTGTTCAGGCCCAGGACATGGTTGTCGGCAAAAGCCGCGATCAAAACTATACGCATGTCCCAAAGAACGCACTGGATGGGAAAGCAGTTCAGGCCATCGCGGGGGCGCTTTGATCCCCGTAGTTTTGCAGTCCGTTTGCCCAGATTGATTGCCCGCCCGTCTGCGCGCAGGCGAAAGCACACCACCCATGCTGCTGTATCCCAAGGACATCCAACATGCCTTCGAGTTCGACAAGGTGCTCGAGCAAGTGGCCGGCCATTGCTTGTCCGCCTTGGGGGCCGAACGCGTCCGGGACTTGCCGGTGCTCACCCAGCGCCATGAAATCGAACGGCGGTTGGACGAAGGCGCAGAGTGGATGGCCCTGTTGGATTCCGACCATGATTTCCCGGATGCCGAGTTCCCGGACATCCGCGAAGAACTGGCGAGCCTGGAACTGGCCGAGGTCGTCCTGGACGCTGCCGATGTGCACCGCGTGCGGCGCATGCTGGCCCATTACAATGCCGGGGCGCGCTTTTTGCGCGAACACCGCGAAACCTACCCTACCCTGGCGGGCATCACCGCCGACTTGCCTCCTGAAAAGGAACTGGTCAAGACCATAGACCGCGTTCTGGATGAAGAAGGGCATGTGCGCAGCAATGCCTCTCCGGAGCTGGTGCGCATCCGCAAGGACATGGATGCCCAGCGCCGCGAGCTCCAGCGCATTTTCCGGCAGGTGCTCCAGAAGATGCGCAAGGACGGCGTGCTGGCCGAAACCGAGGAGAGCGTTCGCGGAGGACGCCGCGTATTGGCCTTGAAGGCCGAACACAAACGGCGGGTGGCCGGCATCGTGCACGACGAAAGCGACTCGGGCCGCACGGCTTTTCTGGAGCCGCGGGAGACCGTGCAGCACAACAACATGCTCGCCGAGCTGGAACGGGCCGAAAAGCGGGAAATCCGGCGCATCCTGCGCGAACTCAGCCGGGAACTGGCGCCGCGTCGAGAGGCCATGGGGCAAATGCTCGAACGCCTGGCCTGGCTGGATCTGTGCCGGGCCAAAGGCCGGTATGGCCGGTCCCTGGGGGCTGCCCGACCCGAACTGGTGGACGCAGCACGGATCAAACTGGTGCATGCCCGGCATCCCCTATTGCTCAAGCTCAACGAGGCCCAGGACAAGGAAACCGTCCCGTTGGATCTGGAGCTCGACGAACGCCGCCGCATCCTGGTGGTTTCCGGCCCCAACGCCGGGGGCAAATCCGTCTGCCTGAAGACCACCGGCCTGCTGCAGCTCATGGTTCAGGCCGGGCTTCCGGTCCCCGTGGACCCCGGCCGCAGCCGCTTTGGCATCTTCCGGGAGATCCTCGGCGACATCGGCGATACCCAGTCGCTGGAAGATGAACTGAGCACCTATTCGGCCCGCCTGCACCGGATGCGCTATTTCCTGGAGCATGCCGGAAAGCGCACCCTGTTTTTGATCGACGAATTCGGTTCGGGCACCGATCCGAGCCTGGGCGGGGCGGTGGCCGAGGCCATCCTCGATGCGCTTCGCCGGTCAGGCGCTTACGGCGTGGTGACCACCCACTACGCCAACCTCAAAGTCTACGCTGAGCGTACGCCAGCCCTGGACA
The DNA here is from genome assembly GCA_030432405.1 of Bacteroidia bacterium. Lineage (GTDB taxonomy): Bacteria > Bacteroidota > Bacteroidia > Chitinophagales > BACL12 > WGOA01. The sequence goes on along the minus strand of JAUIHG010000090.1, from coordinate 11,208 downwards.
ACGGGCGCATGGTCTTTGACGAACAGGATCTGGAGCCGCGCTACCGCCTGGAAACCGGGCAGCCGGGTTCGTCCTATACCTTCGAGATTGCGCGGAAAATGCAGCTTTCGCCGGGCATCATCCGCCATGCCGAGAGCCTGGTGGATGAGCACAACCTAGCCTTTGAACAGCTGCTCAACAAGGTGCAGGGCGAGGAGCAGGACCTGGCCAAACGGGCCATGCATGTGGCCGAGGCCGAACGGGAACTCAAGCAGCAAAAGGCCGATTACCAGGCCGCCCTCAAGCGCCTGGAGGCCGAACAATCCAAGGCCAAACTCAAAGCAACCGAGCGGGAAGGCAGCGCCCTGGCCCAGTACGAAAAGCAATTTGCGGAGCTGATCGAACAGCTCAAGGACGCCGAGAAGCGCAAACAACTCACGGCGGCTTCGGCCGAAAAGGCCCTGCGCAAGGCCCAGGCAGAAGGCGACCGGCTCAAGGGCAAGGCCAAACGGCTCAAAAAAGCCCTGCACTATACCGAAAGCCCGAAGTTGCCCATTCAACAGGGGGCTTCGGTCAAGCTGGTGGACGGCAGCCAATTGGGCACCGTCCTGGAGCTGCGCGGCAAGCAGGCCGTGGTGGCCTTCGGGCAATTGCGCAGCACGGTCAAGCAATCGGACCTCATTGCCGTGGAGGAAAAACCCCGCCCGCCCCTGTCCAAACGGCCTTCAGGCCAAAGCGCTGCCGGCGGACCGGTCTCCCGGCGCGTGGAATTGCGGCCGTCTGCCGATGCTTCGGTTCCGTTTGAACGGGAACTGGATTTGCGCGGGAAAACCCGCGAAGAAGCCATGGCCGAGGTGGACGCTTACTTCAACGAGGCGCTCATGCGCAGCGTATTGAGCGTGCGCATTGTGCACGGCAAGGGCACCGGGGCCTTGCGCCGCGCGGTGCGCGAAGTGGCCAAACAGTACCCGGGCATCAGCGGCCTTCGTTCCGAGCCCCGGGAATTGGGCGGCGACGGGGTGACCGTCGTGGAGTTTTTATGAAGCGGCAGATCTGCCTTTGGCATTTGGCGCCCTATCGCGCTGTATTCCTGAGGCGCCGAAACCCTATCGCGCCAGCACCACACCGGCCCTGCGTGCATCGGCCACGCCAAAGGCGCCTTTCGGCGAACGGATAATCCCGTGCACCCCGCCGAAATACATGTTGCGTTCCGTCCAGGGCCGCAACGTCCAGGGCTTGCCGGCATCCAGGTCCTCAAAGGCATCCGGATCAAAGCCGCCTTCCAGGTCCAGGGTGGCCTCCGCCCCGTCGCTGAGGTGCATGCGCGGAGCTTCAATGGCCGCGCGCAACAGGGCTTCGGGGTCGCCTTCGGCCGAAGGCCAGGCTTCCGCCAACCCAGCTGCCATCTGTCCACCGGAGCTTGCGCTGTGCAGGGCATCGGCGTCGAGCACCCCGTGCAGCACCGCTGCGATGGCTGTGCGGATGCGGTTGGCGCCGCCCGTGCCCAGGACCAGGCGCACCTCCCCTTCCCGCGTAACCACCGTCGGGCTCATCATGGAGGAGATGCGGCGGTCGGGCGTCCATTGGTGGAAACCATCCGGATTCAAGTCGGCCTCCCCGAGCATGTTGTTGAGCATCACATCGGTTCCGGGAATGACATACCCGCAACCCTGGCCCACCGAGGTAGTGACCGAAGCCGCATTGCCGGCCGCATCCAGCACGCTGATGTGGGTGGTGCTGCCCCAACGGTCTTGCCGCCGCGAGGGCATGGCGCCTCCAGTGGCCCGCATGCCTGACTGCTCCTTGTGGAGCTGCTGCAACCATGGCCTGAGCCCTTCGGGCGAAAGCAAAGCCCGGGCCTGCACCGGGTCGTGCCGGACCGGATCAAAAGCCACACGGCGCGCCCGGTTGACCAGGTCCTGCACCAGGGCCTGGCGCTGCAACCATGCGCGGCTGCCGAAGGGCGAAAAGGCCGTACCGCTCCCTTCCAACAGCGCGAGCTGCAGGGCAATCAGGCTGCCGCCCGAACTGGGTGCGGGATTGGTCCACACGTCAAAGCCCCGATACGGCCGCAACAAGGGCCGCCGTTCCTCCACCCGGTAGGCCCGCAGATCGGCCGCAGTCAGGTAGCCGCCGCCGGCGCGGTGGTCGGCCTCGATGCGCTGGGCCACCTCGCCGCGGTAGAACTCGTCCACGCCGTGGCGGGCGCAATAATCCAGCAGCTCGGCCATGCGCTCAAAGCGGAGCGTTTCGCCCTCCGGGCGAAGCCTCCAAGCACCATCCGCTCCCTGCATGCCGAACAGGGCGCGTCCTTCCGGCCGGTCCAGCAAAAGGCCCTCCAGGGCCCGCATGACCCAAGCCTGAAAGGCGCTGATCCGGTGGCCTTTTCGGGCCAGGTCCAGGGCCGGTTGCACCACCTCGGTCATGGGCAGGCGGCCCAGGGCTTCGTGCACGCGCCACAGGCCCGCCGGTATACCGGGCACGCCGGCAGCCGCCAGGCCAATGTGGAACTCCTGGGTGGCGCCGCCGAATTCCACAAGGATGGAGCGGAAATCCACATTGGCCCCGTCGCGGCCACCGGGCTTTTTGAGCCTCGGCGTCTGGACAAAAAAGTCGAACAGGACAGGCTTTGCATCGGCCGGGGCAGCCATCAGGAAGCCACCACCGCCCAGCGAGGTTAGGCCGGGTTCGGCAATGCAGGAGGCCATCACGGCCGCCACAGCAGCGTCAAAGGCATTCCCTCCGGCTTCGAGCACAGCCATGCCGGCAGCGGCGGTTTCCGCGTGCCCGGCCGAGACGGTTCCGAATTTGGGTTGCCTGTTCATGGTGCGGTATGCTGCCCGGAGGGTGTCCGGTCATGGCCGATCAAATGAAGCTGCTGGTGGGCTTGTTGTCGAGGATTTCCTCGATCCGATCCATGGTGCTGTCGTCCAGTTGCTCAACCGCTTCCAGCGCTTTGAGGTTTTCGGACAGGTGCTTGACCTTGCTGGCCCCGGTGATGACCGTGCTGACGCCCGGGTTTTTCAGGCACCAAGCCAGAGACAGGGCTGCCTGGGAAATGCCCAGGTCGCCGGCCACCTCGCCCAGGGCACGCACCTTGTTGAGGTTGTCGTCTACCAGCAGTTTATCCTTAAGCCAGCCGAGCGATTCCATGCCCAGGCGGGTGTCTTCGGCCGGCAGGCCATCGTTGTATTTGCCCGTCAGGATGCCGGAGGCCAGGGGCGACCAGATGGTGGTGCCCAGGCCAATGTCCTGGTAAAGCTTGACAAAATCATGGTCCACCTTCTGGCGGTGCAGCATGTTGTACTGCGGCTGCTCCATAGTGGGTGGTACGAGGTTGTACTGCCGGGCCACCGCGTAGGCTTCCATGATTTCCCAGGCCTGCCATTCGCTGGTGCCCCAATAGAGCACCTTGCCCTGTTGGATGAGGTCGCTCATGGCCCGGACGGTTTCCTCAATAGGCGTATCCCGGTCCGGGCGGTGGCAGAAATACAGGTCCAGATAGTCCACCCGCAGCCGACGCAGGGCCGCATGGCAGGCTTCGATGACGTGCTTGCGGCTCAGCCCGACCGTGTTGGGGATGGTGTTGTCCGGGTTGAAGCCCCGGGTGCCAAAAAAGACCTTGCTGGAGACCAAAAAGGTGTCCCGTTCCCAGCCGAGCTTTTCGATAAGCCGGCCCATAACGGCCTCGCTCTTGCCGCCGGCGTAGGCTTCGGCGTTGTCGAAAAAATTGATGCCGCCTTCGTAGGCGGTGATGAGCAGTTGTTCGGCGACCTCGTCGCTAATCTGCTGTCCAAACGTTACCCAGGTGCCGAAGGACAATGCGCTGACCTTCAATCCTGAGCCGCCCAATCGGCGGTATTCCATAAGTGGGGGCTTAAAAGGTTGGTGTTTCGGTTCCGCCCGAAACTAGGGCATTTGGCTCCCTCCTGGCGCTCTCTGGCGCGCAAATCCGGAAAACCCTATTTTGGGTCTTTTAGGAGGAAACGTTTTTAACATGTGGAGATTCAGGATGCCCCTCGGGATGAGGATGGGGCGGATATGGGCTTTCCCCGGACGGGGTCTGCTTTACCTGGCGCTTGCCGCCCTGGCGATCGGGTGTAGCCGTGGTTCCGACACCGCACCTTCCGACGCCGTTGCCCCTTCGCCGCCTGCGGCGAAGACCTTGCACCACGTGCAGCTGGAACTGACCCGTTCCATTGTGAACGACGTGTTTTCACCGCCGGTGGCGGCACGGATCTACGCCTATTCCAGCCTGGCGGCCTATACCCCGCTGGCCTGGGGAGAAGCCGCATCCCTGCCCTCTATGCACGGCGTGCTCAATGGCTACACCACGCCTCCGGCACCGGATGATCCGGGAGCCGTGGACCCAGGCACGGCCGGGCTGGAAGCGTTTTACCGCGTGGCCCGCAAGCTGGTTTTCACCGAGGACATCCTGCGCCGGGACCAGGCCACCTGGCATGCCGGTCTGGACGGCGACACAGCGGCCAGCATGCAGTGGGGCCGCGCCATTGCGGACCATCTCCTGGCCTACCTGGCCGAAGACAACTATGGCCGCACGCGGACCATGCCCAAACATCCTTCCGCAGCCGGAGAAGAACAATGGGTGCCCACCCCGCCGCTGTACATGCCGGGCATCGAACCGCATTGGAACAAGATCCGGCCTTTCACCCTGGATAGTGCTGCCCAGTTCCGTCCGGATGGCCCAAGCACTTACAGCCTTTCGGAAGGTTCGCGGTTCCGCGATGAATTGGTCGAAGTGTACCAGACCAACCTCAAGCTGAGCGACGAACAGGTATCCATTGCGCAATTCTGGGATTGCAATCCATACGTGACCAAGGAACAAGGCCACCTCATGCCGGGCCTCAAGAAGATCACCCCCGGTGGACACTGGATGGGCATCGCCCGGATGGCGTGCCAAACGGAGGAGGTGGACTTCGCGCGGAGCGCGGAAGCGTATTTGTGGACAGCCGTGGCTTTGCACGACGGGTTCATTTCCTGTTGGGACGAGAAGTACCGCTCCAACCTCATCCGCCCCGAAACGCTGATCAACCGGCACCTGGACCCGGACTGGAAGCCGTTGCTGGAAACACCGCCCTTCCCCGAGCACACCTCCGGGCACAGCGTGATTTCAGCTGCTGCCTCGGTTGCACTCGGCGCCTTGTTCGGCGAAGACTTTGCCTACACGGACTCGGTGGAAGTGGCCTATGGCCTGCCCCCGCGCAGCTACAGCAGCTTCCGCGAAGCCTCTGAGGAGGCTGCCATCAGCCGCTTGTACGGTGGCATCCACTACATGCCGGCCATCGATTTGGGCATTGCCCAGGGACGTGCGGTGGGCGCACACCTCGTGGAGCACATGCCCAGTCCTGCGGCCCGCACCGCCGAACGTGGAACAAATAGGAACGAAGGTTCCAAAACAGCCGCACGGGATTAGGCCGCAAAGGCCCCATCCCCTTCATGCCGCTGCCGGCTCCGGCCTGCATCCACGAACAACGCGCCAAAATTCGCCCCCTCCAGCCTACCCGATCCAACCCGATTGTACCATGCCCTTCTTCTGCTGTTCAACTCCGTTTGCTTTTCCCAGGCCTTTTGGAACAGCGTCCGCAAACCGCACGGCGTGGGTGGTCTTGCTGGGCGCAGCCATCGTGTCCAGTTGTGCTTCGCCGGAAGGCAAAAACGCACAAACGGCCGCAAACACCGAGCCGGCCGGTACGGGTCAAGGTGCCGTTCAGGCACTGTTTGAGCAGATTCCGGCTTCATCATCCGGCCTGGAGTTTGTCAACCGCATCGAAGAGGGTCCTTCCATCAATTATTTCAATTACGGCTACATCTACAACGGCGGTGGTGTAGCCGTCATCGACTACGACAAAGACGGCCTGGCCGACCTGTATTTCAGCGGCACGATGGTGCCCAACAAGCTGTACCGCAACCTGGGCGATTTCCGCTTTGAAGACGTCACCGACCAGGCCGGCGTTGCAGCAGACAAGGGCTTTAAAACGGGCGTGGTGGCCGCGGACGTCAACGGCGACGGCTGGCCCGACCTCTACGCCTGCCGCACGGGCAATGGCCCGGTGTCCGAACGCAGCAACATGTTGTTCATCAACAACCAGGACGGCACTTTTTCGGAACAATCGGTCCAGTATGGCCTGGGCAGCCCGGCCAATACCAACCACGCGGTCTTTTTTGATTTTGACCAGGACGGTGATCTGGATTGTTACGAACTCAACCATCCCATCCGTTTTGGATCCAATTCACGTCCGCGCCTGCGGGGCGGCGAACGCTACACCCAGCCGGAGACTCCCGAGGAGTCCGACCGCTTGCTGCGCAACGACGGCAACCGCTTTACGGACATTTCCAGCCAGGCGGGCATTGTCAATTCCGCCTTCGGGCTCAGCGTCTCGGTCAACGACTTTGACGGCGATGGCCTGCCGGACATTTTTGTGGGCAACGATTATGTGGAGCCGGACATGCTCTACCGCAACAACGGCAATGGAACCTTCACAGACATCGCTTCGGAGCGTTTTGCCCTGATGAGCCAAAACTCCATGGGCTCGGATGCAGCGGACCTCAACGACGACGGTCGGCCGGACCTGGTGGTGCTCGACATGCTCCCCGAAACCGACCATCGGCAGAAGGCCCTGATGAGCACCATGATGCTGGACCGATACGAAGTGCTGTTGAATTTCGGGTATGGCCGTCAGCAAATGCGCAATGTGGTGCAATACAACACCGGCGAAGGCTTTTCGGAGGCCGCACGTTGGGCGGGCGTGGACGCAACGGACTGGAGCTGGGCAGCGCTGGCCGAAGATTTTGACCAGGACGGCCGCAAGGATTTGTTCATTTCCAACGGCTTCCACCGCGACGTCACCGATCTGGACTTCATCAAATACAAAAACGACAGCCTGCGCCGGAATATTCCCATATCCGAACTGCACCGGGTTTTGGAGCGTATCCCTCAGGTCAAATTGCGCAACCACCTGTTCCGCCAAAAGGAAGACGGGCAGTTTGAAGAAATGAACACTGCCTGGGGCCTGAAGGAAAGCAGCTTTTCCAACGGCGCCACCCATGTGGACCTGGACAACGACGGGGACCTCGATCTGGTGGTCAACAACCTGGCCTCGCCGGCCCACCTGTACCGCAACAGCGGGCCGGATGGCCGGAGCATCCGCATTCGCCTGGAAGGCGAAAAGAAAAACCCCTTTGCAGTGGGTGCCCAAGTGGAAGTGGACCTAGGAGACCGCACCCTCTACCGCCATCAACAGCCGGTGCGCGGGTATTTTTCCAGCGTGGATCCGATCCTGCACGTGGGCCTGGGGGATGCCGAGCGCATTGCCGACATCCGGGTGCGCTGGCCGGATGGCCGCTGGACGCATACTGGATCGATCGATCCATTATCGGCTTGGCCGCAGGATTCTGTGTTGGTATGCCGCGCCACAGACCAGGCCTACAACCCACCGCGCAAGGCCGCACCCCAGCCTTTGTTCCAGCAGGCACAGGCCCTGGATTTCCGCTACGCGGCAAGCAGCTTTGAGGACTTTCGCCGGGAATTCCTGCTGCCCCGCCGCCTTTCCGAACAAGGCCCCTCCATGGCCAGCGGCGACCTGAACGGCGATGGCCTGGACGACCTGGTGCTCGGGGGTGGTGCCGGTCAGCAAACGGCGGTATTCCTCCAACAGGCAAACGGCGGCTTCCTCAAAACCGAGCCGTTGGCGTTCCGCAGCAGTTCAAGCCATGTGGACGGCCCTATGGCCCTCTTTGACGCCGACGGCGACGGCCACCTGGACCTCTACCTCTCTTCCGCAGGCTATGCCTGGTATGCTGGCGACAAGCGCTACATAGACCGGTTGTTTTTTGGCGACGGCCAGGGTGGATTCCGCAGGGCCCCTCAAGAAGCCCTACCCGACAACAACAGCCCCATGCCCACCGGTGCGGTAGCGGCAGGCGACATGGACGGCGATGGGGACATCGATCTGTTTGTCGGGGGCCGCGCCACGCCGCTCCAATACCCCACCGCGCCCCGCTCCTACCTGTTGCGCAACGACGGGGGACGTTTTGTGGATGCCACGGCAGAGCTCGCCCCAGCGCTGCGGGAGCCGGGCATGATCACCGCGGCCGTATTCGGGGATTTCGCCGGAAACGGCGGCATGCAACTGGCCCTGGCGGGCGAATGGATGCCGCTGCAACTGTATGCCCCCGATGCCGAAGGCCGTTGGACAGCCATGGCCCAACCCAACCTGCAGGGCATGTCCGGATGGTGGGAAAGCCTCGTGGTCACCGACCTGAACGGAGACGGCGCCCTGGATCTGGTAGCCGGCAACCTGGGGCTGAACAGCCGCTACCGGGCTTCGCCGCAGGCGCCCATGCTCCTGTTGGCCAAGGATTTTGACGGCAACGGGCAGATCGACCCGGTCTGTTTCCATTCCATCGACGGGCAGCTCAAACCCACGGTGGCCTTCGATCTGCTGTCCAGCCAATTGCCCTACCTGCGCAAACGCTTCCACCGCTACGGCGCCTACGCACGGGCGGGCGTGGACGATGTTTTTCCGCCCGCCGAACAGGAAGGTGCACAGCGCCTGGAATGCCAGACCCTGGAACACCACGCCCTGATCAACAACGGTTCCGGGCAATTCATGCCGGAGGCCTTGCCGGCCGAAGCGCAGCGGATTCCGGCCCGCAGCATCCTGGCCGAGGACTGGAACGGGGATGGCCGCACCGACTTGCTCATGGCCGGTTCGCGCTACGGGATGGACATCGAATCCGGTCCCATGGCCACGGCTTCACCGCTGCTGTTGGAACAGCAGCCGAACGGTTGGGTGGTGCAGCCGTCAGGGAGCAAGGGCCTGCCTGCACGGATGGATGTGCAGCAGGCGGGAAGTCTCCAACGGCGTGGAGGCGCACGCGCCCTCGTATTGGCCAATTCCGAGCAGGTGTTTCTGGCCGACCGGCCTTGATATGGGGTCTGGTTGAACCCGATTTTTCCACAGCGTTGGCATGGCCGGCTTGCGGCCAAAGCCGGACGTGGCGTCCGGCGTAGTTTCGCGGCATGCGTGCACGTATCCTTTTGCTTGGCCTGGTGGGCCTCATGTGGTGTTCGCCCGGCCGGGCGAAAGCCCAACCCGACGAAACGCTTCGGGTCATGGCCTACAACCTGTTGAATTTCCCGGATCCGGTGCCGGCGGGCCGTGCGGATACATTTAAAACCATTTTTGACGCATCCCTGCCCGACCTCATCCTGGTCTGCGAACTCAAAACCGCGGCCGGTGCGGAGTCCTTGCTCAGCAATGCGTTGAACGCTGATGGAGGCGGCACCTACCGGCGCGCGGATTTCCAGTCCAACACCAGCGGAGGCAGCAACCTGCAAAACCTGGCCTTTTACAACCAGAACAAGCTGGCCCTGTACGAGCAGGCCATCGTGCGCACCCATGTGCGGGACATCAACCGCTACACCTTTTTCTTCCGGGACCCTTTTCTGGCCGGACACAACGACACCACCTGGCTGGATGCCTATATGGTGCACTTTAAAGCCGGCAGCACGGTTTCCGATGAAAACGATCGGGCGCGCATGGCCGACTCGTTGCGGGCAGCCATCGACCGGCGCGGCTTGAACCGCAATGTGGTGGTTGGTGGAGATTTCAACGTAGGCACCAGTGCCGAGGCAGCCTACGCCACGCTGGACGATCCCTTTGCCGACGTGTGGCTGCGCGATCCTGCCAACCGGCCCGGTAGCTGGGGCAGCAACAGCACCTATGCCGACGTGCACACCCAATCCACCCGCACCTCGAGCATTTTTGGCGACGGTTCCGGCGGAGGCCTGGACGACCGGTACGATTTTTTGCTGCTGTCCAGCAACGTGTTCACCGGCTCCAGCCCCGTGGCCTATGCCGGGGACAGCTACACCGCCTTCGGCAACAACGGGAACTGCTACAACAACAGCATTTTTGCCTGCAGCCCAAATCCGGTTTCCCGCCGGGTGCGCAGCGCACTGTACTACATGTCGGATCACCTGCCAGTCCTGCTGGACCTGGAGGTGACCTATCCGGAATTCACCGCGTTGCCCACTTCCATAGCGGCAGTGGATGTGCGGGCCTGGACCGCGGAGGGCCGCCTGTACGGCGAAAGCCGTACCGGAGGTCATTGGACCTTGTTCGACCTGACCGGACGCCTGGTGGCCCATGCGGCGGTTGGACCCGGTTCCTGGTCCTGGACGGCGGATAACCACCTGCCCTCCGGCCCCCTGCTGTGGCGCTGGCAGGGTGCCGACGGCATGCAAACGGCCAAGCTCCTGCCGGGCACCCACCACTGAACCGAACGGCGGTCTGGAATACCTTTGGCTTATGCGCATGTACTTTCAGAGCTACCGGCGGGTATCGGTGGCCACCACTGAAAACCCACTTCCCCGTGAGCGGGACCGCTGGTGGCTGACCGTGCTGGTCGCGTTGCTGTTCGCCGGAACGGCGATAGCCCAGGATACTTTTTCCATCGTGGCCGTTGACCCGGAAACCGGGGAAGTCGGTTCGGCCGGCGCTACCTGCCTGGACAGCGCTACGGCTGGCACCAGCGCATTGATCATTAGCTGGGTTCAACCAGGCCTGGGTGCCGTGCACACCCAGAGTTTCTGGAACGCACAAAACCAGGATTCTGCCGCGGCACGCATGCTGGCCGGCGACAGCCCCTCTCAGCTGATGACCTGGCTGGAGGCCAATGACGCGGAGGGAACCCCGGAGCTTCGGCAATACGGTGCTGTGGACTTTGATCCCATGGACGGCAGCCCCCGCGTGGCCGCGTTCACCGGCGCAGACTGTTTTGATGAAAAGGACCACGAACTGGGGCCCAACTACGCCATCCAGGGCAACATCCTCATCAACCGCGATGTGCTGGACAGCATGGCCATCCGCTTCTTTTTCGAACCCGGCGACCTGGCCGACAAACTGATGGCCGCCCTTCAGGGGGCCAATCGGCCCGGGGCCGACAGCCGCTGCCTGTCCGAAGGCGTCTCCTCCCGCTCCGCCTTCATCCGCGTGGCCAAACCTGACGATCACCCCGACAGCCTGTACCTTGACCTGGTGGTAGGCCAAACGGATTTTGGCGTGGAACCCATTGACGTGTTGCAAGACAAATACGACAACTGGCGCACCCTGAATCCCCCGGATACGGCGGGCAGTACGGCCATTGAAGCTGCGGCGCTGGACCTGGATGCGGCCGTTTGGCCACACCCGGTGGTGTCTGAAA
>JAUIHG010000089.1 GCA_030432405.1 Bacteroidia bacterium | reverse complement strand
CGACATCCGCGGCTGGCTCGATTACCCCATGCAAATCAAAATCGACTTCCTCTGCCGGGATTCGATTTTGGCCGCGCCGCTTGTTTTGGATTTGGCCTTGTTTTTGGATTTGGCTTCCCGCGCGGGCCTCTACGGCATCCAGGAATGGCTGAGCTTTTATTTCAAAACGCCCCAGACCAAACCCGGCCTGCCGCCCCAACACGACCTGTTCAAACAGCGGGAAAAGCTGATGAATACCCTTCGCCACATTCGTGGCGAAACCCTCATCACGCATTTGGGGCTGGACTACTACACCGAGTAGGACAGGCACAAGTCCTGAAGCCATGGGCGAACCAAAAACCACAAAGCCGCCTTCGGGGAAAGGCAGCACAACGCTGCGTCTGGCCAAAGGCGTGGCCAGTGTGGGCGGCATCGGTTTTCTTCCCGGAGGTCCGGGCACATATGCCTCGATGCTGTATGCGGTCGTTTGGTGGGGATTCGGGCTTGGTGTTGCCTATAATCTGGAACTATCGTTCTTGAATGCGACTTTCGCTCCGATTTTCCGGGAAGCTCTGTTGGTATCTGGGACCTTGATTTGGATGCTGTTGCTGGTGGGATTGTGGAGCACGGCGAAGGTCCAGCCTTATTGGGGCAAGGATCCCAGTACGGTGGTCATTGATGAGGTGCTCGGACAGGCCATTGCCCTTTTTGCCATTCCCTGGCACCCCTATACGGTTATCGGAGCTTTGATCCTCTTCCGCTTTTTTGATATCGCGAAACCTCTGGGCATACGCCGTATGGAAAAGCTCCCGGGGGCCTGGGGGGTCATGCTGGACGATGTACTGGCCGGGATTTATGCCAACATCGTGCTGCAGATCCTTTGGCACAGCGGGCTTTTAGGGCAGCTGACAGGTATCCGCATCCTAGTGCCTTGACACGATACACACATTGTTAATCTTGCGTTAATAGGCGGCTTTGGTTGCATTGGGCCACAGCTGTCCTGCTAACTTCCGTCCTGCTGGCTGCACACGCCTGCGCCGCAACGCCCTCTTCCCGCCTTCCGTTTGTATGTGCCGGAGGCGAAAACACCACGACACGCCACCCCTTGATCGAGCTGCGCGACATCCGCAAATCCTACCGCATTGGCCCCCGCAAGCTGGAAGTGCTCAAAGGCATTGACCTGCACATCGGCAAGGGCGAGTTTGTGGCCATCATGGGCCAGTCGGGATCGGGCAAGTCCACCCTGCTCAACGTGCTGGGCATCCTGGACGAATACGATTCGGGGCTCTACGAACTGGACGGTGTGCCCATCCGCAAACTGAGCGCCAAGCAGGCCGCGCGCTACCGCAACGCCTTCATCGGTTTTGTGTTCCAATCGTTCAATTTGCTGCCCTTTAAAAACGCCATGGAAAACGTGGCGCTGCCGCTGTACTACCAGGGCATCGGCCGCAAGGAGCGCAACCAAACCGCCATGCAGTACCTCGACAAGGTCGGCCTGGCGGACTGGAGCACCCACCTGCCCTCCGAACTATCGGGCGGCCAAAACCAGCGTGTGGCCATTGCACGGGCGCTGGCGTCCAAACCCAAGGTCATCCTGGCCGACGAACCCACTGGCGCGCTGGACAGCACCACATCTAAAGAGATCATGGGGCTCTTCGAGTCCCTCAACGACGAAGGCATCAGCGTATTGATCGTCACCCATGAAGACGACATCGCCCACCGCTGCAAGCGGCTCATCCGGCTAAAGGACGGGCTGATCGAAGCCGACCCTGCGCTGGAGACGCAAGCCGGAAAGCACCTGCGCTAGGCTCTCCTTTACCCTGTTTGCTCCCCATACCCCTACTGCAGCCCCATGTTCCAACGCGAATTCTGGATGGAGATCGGCGAGTCGCTTTGGCGGCACAAGCTGCGCTCTGCCCTGACGGCGTTCAGCGTGTTCTGGGGCATGCTCATGCTGGTGCTCCTGCTCGGATCCGGCAACGGTTTGCGCCGCGGCGTTGAATTTCAATTCAAGGACGACGCCATCAACAGCATCTGGATCTGGCCGGGCACCACATCCATGCCCTGGCGCGGCCTGCCGACCGGGCGCGACATGCGTTTCCGAAACGCCGAAGTAAAGCACCTGCAAAGGACCGAACCGCTGGTGGACAAACTGACCGCACGCTACCACCTGCGCGGCACCTTTGCGGTTTCCCGCGGCGATCAATCCACCACCTTCCGCGTGCGCAGCGTGCATCCGGACCACCGCTTTCTGGAAAACACCGTGATGCTGCACGGCCGCTTCATCAACCCGGTGGATTTGGAACAGACGCGCAAGGTATGCGCCATCGGCACGGAAGTCCGGGATTTTTTCTTCGCGCCTCCGGCGAAAGGGCAACAGGACTTCGGCCCGCCCCCCATCCCCCAGCCCGGCGTCTGGACCGCAGCAGACAGCGCCGCGATGGGCCGTTACCTCACCGTCAAGGGCGTGCCCTACCAGATTGTCGGCATCTTCCACGACCAGGGCAGCCGCGGAGAAAACCAGTACATCTACCTGCCCATTTCAACGGCGCAGAAAATCGAAGGCGGCACCGACCGCGTGGACCAGATCATGTTCACCTTCGGCAACGCCAGCCTGGCCGAATCCCGGGAGGTGGAGGCGCGCCTGCGCGAAGATTTTGCCCGCCGCCTGAAGTTCGACCCTGATGACCAGCAGGCCATTTACATCTCCAACGATCTGGAGGAATTCAAGCGCTTCCAGGGCCTGTTCAACGGCATCGAAGCCTTTGTCTGGGTCATCGGCATATTGAGCCTGATTGCCGGGATGATCGGCATCGCCAACATCATGCTCATCACCGTAAACGAGCGCACCCGGGAAATCGGCGTGCGCAAAGCCCTCGGAGCCACCAATGGCAGTCTGGTACGGCTCATCCTGCTGGAAGCCATTGTGCTGACGGCCTTGTCCGGCTTCATGGGCATGGCTTTGGGGGTGGGCACCCTGTGGCTGGTGGACACGCAGGTTTTGCCGCCCATTCCCGAGCCTGATTCCATGTTCATGCACCCGGGCGTGACGCCCGGAGTGGTGGTCGGTGCGCTGAGCATCCTGATCGGTTCCGGTGCCCTGGCCGGATTCATTCCCGCCATCAAGGCGGTGCGCATTGCACCGGCCGTGGCCATGAAAAGTGCCTGAAGCCGCTCTTCTTTTTTTACCGACCGTTCGGTAAAAAACAATCCACTACCAAACAGCATTACCGTTCCAAAACAAACTGCCCCTCCCCTTGCGCAACCTCTTTGATATGGACCGTTGGTCGGAGATGCTCTCCACCCTGGGCAAGCACAAGCTGCGCACCGGCTTGACGGCCCTGGGTGTGGTCTGGGGCATCTTCATGCTGGTGGTCATGATGGGGGCAGGCAAGGCACTTGAAAACGGGGCCATGTACGAGTTCTCCAAGTGGAACGTCAAGAGCCTCTTTGTCTGGACCAACCGCACCACCGTGCCCTACAAAGGGCTGCAGGCCGGCCGTTCGGTGCCCTTGTACATGAACGACATCCAGGCCATCAACGACCGCATTGAGGGCATCGACCTGATTTCGCCACGCCTGTGGCTCGACGCCCCCGCCATCACGCACAAGGGCAAGGAAGGCGCCTTCAGCGTACGCGGCGAGACCGAGGCCCTGGTCAATATTGAGCCCGTTCGGGTGGCCGAAGGCCGGTTCATCTCTCCCCGCGACCTGGCCGAAAAACGCAAGGTCATCGTGATCGGCCAGCGCGTCAAGGATGTCCTGTTCGGCGAAAACGACCCCATGGGCGAATACCTGCTCATCAAGGGGGTCTGGTTCCAGGTCATCGGTGTAGCCAAATCCCTGCGCACCGGGGACGACAGCCGCGAGGACGACGAAAGCGTCTTCATGCCCATCACCACCATGCAGTACACCTACAACCTCATCGACCGGGTGGGCTGGTTTGTATGTACCGTCAAACCGGAGCTGCCTTCGGCCGAAGTCCAGGCCAAGCTGGTGGCCCTGCTCAAGGAACGGCACAAGGTGGCCCCGGAAGACCAACAGGCCATCGGCTCCTTCAATCTGGAACAAGAGTTCCAGAACTTCCAGGGCATCTTCACCGGCATCCGTTTCATTGTCCTTTTTGTGTCCATCGGCACCCTGGCCGCCGGCATCATCGGTGTGGGCAACATCACGCTGATCACCGTTCGGGAGCGTTACCGCGAAATCGGGGTGCGCAAGGCGCTGGGGGCCACCAACGGCAGCATCGTGCGGATGATTCTGGCCGAATCGGTGCTGTTGACGGCCATTTCCGGATACATCGGCCTGGTGGCCGGCATCGGCGTTTTGGCCCTGGCCGACCAGGTATTGCAGCAGGCCGGCGACAGCGTGATGTTCTTCCGGCAACCCGAAATCGATTTGGGCTTTGCCGTGGTGGCGCTGTGCTGCCTGGTACTGGCAGGTGCCTTCGCCGGGGCCATCCCGGCGCGCCAGGCCGCTGCCGTCCACCTGGCCATCACCCTCAAAGACGAATAGTACTGGCTCCCCAAAGCGCAGTTCGAGCCTCTATCCCATACCCATGAAACGCATTGCCTTCATCCTGCTTTTCCTCGTGGTCCTCGCTGTGGCGGGCGGCCTGGGCAAGTACTTCTACGACCAGACACGGGAGGACCCCGAAGTCTTTGAAACCGAGCACGCCTATATCGGGAATGTGGTTAAAAAGACCGTTGCCACAGGCGCCATTGTGCCGCGTCGGGAAGTGGCGGTCAAGGCCCAGGTAACCGGTGTGGTCGAAGAGCTTTTTGTGGAAGCTGGACAAAATGTGGCCCAGGGGCAACTGGTGGCGCGCATCCGGGTGGTCCCCGATGAGGCCGCCCTGCAAAACGCCCGGGAAGGCGTCACAGCGGCCCGGATTGCTGCCGACGCGGCAGAGGTGGAACGGGCGCGCCAGGAACTGCTGTTCCGGGACGGCACCATCGCCGAGCAGACTTATCTGCAGGTGAAATTGGATGCCGAGCAAGCGCAGCAGCAGCTCAAAGCGGCCGAAAGCGCACTGGAGGTCATCCGTACCGGTGCGGCGCGGGGCAGCAAAACGGCCGCCAACCTGGTCCGCTCCACCGCCGATGGCATGGTGCTGGATGTGCCTGTGGAGAAGGGCAATTCGGTCATCCAGGCCAACAATTTCAACGAAGGCACCACCATTGTGAGCGTGGCGGACATGAGCGAGATGGTCTTTGAAGGCAAGGTGGACGAGTCCGAAGTGGGCAAACTCACCGAGGGCATGGCCCTGGAATTGACCATTGGTGCCGTGGACAAGCGCACGCTGCCGGCCACCCTGGACTTCATTGCCCCGAAGGGGATCAACGAGGAGGGCACCATCAAATTTGAAATCCGCGCCTCCGTGGACCTGCCGGAAGACATTTTCCTGCGTGCCGGCTACTCGGCCAACGCGGACATCGTGCTGGAGTCGGCCGATTCCGTGCTGCTGATCAAGGAGGCCTGGCTGCAGTTTGCCGGCGACACGGCCTATGTGGAAGTGGAAACCAGCGAACAGGCGTTTGAGCGCCGAGACGTGGAACTGGGCCTCTCCGACGGGATTGTGGTGGAGCTTGTAGCCGGCCCGGACAGTTCGGCGGCCATCAAGGTGCCGCATTGATCGTTTTGGGTGGGGCCTGTGTCCGCGAGCGCAGCATTCTGGTCCGGTTCTTGTTGTATGCCTCCCGGCCTTCAAGCCGCTGATGGGCCTGTCCCGGTTAGGCTTGAAGGCTGAACTTCCCGGCTTGGGGATGCGTATTGCACATCCGGCCATGCCGATGGCTTATGGCCTTTCTGCCTCCCGGCTTTCGGGTATTTTTGCCCCGGTTTGGCAAAATCCCTGTTAAACGATCCCTCCATGCGTTCCCGTATCCTGACCCTGCTCGCAGCCTTGTGTTTCGCCCTTGGGGCGAAAGCCGATGGCTTTGAATACCGCTTTGATTTTGAAGGCATCTCGGACACGATTGCCTATCTGGCCTATCACTATGGCGACAAGCAATACATCGCCGATACGCTGCAGATCGATGGCAAGGGCCAGGTGGTGGCGCAGGCCGATACCACCCTGCCGCCCGGCGTGTACATGATGGTCTTCCCCTCCCGCGAGAATGCCTATTTCGAGTTTGTGGTCAACGAACCCAAGTTTTCGGCCACCGGGAATGTGGACGACTTTGTGGGCAGCCTGGCATTCAAGGGCTCCAAGGAGAATACCGTGATGTACGAGGATTTGCGCTTTCTGGAAAAGCAACGGAAGAAAAGCGATCCCCTCTCCCGACAGCTGCAAACCCTGGCTCCGGATTCGGAGGAGTACAAAGACCTGCGCGCGCAGATCGACGCCATCGACAAGGAGGTCCGTACACAGCGCAAGGAGATTTTCAAGAAGCACG
The DNA here is from genome assembly GCA_030432405.1 of Bacteroidia bacterium. Taxonomy (GTDB): domain Bacteria; phylum Bacteroidota; class Bacteroidia; order Chitinophagales; family BACL12; genus WGOA01. Next base: position 8,438 of record JAUIHG010000089.1, on the reverse strand, counting down.
AGGGCCTGCTGTATACCGCTATGCTGAAAGGCTTGCGCGAACCGGAGGTGCCCGAACCGCCGCGCAATGCGGAAGGCAGGATCACCGATTCGCTCTTCCAATTCCGTTCCGTTCGCCGCCAGGCATTGGATTTGGTGGATTGGAGCGACGAACGCCTGTTGCGCACACCGGTGATCTACAACGTGATGTACCGTTACCTGAACCAGTATTCCTACCGTTCACCGGATTCGCTGGCCGCCTCGGTGGACAATATCCTGGACAAGGCCCGCGTGAACCGCGAAGTCTTCCGCTATGCCCTCATCTGGTTGCTCAACGAATACGCCAATTCGAGCATCATGGGCCAGGATGCGGTCTACGTGCACATTGCCCGGAACTACTATGAAAAGGGGGACGCCTGGTGGCTGGACGATGCCCAGGAATACCGCATTGTGGACCGCGCCAAGCGCATGGAGCCCACCCTGATCGGCAAAAAAGCCCCCAATATCCGGATGAAGGACCTGCAGGGCCAAACCCGCTCCCTCTATGACATCGACAGCAAATACACCATCGTGTATTTCTGGGACCCGGATTGCAGCCATTGCAAGAAGGAAACACCAGTCCTGGCCGAGGAATACGCCAAACTCAAAGAGCTACACGACATCACCGTATATGCGGTCAATACCCAACTGGAGATCGAGAAATGGCTGAAGTTCATCGACAACAAGGGCCTCGATGGCTTCATCAACGTGGCTGACTTCGACCAGAACAGCGATTTCCGCTCGCGCTACGACATCAACGGCACGCCGGCCCTGTTCCTGCTGGATGAGGACAAAGAGATCATCGCCAAGCGCCTGGTCTCCGACCAGTTGATCGACTTCTTGAAGGCCTACGAACAGCAAAACCCGTAATGTGCGCTTTGGGCACACGGTCTGGTGCAGGTGTTGAAGGCTGAATACAGGACGGATTTCCTCAGAATGGCCGTTGCTCAGTTCATATACGGCTAAGTTCATGTACGGCTCAGTTCATGTACATATGGAACACGAGCAGGACGATGCTCAGCACGAAGCAGAACACGACCGTCAACAGGTAGGACGTTATGACTGAAATACCTTTCATAACCGGGGTACGGGACTGACAATCAAGTCCCTGGCGGCGATCCTTTCAACAATGTACGGCAGCCGGAGGCCAAACGCAAGGCACTCCGTGACGAATCTAGGTCCATGTTGGTTGCATAAGGACCCATTTTTATCCATCTTTTTTTTCACCTGAAGCGTTTCCCGGACCATTTGGCGCGCTGGGTGCAGTGCAGGTGTAACTTCGCGCTCTGTGAAAATCATCATTGTCGGCGCCGGAGATGTGGGCTTCCACCTGGCCAAAATGCTCTCCCGGGAATCCCAGGACATCTATCTGGTGGACCGAAACCGGGCCAAGTTGGACTATGCAGCTTCCCACACCGATGTTTACCCCATACGCGGCAATTGCACGCGCATCAGCGTCCTGGAGGAAGCCCAGGTTTCGAAGGCTTCCCTGCTGATCGCGGTGACGGACTCGGAGGAGACCAACATCGTCACGGCCATGTTGGGCAAAAAACTGGGCGCCAAGCGCACCATTGCCCGTATTCAGAACCCCGAACTGCTGGAGGAAAACGGCAAAATCCAATTGCCGGACCTGGGCATCGATTCGGTCATCTCTCCGCGCGACCTGCTGGTCAAGGAAATCCAGCGCCTGGTGGACCAGACGGTGGCCACGGACGCCTATGATTTTGCGGACGGCAAACTCAGCATGTTGGGCATTGTGCTGCGGCAGGGGTCTCCCCTGGCCGGCGTTACCGTGCAGGACTCCTCGGAGCTCAACCCCGAGCGGGATTTTATTCCCATCGCCATCCACCGGAAAAACCAAACCATTATTCCGCGCGGCAATACCCGCATGGAACTGGGCGACCACGTCTATTTCATCGCCAAACCCAGCGGAGTTCCTGCGGTCAGCAGCCTGTGTGGCCTGGGGAAGAAACAGATCCGCGATGTGATGATCGTGGGCGGGGGTCTGACCGGACAATGGTGTGCGGCCAAGCTGCAAAAGGATTACCGCGTCAAACTGGTAGAAAAGGACGAAGAGCGCTGCGCCATCCTGGCCGAAGAGCTCCCCGATGTGCTCATCATCAACGCGGATGCCCGCGAAGTCGAAGCCCTGGAAGAAGAAGGCCTGGCCGATACCGATGCCTTTATCGCCCTGGCGGGCGACTCGGAGACCAACATCATCTCCTGCCTGGTGGCCAAAAACCACAACGTGGCCAAGTGCATCGCCCTGGTGGAGAACATCGACTACATCTACATCTCCCAGAACATCGGCATCGATGCACTGATCAACCGCAAGCTGATTGCGGCCAACAACATCTTTCGCCACGTCCGCCGTGGCGACATCAGCGCCATCACCAGTTTTCATGGGGTGAATGCCGAGGTGATTGAGTTTGTGGCCAAACCCCGCTCCAAAATCACGCGCAAGCGCATCAAGGACCTGAATTTCCCCAAGCGCGCCCTGATCGGCGGGCTGATCCGCGGGGAGGAATCCTACATCGTCAGCGGCGATTTCCAGGTCCATGCCGAAGACCATGTGGTGGTCTTCACGATGCCGGACGCCATCCGAGACGTCGAAAAGCTTTTCAACTGAACGGATGCGCTGGCCAACCATTTCGCGGGTACTCGGTTTTCTGATGTTGGTAGTGGGCGGCCTGATGCTGCCCTCCCTGGGCTTGAGTTTCGCCTACGGCGACGGCGAATGGCTGCATTTCCTGACCACCCTGGGTCTGACCGGGATCGGCGGGGGCACGCTGATGTTCATTGGCCGCCATAGCGAGCGTGGCGACATCCGCAAACGCGACGGTTATTTCATCGTGGCCTCCAGCTGGGTGCTGGCTTCGCTCTTTGGAGCCGTACCCTATTACCTCAGCGGATGGATTCCCAATCCCCTGGACGCCTTTTTCGAAACCGCGTCCGGTTTCACCACCACCGGAGCCTCGATCCTAACCGACATCGAAGCCCTGCCGCCCAGCCTGCTGTTTTGGCGCTCCACCACACAGTGGATCGGCGGCATGGGCATCATCGTGCTGACGGTGGCCATACTGCCGTTGCTCGGCATTGGAGGTATGGAACTGTTTGCCTCCGAAGCACCAGGCCCCACCACCGACAAGCTCCACCCGCGCATCCGCGAAACCGCCAAGCGCCTGTGGATTATCTACCTGCTGCTTACCCTGGCCTGCGGCGGTTTGCTGGACCTGGGCGGCATGACGCCTTTCGAGTCGGCCAACCACGCCATGACCACCATGTCCAGCGGGGGCTTCAGTACGCGCAACGCCAGCATTGCCGCCTGGGACAGCCATCTGATCCACTACACCATCATCGCCTTCATGTTCCTGGCGGGCACCAACTTCACCTTCCTGTACATGCTCTTTCAGGGCCGCTGGCAAAAGGTGGCGGCCAACGAGGAGATCCGCATGTACGCCAGCATCGTGTTGTTCGCCGCGCTTGTGCTCGGGCTGTTGGGGCTGCGGGGCGGCGAAGGCCATATGGCGTTCCGCGAATCCCTTTTCATGGTGGTTTCCGTGGTCACCACCACCGGTTTTGTCACCGCCGACTACCAAAGCTGGATGCCGTTTGTCACCCTGCTTTTCCTGCTGCTCATGCTCAGCGGTGCCTCGGCCGGCAGCACCTCCGGCGGCATCAAGGTGGTGCGCTATGGGCTGCTGTTCAAAAACACAGCCCTGGAGTTGAAGCGCATCCTCCACCCCCGGGCGGTCATTCCCGTGCGCTTCAACGACCACGCCGTGGACCGTGGCGTGATCTACAACATCATGGCCTTTTTGGTGCTCTACATCGGCATTGCCATGATCTCCGTCGGCGTGTTTGCCGCCATGGGCCTGCAGCTGGACACCGCGCTGGGCGCCACCCTGGCCACCCTGGGCAATATCGGTCCGGGCATCGGCAACGTGGGGCCGGTGGACAATTTCGCGGCCCTGCCGCAAGCGGCAAAAGGCTATTGCAGCTTCCTGATGATCCTCGGACGCCTGGAGCTTTTTACCGTGCTGATCCTCTTCAGCCCCTATTTCTGGAAGCAGTAGTCCGGCGGCCGGTGTTCGCGCGGGCGCGCGAAGCCCTGTGCCGGGACGCCCCTGTAGCGAGATAAGCCGAATGGCAGCCGGCCGGCTACACGTTGAAGCGGAAGTGCATTACGTCGCCGTCGCCAACCACGTATTCCTTGCCTTCCACCCCCATTTTGCCGGCCTCCTTGCAGGCGGCTTCCGAACCGTATTCGGCAAAGGTGGCGTAGGGAATCACTTCCGCGCGGATAAAACCCTTTTCAAAATCGGTGTGGATCACCCCGGCTGCACCCGGAGCCTTGGTCCCCCGACGGATGGTCCAGGCGCGGACCTCCTTCTCGCCAGCGGTGAAGTAGGTGATCAGGTCCAGCAGCTCGTAGGCCGAGCGGATGACGCGGTTGAGCCCGGATTCCTCCAGGCCCAAATCCTCGAGGAAGGCCTGACGGTCTTCGTAGGTTTCCAGTTCGGCGATGTCCGCCTCGATGGCGGCGCTGACCACGAGGACCTCGGCGTGTTCGCCGGCCACGGCGGCCTTCAGGGCTTCCACATGGGCATTGCCCTGCTGCACATCGTCCTCGGAAACGTTGCACACGTAAAGCACCGGCTTGCCGGTCAGCAGTTCCAGTTCCTTGACCAGCGGGCGGTCGTTTTTGTCGGCCAGCACATAGGAACGGGCCGGTTTGCCGGTTTCCAGATGTCCCTTGAGGCCTTCGAGGATGCCCACCAGCTTGATGGCGGCCTTGTCGCCGCTTTTGGCGGCGCGGCGCTGGCGGTCCAGCCGCTTTTCAATGCCCTCCAGGTCTTTGAGCAGCAGCTCCGTGTCGATAATTTCCTTGTCGCGCACCGGGTCCACGTTGCCGTGCACGTGCACAATGTTGTCGTCGTCAAAGCAGCGGATGACGTGCAGGATGGCGTCGGTGGCGCGGATGTTGCCCAGAAACTGGTTGCCCAGGCCTTCGCCTTTGGAGGCGCCTTGCACCAACCCGGCAATGTCCACAATCTCCACGGTGGTGGGCACCACGTTTTGCGGGCTGACCAGCTCGGTGAGTTTGTTGAGCCGGGGATCCGGCACCGTGATCACGCCCACGTTGGGCTCGATGGTGCAGAACGGGAAATTGGCCGATTGGGCCTTCGCGCTGGTCAGCGCGTTGAACAGGGTCGACTTGCCCACGTTGGGCAGCCCGACGATGCCGCATTTCAGGGCCATGGGGAAACGGGAATTGCGGAGTGGAAACGGAAAATCCGGATCATGGAGGCGCTTCTGCCTCCGGCGAAGACCGGTCCAGGGGACGGCGGTTCCGCGCGCGTGCGCGCCCGGAAAAGCGCGGCAAATATACCGACATGCAACGGTCCATATGGCCGGGAAGCGCACCGGACACGAGGCCTCGAACCCGGGCCGATCAGGCCGCCTTTTCCTCGCGCAATTGCTTTTCGTACAGTTCGGCGTAAACGCCGTCCTGCTCCAGCAATTCCTCGTGTTTGCCCGACTCCACCAGGCGGCCTTCGTCGAGGACCAGGATCCGGTCAAAGTCCAGCAGGCTGAACACCCGGTGGGTCACCACCAGGGCCGTTCGGTCTTCGAGGTATTCCTCCAGGTTGCCCAGGATGCGCTTTTCGGTGCTGGCGTCCACAGCGGATAGCGCGTCATCCAGGACCAGCACGGGCGCCTGTTTGGCGAAGGCCCTGGCGATGGAAATGCGCTGCTTCTGGCCCCCGCTCAGGGTCACGCCGCGTTCGCCCACCCGGGTGGCAAAACCCTTGGGAAACTCCTCAATTTCGCGGTCGATGGAGGCATACCGCGCCCATTTCCGCGCCCGTTCTTCGGCGGCATCCCCCAGCATCCGGGCCTGGCCAAAGGCGATGTTGTAGGCCACCGTCTCGCTGAACAAGAAGACCTCCTGGGGCACATAGGCAATGTGCCGGCGCAGCGCTTCCAGGGGCATCTCCCTGATGTCCACCCCACCGATCAGAATCCGGCCCTCCTGCGGATCGTAGAGCCGCATCAACAGCTCGGCGAGCGTGCTCTTGCCGGAACCCGTTCGCCCGAACAGGGCGAAACGCTGTCCCGCGGGAATGGTGAAGCTCAAATCCTTCAGGGCCGTGATGCCGGTATCCGGATAGGTGAAGGTGACGCGTTCAAAGACAATGTCGCCGCGGAAGTCCGCCTCGGCCGTGCCGGTGCTTTTGATGTCCGGTTGGCTGTCGAGGAACTGGTTGATGCGCTTTTGGCTGGCCGCCGCGCGCTGGATGATGCTGGCCACCCAACCCAGCGAAGCCACCGGCCAGGTGAGCATGTTCACGTAGATCACAAACTCGGCCACGTTGCCCGGGGAGATCACCCCGGCAATCACCTGCAGACCGCCCACGTAAACGGTGATGATGGTGCTCAACCCGATGAGCAGCAGCATGAGGGGGTGGAACATGGCCTCCACGCGGGCCAGGCTCAGGGAGCGTTCGCGGTATTCCGCGCATTCGGTATCGAACTGGCGGGCCATCGGTTTTTCCTGGGCGTAGGCCTTGACCACACGGATGCCGGAGAAGACCTCCTGGGCCCGGGTAGTCAGCGCAGAGAGCTGGGCCTGAATGGCTTCCGAGCGTTTATTGATCAGATTGTTGACGTAGTAAATGCTGATGGACAGGATCGGGAGCGGCAACAGCACGTAGGCGGTCAGCTGCGGGTTGACCCGGATCATGGCGTAAATCACCAGGGTGAACAGCACCACCAGGTTGATGGCGTACATCAGAGCCGGGCCCACGTACATGCGCACATGCGAAACGTCTTCGGCCACCCGGCTCATCAAATCGCCGGTATTGTTGCGCTTGTAAAAAGCCTGGTCCAGGTATTGGTAGTGGCGGTAGAGGTCGTTTTTCAGGTCATACTCCACCAGGCGGCTCATGATGATGAGCGTCTGCCGCATCAAAAACATGAAGGCTCCCTTGATCACCGCCAGGCCCAGGAACACCGCGCCAAACAAAAGGAGGATGCGCACAAAGCGGGTACGGAGCACATCCTGCAGGGGCATGCCGTCCAGGGCCACATAGAGGTCCCGGTTGTCGGTCACCAGGTTCACGGCATGGCGGACCACCTGCGGCGAAAGCACTCCAAAAATGTTGGAAGCCGTCACAAACAGCACGCCGCCCAGCAGGTGCCAGCGGTAGCGCAGGAAGTAGCGGTTGAGGTATTGGAGTTCGCGCACGGGAAGAGGACCATCGGGCCGCACAAGGGGCCGTAGCGCAGCGGCATGGGTATGCCGTCCGCCTGCGGCGAAGATCGTCCGAATTGGGGAAGCGCAAGACGCCAGTTTCCCCGGGTTTGGCTGCAAGCGCATCCGGAAAGCCCCGTATTTTTGCGCTCCCGTTGGGCCATGCCAAAACGGCCGAACACAACGGGGTACCGTTGTTTTGCACGTGTTGCGCCGTCCGGCACCACTCCTCCTCCGGACGCGGCCTTTCCTCCCCCCCCCATATCCCCAAGCCGCAACGCCTCCCGCTACCCACGTTCACCCACAACACCCTCCACAGCCCATGTCCTCCACACCCGCTCCCAGCGCTGCCGGAACCGGTCTCCCGATGGCTTCGCCTTCGGCCGAAGGCCAAGGCCAACACCAGGACATCCCGCAGGACCACGATGCCCTGCCCGATCTGGATAATGTTTTTGGCGCCATGTCCCGCATGGACCATGAGAACCTGGTGTTCTGCCACGACCGCAGCACCGGCCTCAAGGCCCTGGTGGCCATCCACAGTACGGTGCTGGGCCCGGCCCTGGGCGGCACGCGCTTTTGGCAATACCCCAGCGAACTGGACGCCGTGCAGGATGCCCTGCGCCTGAGCCGCGGCATGACCTTCAAGGCGGCCATTTCCGGCATCAACCTGGGCGGCGGCAAGGCCGTGATCATCGGCAACAGCCGCACGGACAAGTCGGAGGCGCTGTGGCGCCGCTATGGCCGCTTCATCGAAAGCCTGGGCGGCAAATACATCACCGCCGAAGACGTGGGCACGGCCACCAAGGACATGGAATACGTGGCCATGGAAACCACCCATGTGACCGGCAAACCGTCCTGGATGGGCGGTGGCGGGGACCCCTCGCCGGTCACGGCGTACGGCGTTTTCATGGGCATGAAGGCCGGCCTGAAGGAAGCCACCGGCAGCGATTCCTGCGCCGACAAGGTGGTGGCCGTGGAAGGTGCCGGCCATGTGGGCTCTTACCTGGTGGAATACCTGCGCAAGGAAGGTGCCACCGTGTACGTCTCCGACATCCACACCGACAAGGTGGAACGCCTGTGCGGCGAAACCGGGGCCAAACCCATCGGCACGGACGCCCTCTACGACCTGGACATGGACGTGTATGCGCCCTGTGCTTTGGGTG
>JAUIHG010000088.1 GCA_030432405.1 Bacteroidia bacterium | reverse complement strand
CCCGGCATCATGGAAGCCGCCAACAAAGGCGCCCAGCTGGAAGAAGGCAAAAGCGTGGGCCTGAACATCGACCTGCCCTTTGAGCAGGGCGCCAACCAATACGTGGACCCGGACAAGATTTTCAACTACAACTACTTCTTTGTCCGCAAGGTCATGTTTGTCAAATATGCCCAGGGCTTTGTCTTCATGCCCGGCGGGTTTGGCACCATGGACGAGATGTTTGAATCCCTCACCCTGATCCAGACCCACAAGATCGACCGCGTACCCATCGTGATGATCGGCAAAAGCTATTGGGGCGGATTGCTGAGCTGGTTGAAGGATATCATGTGCACCCAGGAATCCAACATCAACCCCGCCGACCTGGACCTCATGAAGGTGACCGATGATCCGCGCGAGGCCGTAGAAATCATCAGCAAGTTCTACGAACCCGAAAGCTCCCGCATCCGGCCTAACTTCTGATCGTTCTCCTCCCATACCACCGCCTCATTTCCGTCCATTTGCTTTTCGGCCGCCGCAGCACCCCACCCCTCCGCACGACTGAACGCAGTGTCCTTCCGCACCGGATCCTGCGTATGGTGCCGCTGTTGTGTGCGCTAAGTGTCGGCTTTCGGAGCCTACCGGTTGGGGCGCAGGCCGTGGTTGGCAAAGGCGGTTCGCCGGAGGCGAAAACAGCCGGATACTTTCGCTCCCCGCTCGACGTCCCGCTCAAGCTCACCGGCACCTTTGGCGAACTGCGCAGCAACCACTTCCACAGCGGCCTCGACATCGCCACGGAAGGGGTGACCGGATTGCCGGTATACGCCTGCGCGGAGGGCTTTGTACGCCGCATCAACATCAGCCCCTGGGGCTACGGCACGGCCGTCTACATCCAGCATCCCAATGGGCTGACGACGGTCTACGGGCACCTGGAAGGTCTGGAGGGGGCCCTGGCCGAATACATTGATGGGGTGCAGCGGCAGCGCCAGAGCTGGGCCCTGGACATCGACCTGCCGCCCGGCACGGTGCCGGTGGAAAAGGGACAGGTCATTGCGCGCGCCGGCAACAGCGGCGGCTCCGGCGGGCCGCACCTGCATTTTGAGGTGCGCCGTGGCGACACCCCGCTCAACCCGATGGCACACGGCTTCGAGATCGAGGACCACCGGGCGCCGGAAATGCGCCACCTCTACGTCTACCCCATCTGGGACGAAGGCCCCGCGACCGAGGCCACGCGCATCCGGCTCTACCGCAAAGGCAATACTTGGTATCCGTCCGGAGGCAAGGTGGTCGCCGCCGGCCAACGCATCGGCCTGGGCCTGGACGCCTGGGACCGGCAGGACGCGCGCAACAACCGCAACGGCATCTACAGCGCGGAGCTATACGTGGACGATGCCCTGCACTGGTCCTTCCGCTTCGACTCCCTCTCCTTTGCCGAAAAGCGCTACTGCAACGCCCACGCCGACTACCGCAGCGACGAATACCTGGGCGCCAAGGTGCACCGCCTTTTCCGTCTGCCGGGCAACCGCCTGAGCCTGTACCCGGACCACCCCAGCGGGGGCCTGATTGACGGAGGTCTGGTCTCCACGCGGGCATCGGAAGCCCAGGCCAGCATGGGGGGCAAAGAGGCTTCCAGTCCGCCCTTGCGCCCGGCCGAATACGCCATCCGCATCGAGCTGCGGGATTTTGCGGGCAATACCAGCACCATCGCCTTTGACCTGCAGGCCGATCCCGACACCAAGGCGCCCGCACACGGCAAGGACACCCTGCTGGCCTGGTTCAAGGAACACCGCATCGGGGACGCGGACGCCTTTGCCGTCCTGCCCCGCGGCAGCTTGTACGAAAACACCGCGTTGAACCATGAGCCGGTCGGCCAGGGGCCTTACAGCGTGGTGTGGCGCATCGGCAACGACGGGGTGGCCCTGCACCAGCCCATGGACCTTGCGCTTCGCGCGAAAGCGCTCCCGCCCCGTTTGGCCCAGTCCGTACTCATCAAGCGCCTGGACCGCAAGGGCCGCAGCCGCATGCTGCCCGCGCGCTGGGAAAGCGGCTGGGTGCATGCCCGCAGCGACCGCATGGGCCGCTTTGAAGTGGTGCTCGATACCATGCCGCCCACCATCAGCCCGCGCGGTTGGCGCGAAGGCCAGACCATCTACGGCCCGCTGCGCTTCACCATCGGGGACGACCGTTCGGGCGTGGCCGAATGGTACGGCACGGTGGACGGCCACTGGCAGCCTTTTGCCTGGGACCCCAAACGCGCGTTATTGAGCTGGGAAGGGCTGCAGGTCCTTGAACCGGGAACGCATACCGTTGTTTTGCGCCTGGAAGACCACAACGGCAATGCGGTGGAGCGGAGCTGGCGTTTTCGCCGGTAGGCGATCCAGGCCAGGCCTTTGCTGCGTTGCCTTTCAGACCGCAAAAGCAGATTCCGACCATGATCACGCTCAAAGCAGGGGACAAAGCCCCCGCCATCAAGACCACCGACCACGAAGGCAAACCCTTTTCCCTGGCCGCCCAGAAGGGCAACAAGGTGGTGCTGTATTTCTACCCCAAGGACAATACCCCGGGCTGCACCAAGGAGGCCTGTTCCTTCCGCGACCACCACGAACGCTTCCTGGCCGAAGGCTACACGATCGTCGGGGTGAGCCCGGACTCGGCGGCCAGGCACCAGAAGTTCATCGACAAGTTCGACCTGCCCTTCATCCTGCTCCCCGACGAGGACAAAAGCATCATCCAGGCCTACGGCGCCTGGGGGCCCAAGAAGTTCATGGGCAAGGAGTTTGACGGCGTATTGCGCAGCACCTTCGTCATCGACGAGAAAGGCGTGATCGAGCGGGTGATCGAAAAGGTCAAAACCGCCCAGGCCGCCGAGCAGATCCTGGACACGGAGCCGGCCTGATTGCCGGGCGCTTTGGGGCCACCCCGCCGCACGCAGCGTCCAATTGGAGCACGTAGCTGTTAAAGGGCGTTAAGGGCGTGGCCTGCTGTAGGGCTCCTGGACGGCCAAGGCCTTTCCGCCTCCGGCGAAGGACTAACTTCACAGGTCATGTTCCGCGCCTCTTTCCCTCCCCTCTTGCGCGGTGTATCCAAGCCAGGCTTGGGTGTCCCGCTTGTGCTATTGGCCGTCCTGGGCCTGGTGTCCCTCGTGGCCATGCCCTCCTGCAGCAAAACGGCTTCCTTCAACAGCGATCCGGAAGCCTATCGGCCCGACGATCCGGACTGGCTGCTGCACCTGGACTTGCCGGAACTCTACGAGAAGACGGATTGGGATGCCTTGCGCACGCACGGCACCATGGAAAGCCTGCTGACGGATGCCCCCGGTTTGAACGCCGTGATGGACATCCTCTTTGGCCCCGGTGTGGACCGCAGCCGGCCTGCCCTGGTTTTCCAGCAGCGCAATGGACCGGTGCGCGGCTTTGCCGGGGTGGCGGATCCCGAAGCCCTGGCGGCCGGCTTTGCCGAGGCCGGGATGGAGGATCCGGAAAAAAGCGGCGGCGTTCGCTACCTGCGGGCTGCCGGCGGCTGGGTTTGCTGGACGGACGCCATCGTGGCCTATTACAGCGGAGAGGCGGACGGCGAGACGCTGGCGGAAAAGGCTTTCGCCCTTCCGGGCGAAACCGCCTCCGATGCCGGTGCCCATGCCGAAGCCGATGTTGATCCCGAGGCCAGCGCGGATCTGGCCGCCTTCCTCGAAATGCCGGGCATGCTGCACGCCTGGATGCAGGCCGAACGCTTCCACAGCGGTTTGCCGATGCTGGACGGCTTTACGGATGATTTTGGTGCCGTCCGTGTGGGGCTTCGGATGACATCTGAAACCGGTTTGGCTGGCCTGCATTTTGCTGTAGCTGGATTGACTTCCGAACACGCGGAGCAGATGCAATCCTGGTTCCTGCGCGCGTCGGAACGCAAGCCCTGGGAACAGATTCCGGCCGGGACCCCGGCCTGGTTGGCCGTGGACGCCATGCCGGAACTGGAGCAGGCCGAGCCCGGCGGCCGAACCTTCATGGGCGACCTCGGTGGGCTTACCGGCGGCTTGACGGCGGCCTTCCACCAAATCAAAATCACGCGCCGCGGCTTCATTCCCCGCGTTTCGGTGTGGGCCGATGCACCAGCAACGGACGGCGCGGCAGCCATGGAAACGCAGATGCGGGACATCGGTATCCTGGAATCCGGCAACCGCCTGCAGCTCGGCACGATGGACGCCGAATACGCGGTAGGCCCGAACCGGATTGTGGCCTCCACCACGGAGCCACCGGCCACCCTGCTGGTGATGCCGCGCGATCCGGTGGTCCTGCCGGACGGCTTTGCTGAAGCCCTGCGCAGCAGTCCCCTGCGGCTGTATGTGGATGCTCAGGCGCTGTCCAAGGTGCTGCCCCTGCCGGATGCAGCCACTACCTTGCGCGACCTGACGCTCTACCTCGAACCCCGACCGGCGGGCATGGAAGTGCACTTGCAGGTGCGCACCTTTGACCCGGAAGCTTCGGGCGCCGATGTGGCCCTGAAGGCCACCATGGAACTCATTCCCGCCATCCAAACCATGGCCGCCTTCCAATAAGGCCCCGATTTGGACCTGCATTTTGACCGCGTCCTGCCCCCCAACATCGACCCCGCGCGGGTCGGGGCCTCCGAGGTCTGGGATACCGACCTGCACCTGCCTTGTGGCAGCCGGGTGCACGTGCACGCGCCCAGCGGGAGCGGCAAAACCACCTTCATCCATTTGCTGTACGGTTTGCGCCGGGAGTTCCGCGGGCAATACCGCCTGGACGGCACCAACAGCGGGACCTTCAAGCAGTCGGACTGGAGCCGCGTCCGCGGCGAAACCCTTGCGGTGGTCTTCCAGGACCTGCGCCTGTTTCCCGAAGCCACGGGCTGGGAAAACATCCGGCTGAACGCCGAACTGGCCCCGGCGGGTTCGCCCGCCGAATGGCGGGCCATGGCCGAACGCCTCGGCATGGGCGGCAAATTGGAACGACCGGTCCAAACGCTCTCCCAGGGCGAGCGGCAGCGCATTGCCCTGGTACGGGCGCTTTCCCAACGCTTTCGCTGGCTCTTTCTGGACGAACCTTTCAGCCACCTGGACGAGGCCAATATTGCGCTGGCGCGCGAACTGCTGCTGGAACGCGCGGAGCAGGAAGGCGCCGGCCTGATCCTGGCCGGGCTCGGCTTTGAATACCACGTCCCCAATGAAATCGAACTGGCGCTGTGAGCGATACCCGACATAGCGTTCCAAATTCAAATGCCGGCGGCGGCGGATCCAGCGCGGACCTGGGTGGACCTTCCTTGCCCCGCCTGTTGCGCCGCATCGTCTGGCGCGGTCAGGGCGGTCGGCCTTTCATTTCCGCCGCACTCGGCTTTTTGTTGGGTTTTGCCTTTTTGCTGTTGGCCGTGCAGCTCTACGACCGCGTGTACAGCGGCCTGCGCGCCGACCTCAAAAGCGGGGAACTGAGCCGCTACCTGGTGCTGCACAAACGCATCGGCTCGGCCCAGGTGATGGGCAAGGCTTCGCCCAACCTCAACACCGCAGAACTGGAGGACCTGCGCATCCAACCTTTTGTGGAGGACCTTTCGCCCTTCCGGGCGAACTCCTTTTCCGCCGCCCTGACCCTGGAGCAATTCCCGGACATGCAGGTGCTCGTGCCGCTGGAAAGCGTGGACGAAAATTTCCTGGACACGATTCCCGAAAACTTTAGCTGGCAGCAGGGGTACCGGCAGATTCCCGTGGTGATCTCTTCGGAATTCCTCAACCTCTACAACGCGGTCCTGGCCCCGAGCATGAATTATCCGCGCTTCACGCGCGAATTTGTGATGAGCTATCCGCTGGAGATTTTGCTTTTGGGCAACGGCCGCCGCGCCAGCATGCGCATCAAGGTGGTAGGCTTCAGCGACCGCATTCTTTCGGTTTTGGTGCCGCCCGAATTCCTGGAATACGCCAACAACACGTACGGCAGCGGCACACGGGACGAATACGCGCGCGTCATCGCCCGCGTGGCCGACCCAGGTGACCCGGCCTTGCAGGACTATTTGGAGGAAAACAAACTCGAAACCGGATCGGACGCCCTGCAAAGCACGGCCGCCGGTGCCTTGAAAGCCTTGCTCGGCGTGCTCGGGGTCTTGGGCGTGTTGTTCCTGGCCCTAGCCCTGGTCATTTTCATCATGGCCTTTGAATTGACCATCAGCCGTGCACGCACCGAAATCGACCTGCTCATTCAACTGGGCCATCCCGTCCCGGCATTGGTCCGCGCAGTGCTCGGTGCCTTTGTGCCGGGGGTGCTGGTGCTCGCGGCAGTGGCCCTGGTGGGCGTGGTGTTCGCCGTCAGGCGCCTGGCCAGCCTTTTTTCCGCCCAGGGCTTTCCCCTGGAACCCGGCATCTGGTGGGGCGTCTGGGTGGCCACCGTGCTGTTTGTGGGCGGCGTGATCGGCCTGAGCGCCTGGAGCGTGCGTCGGAGCCTGAGCCGCGTGGCGCGCTGACCTACAACTCCGCAAAAAGCCGCTCCAATTCCGCCTTCACAAAGCCCATCAATTCGCGGACGTAGCCGCGGCTGAAATCAAAGCGGATGCCGGCGGTAGCGTAGGTCTCCGCGATGGGTTTGGTATAGCCCAGGGCCAGGGCATCCTTGTACTGTTTCAGGGTGCCTGCCGGGTCGGCTTGATGGTTTCGCCATAAGGCGATGGCGCCGAGCTGGGCCATGGCGTACTCGATGTAGTAGAAGGGCACCTTGAAGAGGTGCATCTGGCCCTGCCACTGGAAGACCTTATAGTGCTCGTAGTCCGTCCAGTCGATTTCCCGACTGCCAAAGCGCGCGTGGAGGTCAAGCCAGGCCTGTTCCCTTTCGGAAATGCTGTGGCCGGGATGGGTATAGACCCAGTGCTGGAACCCGTCGATCATGGCCACCCAGGGAAAGAGGTTGACCACGCGTTCCAGGTGTTCGATGCGGGCCAGGGTCTGCTTTTCGGGATCGGGCCAGAAGAGGTCCCAATGGTCGAAGCAGAAATACTCCATGCCCATGGCCGCCAATTCGGCGATTTCGCTGGGGGGCTCCTTGAGTCCGGTATAGGGCAGGTCGCGCGACAGCACCGCGTGCACGGCATGGCCGGCCTCGTGGGTGATGGTTTTCACGTCCCGGGTGGAGCCCGAGGCGTTCATGAAAATGAAGGGCACGCCGCTTTCGGGCAGGGTGCAGTTGTAGCCGCCCGGTGCCTTGCCCATCCGCGACTCCAGGTCGAGGTAATCCCGCCGCCGCATAGTGCTCAGGGTATCCCCGAACAACGGATCAAGCCGGTACAACGCCTGGATGCTCTTGTCCAGCATGTCCGCCGCATCGGCGAAAGGCTGGCCCGGATAGCGGCCCGTGCATCCGATGCGGTCGTCCCAGGGCCGGAGCTGGTCCAGATCGAGCAAAGTGGCTTTGCGGAGGTCCAGAAACTGGACCAGGGGCATGACCTCCTGCTCGATGGCGTCGTGGAACGCGTAGCAATCCGCCGGTCCGTAGTCGAAGCGGCCCAGGTTGGCAAACTGGTAGTCCCGGAAATTGTCGAAATCGGCGTTGACCGCCATTTGATGGCGCTGTTCCAGCAGCTGGTCGTAGAGCTCGTCGTAGGTGAGCTTTTCCTCCAGGCGCCGGTTGGCCAGGCGCAGGTACATCGCTTCGCGCAGGCTGCGGTCAGGGTCGGTCAGGGCCAGGGAGGCCTGCTGCATGGTGTAGACCTTCCCGTCCAGCTCGACCGAAAGTTTGCCGGAAATGCGGTCGTATTCCTTTTGCAGCACCTGGTGTTCGGCCTGCAGGGCCACGTTTTCCTCCCGGAACAGCTCCAGGCGTTGCTGCAGCTTGCGCAGGTAAGGGAAAAACTGCTGCTTGGGCAGCAGTTCCGTGTAGGGGCATTCCAGGAACTTGCGGTCCAGGGCCTGTTCCCGGCGCACGAGTTCAGGCTTGATGTCCACCGCAAAGCGGCGAAAGGCTTCAGCATGGTCCTCGCTGGCCGTATCCCGTGTGGTTTGGATGAAACGCCAGCGCGCATCCTCCACCGTAATGGCTTCCAGCTCCGAACGGTCGCGCAGCCAGGCTTCGAGATCCTCCAGCCCGAGGATGGGCCGCTCCAGCAGTTCCCGGTAAAAGGGCTCCAGCCCCACCCAATCGACCACGCGGAAATCCGCCGGCACGTAGCGGCGATCGCGGTAGCGGACCAGGGTGGGTTGCAACATCAGGGCGGATTGTGGTGAGGCTCCTTCGACCAGATCAAGCGTCTTTTCCGTCGGCCTTATCGGCTTTTCCGGATGCGGGCTTGGACGCTTTAGCGGTCTTTTTATCCCCTACGGATGCATCCGCCTCGGGTTTGGCTTTGGCCTTGGAGCTGGACGTGG
Source organism: Bacteroidia bacterium (assembly GCA_030432405.1). Lineage (GTDB taxonomy): Bacteria > Bacteroidota > Bacteroidia > Chitinophagales > BACL12 > WGOA01. The sequence goes on along the minus strand of JAUIHG010000088.1, from coordinate 6,555 downwards.
TCCCGGCCTTGCCTTCGCCGGCCGAAGCGCCGGCATCACCAGCATCACCGGCAACCTTGTCGGCCCCTTCGCCGGCCTCTTCCTCGGCTTTGGCCTTGATCTCCTCTTCCAAAACGCCGTGTTCTTCGAGGATGCCGAACCAGCGCACGAGTTTTTTCATGTCGCTGACGTACACCTTGTCCCGGTCGTAGTTGGGCACGATGGCCTCGAGGTACTCCTTGAACACATCGGAGGACTCCTTGGGCCCCGGAGGCGGCGTGTCGGCCTGCTTTTCCCGCATGGCCAGCAGGACGTCCAGCAGGGGCACGGTGTCCTCGTCGGTGTAGATGGCGATGTTCTCCAGCGGCGTGAACATGTGCTTGCGGCTGGAGACAAAGCGGGTCCAGCCTTCAGCCAGGGAATGCACGATCAGGCCGTTGGGGCGCTGTCCGGTCATGCGGAACAGGCCGCCCATGCCGGAAATGGATGTGATCTCGTGGAAGCGCATGAATGGGGGCTTCTGTCGGAATGATAGGTCGGAAAAGGATTCGCCCGGCCGGGCGAACAACACCCCCCAGGCACCGGCACGCGCAGCCGTTCAGGCCCGCGAACCCGCAAAACTACGGCGGAAGCGGGAAGGGGCCCTGCAGCCATGGCGCATTTTGGACCGGTTAAAATCGGCCACCAATTGATTTTGGAATAGAATGTAATTCCCTATTATGGGAAATATTTTATCGAACATTCGTTCACAAATCAAAACACACACATCATGATGCACTACACAAAACACCGCTTTTCATGTTCCAGCTTGCTGCTTGTACTGGCCGTTTTGCTCAGCCTTCCCGCCCAAGCGACGGTACTGACCGTCAGCAGCCAGAGCAATTATCCGGCGCAGTATACCAGCCTGATTGATGCCATTGCCGCTGCTTCTTCTGGAGACACGTTGCTCATTGCCGGGGCACCGACCAACTACAACTACAGCGGCATCGGTTCCACGATCAACATCAACAAACAATTGACCCTCATAGGGGCCGGGTATGATCCGGAAGGCATGAATTCAGACCCTTCTTCTGTACACAGCATCACGTTGCAAAGCGGATCCGATGGGACTAAAATCATCGGCATGCGCTTCAGGGATCAAGGCATTTATCCCGGCGTTCTGAATCTGGATGCGTCAGTTTCAAACATCCTTGTGGAACGTTGCTACTTCGACGGTTCGCTGATCTGCGACGGCAACAACGCAGGATTGATTTTCCGGAACTGCGTGTTCAACGACATCACCTTCAACAGCCAGATCGAATTCGGCCTGGGTTCCCAAAACGTGCTGTTTCACAACAACATCGTGATGAACGCCAACATCTTCAGGGACTCTGACCAGAACACGGTGATGATCATCAACAACAGCTTTTACCACGATGCAGCTATTGGCAACCGCTTCTTCAACGTTTCCAACGCCATCATCCAGAACAACATCTTCCATACCTGGAATCCAGGCGGCTGCGACAACTGCGTGTTCAACAACAACATGGCCTTCAACTCGGCCAACGACGCCCTACCCTACGGCACCAATACCGGCAGCGGAAACATTACGGCCGATCCGAACTATGTGAACGCGGCTGTTACTGATCCTGGCCTTATGAACGACGGTGTGGACTTCAGCCTCAGTCCAGGTTCGCCGGCCATAGGCGCCAGTACGGGAGGCAATGATCTGGGCTGCACGGGCCTGGACGGTGGAGCTCCGTTTACCTTCGGCTATACTGGTCAGGCTCCCATCCCCCTTGTCCTGACCGCGACTGTGCGCAACCCGGTTGTTGGGGTGGGTACGGACATCGAGATCGACATCACGGCCGTCAGTAAACCCTAAGGCCATGAGAACGATCCTTTGTTGCGCGCTCCTTGTGGGCGCGTCCATGGGGCTTTATGCCCAACAGATCGCCTCCGGCGAATACTGGTTCGGACCGGATCCGGGCGTAGGCCAGGGAGAGCCCTTGAGCCTCACGAGCGGCACCACCATTACCGAATCCTATACCCTTGATGTCAGCAGTTTGGGCCTTGGCAGCCATACCCTGTGCTACCGCTTCAAAGACGACAGCGCACGATGGGGTTTTGCCCATTGCCAGGGCCTCTTCATCCTTCCGGAAATCGGCCTGCTGCCCACGCAACCGTTGGTTGCGGGCGAATACTGGGTGGGCGCCGACCCGGGTCAGGGCAACGGAACATCGTTTGCCCTTGCCAGCCTCGACAGCGTCTCGTTGACACAGTTGGTGGATGGAAGTCTTCTTCCACAAGGCAACCAAACGCTGTGCATGCGCGTGAAAAGCCAGGCAGGTGCCTGGAGCCATTCCACGTGTCTTCCGGTTTTTGTCCTGGAAGATCTGGTTGTTTCCATGTCTTCCATCGACATCGGCACATACCTGCTGGATGCGGAAAGCAGCTTTGTCGATGCAGGGGTTGGCAGCGGTGAAGCCCTGGCCTTCGCCGGAGGCGATTCGGTCCAACTGACCCTGACCATACCCACCGACACCTTTGCGTTGGACGCCTACCGCTTTGGATTCCGGTTCCGCAATGCCCTGGGGACCTGGTCCCACATGGCCTTTGCCGATGTGGACGTCTGCACCGTCGATGGGCCAGATGCGGCCTTCAACATCGAGCAAAACGGCCAGTTTGCTTCCGTGTTTTTCCCGACCAATCCCAGCGTGACCACGTCCTGGAACATCGATTGGGGCGACGGCACGGTGGACAGCGGGTCGACGTTCTCGGCCTACCACGAGCACATTTACGCTTCGGCATCCGACTACACCATTGCAGCCACGTTGCAGAACCTCTGTGGCAGCGCTACGGAATCGACACCGATTTCAGTGAATGGGTTGGCCTCTTTCACGCCAAATGTGGGCGGGAACAACGGCTACGTTACCCTGACGGTGCTGGGCGGTGGTTTTACACCTTCGGACACGGTCTTTCAATTGACCGGTCCGGCCAATATCGATGCGGAAACAGTGGTCGTGCCCGGCTCGGGAACGGTCTATGCCACGTTTGATATGCGCGGTGCACCGCTTGGGGACTACGCCCTCAATGGTGTGGTCGGCGGAATCGCCTTTATGGCCGCCGATACCCTAAGCGTTGTGGAGGGGATGGGTTACGACATCGGCATCGCCATCATCGGCCCCACCGAATTGCGTGCAGGCATTCCCGAGCGCTTTGAGCTGCACGTCAGCAATCAAGCCAATGTCGATGCCCTGCTCATACCGGTAGGCATTGCCTTTGAAGCCTTCCTGGAGGTGGAAGCGGATTTTGTGCCGGATTGGCCTTCGGATACCCTCGACAATGCAAGCGGTCCGCCCATTGTCATCGATTGGGATTCGGTGGATCAGTTCATCGCTGTGGACAGCTTTGCCAACGAACCCTTCGCGAGCACCTTGTACCCGCTGTTGATCCCGCAAGTGGCCGCAGGCCAAAGCATCAGTCTGGGTTTTGAAGTCACCAGTCCAAGCACTGGTACCGCAGACATCCGGGCGCTATCCTTACTGCCGATGTGGCCTTTCCCGGATACCACGGGGAGCCTGCGCATGACCGATCCCCTAACGGATGCCAACATTGCCATTTGGAACTGCTACATCGATATCCTCAGTTTTGGTGCTGGCCTTGCACCGGGAATCGGTTGCGTTGTTGCCGCCGCTACACCATTTATCAAAACAGGTGGTGGCTGGTATATCGCCAATCAAAGCGGCGACGGCCTGGAATACTTACAAAGCCAGGCCACGGTGAAAAACCTCCTTGGCACCGGTGCCTCTACGATTGCCGGGTGCATTGGTGGAAGTACCGCCAGTGCGTTGGCAAAACAGGCCGCAAGTGCCGCAGGCTTGGGCTTTGGAGCAGGAGGAGCACTGGGGTCTTGCAAAGACGCCCACGACAAATACAATGAGCTTGGTCTCAGCATTTTTGCCTCCTTCGACCCCAACGACAAGCATGGTCCACAAGGTTTTGGGGGTGGTTACGTGCTGCCGAACCAATCGGCGCCCTACCTCATCAATTTCGAAAACGTGGACAGCGCCACCTTGCCCGCGCAACGCGTGATGGTCGTCGATACCCTGGACGGCAACGTGCTGGACCTGAGCAGTTTTGCCCTGGGCACCATCAAGGTGGGCAATACGGTGCAAACCGTACCGCCCAACCGCAGTACGTATTACACCGTGATGGACTTGAGGCCGGACCAGGACTATCTGGTCGGGGTTTACGGCAGCCTGGACAGCAACGGTGTGGCCAAATGGATCTTCAATACCCTGGACACCTCGGGTGCCCCGGTGATGAGTGCATTGGAAGGCTTTTTGCCGCCCAACACCATGCCGCCGATGGGCCAGGGCAGCGTTTCGTTCAGCGTTCGCCAGAAGGCGGACCTGGGTTTTGGCCAGGTGATCGAAAACAAGGCCGACATCATTTTTGACGTCAACGAACCGATCATCACCGAACCCTTCATCAACCGCATCGACGACCAAGCGCCGGCCACCGCCATGGTGCCGTTGGATCCGGTGCAGTCGGAAGAGGCCTTTGTTGTGGGCTGGGCGGGCACGGACCCGGGCTGCGGCATCCGGTCCTACGACGTCTTTGTGGAAACCAACGGCGACGGCAGTTGGGTGCCCTGGTTGACGGGAACGGCCCTGCAAACCGATACCTTCCAGGGCAGCAACGACTCGAGCTATGCCTTTTACGTTGTGGCCCGGGACAGTCTCGGGAATCGGGAGGTCAAAACCCCGATGGCCGAAACGAGCACCCTGGTGCAAAGCAGCCCGTGCTCTGAAGCCCCGACAGGCGTGTACAACACCGTCTTATCCAGTGTGGTCCGTTTGTATTGGGATCCGGTCCCGAACTCAATCGCCTGCGAAGTGCGGGGAAGGGTTGCGGGCACGTCCTCCTTCGCCAAACGGCGCATCATCGGACTGGAGATCGGCCAGACCAATGTGCCCCTACGGGCACTGGATCCGGCAACGCTTTACGAATGGCAGGTCCGCTGTGCCTGCAGCATCGAGCCGCTTGTGGTCACGCCATTGAGCGTGCTGGACAGTTTCACCACACCCAGCATGCGCACGGCATGGTCCTGGGACCAGCAAACCGCGTACACCGTGTACCCCAACCCCAGTTCGGGGATGGTGGTGCTTTCCGCCTCCGGCGAAGGGGATGCAGAAAGTCGCATCACCGTTGTTGATGTGCTCGGACAAGTCCATTGGGAAGGCCGCCTTCCGGCCTGGACGGAAAGCGCTTCGAAGCAGTTGGACCTCAGCACACTGCCGCCAGGATCGTACACCCTGCGGATAGACGGGGCAGCGGGAAGCACCAGCATTCCACTGATCCGGAATTGACTTTTTTCTACTGGGTTCTGGAAGGCCACCGCTATGGTGGCCTTCCTTGTTTTTGGCCTGCTCGAGGACCGGCCGTCGGGCTGGCTGCAAGCCCTAGCTTTGGAAGCCCTTCCCAACCCGCAACGGCAATCTGCATGGCCTTCCAACTCACCTCCCGCTTTGAACCCACCGGCGACCAGCCGGAAGCCATCCGCCAATTGGTCGAAGGCCTGGAGCAGGGCGAGGAGCATCAGGTGCTGCTGGGGGTCACGGGGTCCGGGAAGACCTTCACGATGGCCAACGTCATCCAGCAGGTGCAGCGGCCCACCCTGATTTTGAGCCACAACAAAACATTGGTGGCCCAGCTCTACGGCGAATTCAAGCAGTTTTTCCCCGACAACTCAGTCAATTATTTCGTTTCCTACTACGATTACTATCAGCCGGAAGCCTACCTGCCCAGCTCGGACCTCTACATTGAAAAGGACCTGAGCATCAACGACGAGGTGGAGAAGCTGCGTCTGGCCTCGACCTCTGCCCTGCTGAGCGGGCGGCGGGACATCATCGTCGTGGCCTCAGTGAGCTGCATTTACGGCATGGGCAACCCGGCCGAATACAAGGAGCACATCATTCGCGTTTCGGTCGGGGACCGCATCACGCGAAACACCCTGTTGCGCGCTTTGGTGGACGGACTGTACAGCCGCACCGAACAGGACCTGCAGCGGGGACAGTTCCGCGTGCGCGGCGATACGGTGGACGTCTTTTTGGCCTACGCCGACCATGCCGTGCGGATTTCTTTTTTCGGCGATGAAATCGAGGAACTCGAACGCATCGATCCGGAAACCGGTCGGCGCGAAGAAGCCTTGGACGATCTGGCCATTTTCCCGGCCAACATTTACCTGTCGCCGAAGGACCAGCTCAAAACCATCATCCACGAAATCCAGGATGAGCTGCGGGAGCAATCCGAATACTTTCAGTCCGTCGGGAAATTCATCGAAGCCAAACGCCTGGAAGAGCGGGTCAATTTCGATTTGGAAATGATCCGGGAACTCGGCTATTGTTCGGGTATCGAGAATTATTCGCGTTTTCTGGACCGCCGAAAACCCGGCGACCGCCCCTTTTGCCTGCTCGATTATTTTCCCGATGATTTCCTTTTGATTGTGGACGAAAGCCACGTGACCGTGCCCCAGGTGTCCGGCATGTACGGCGGCGACCGGGCGCGGAAACGCAATCTGGTGGATTTCGG
>JAUIHG010000311.1 GCA_030432405.1 Bacteroidia bacterium | reverse complement strand
CGAGCGCGTTGACGTTGCCCGACCCCTCCCAGATCGAGTTCAGCGGCGACTCGCGGAACAGCAGCGGCAGCCCCGACTCCTCGACGTAGCCGTTACCGCCGAGGCACTCCAGGGCCTCGGCCACCATGGCCCAACTTATGCCCGAGGCCGTGTTTTCCTGCCGGTCTGCATCCTGGTAGGCTTCGGGCAGTACCACGGTCTGGTCCAACAGCGCCCATCCGGGCGAACGCCGCATGCTGCCGGTGTAGGCCGCCAAAGGCGCATCGTAGCCCTCTACCACCACGGCACCGGCATGCCGTGCGTTGGTCCCCACCCAGGCACTGGCCATCCCGCTGCGAAACAGCGAATCGGCCAACAGCCCATTGGGACCGCTGCGCATGGCGTCCAGGCTCGCGGTACTGTTGTGCACCACCAAAACGGCGTCGGCGCCCACGAGCAGGGCCTCCAGTCCAGGGTCTGCAGGGTCGGGTGCGGCGATGTCGACGCTGCTCACGCCTTTGGCCAAAAGGGCATTGGCCCAGGCATTGAGCAGGGGCAAGGGGCCTTCGCCGAGCACCAGGATGCGGGTTCTGGGTTCGCCCGCAGGGCGGGCGAAGGCCTCCAGCAAAGCTTCGTTGGCACCCGGTCCACCGCTGCCGCCCAAAAACACTTCCGCTTCCGTACGTTGGCGCACCGCGCGCAGGTCCATAGGTATGCCGCTGCGCAGCACCCGCCCATCGCTCATGCGGATACGGTCGCCATGCCGGGCCTGGCCCACCAAAACCGAATCGAGGTGCAGGGCTGCGCCCGGCGTCACCAGGCCGTTGCCGGAAAGCCGGAGGCTGGATACCGTTCCACTGCCCATCACCAGGCCTTCGCCTGCCGGCGAAATGCACAGCGCGGTCCGGTCGTCCACGCCCAGGCCATAGGGGAGCCCCCGTGGCGCAACCGTGGACTCCAGATGGGCCAGGAATCCCGGCAGCCTGCCCTGGCGTCCGCGCTCGGTGTAGTGGGTATCAAAAATCCAGTCCTGCTGAAAGGCCCAAAGCCCGGGTTCAAAGGCCATGTAGGTGTTGAAAGGATCTTCCAGGACTTCATCAGGGTATACGGTGCCGGATTCGGCGCTGAACATCCAGCCGCTGAGGATGGCGCAACCGGCCGAGGTACCGCCCACCGCTTTGCCGGCCGTCCAATGGCCGAGCACTGCCGCTTGCAGTGCAGAGCCCAGGAAGGCATCGATGTAGGCCCACTGGTCTCCCCCCCGGAAAAAGATCAGGTCGTACGCGGCCACCGTATCGGCCATCCAGGGGGCATTGGCATCGGAAAAACTGGCCACGGTCAGGTTGCGCGCATGCGAGGCCCCCAGATCCATGAAATAGTCCGGCAGCCAATTGCTGGCCGGACTGTGGCCGATGATCAATACACGGCCCGAATCGGCCTGTTCCACCGCCCAACCATACGGCAAATCGCTCCAGTCTCCGTAGTCCTCGGCGCCCCCGCCTACCAGCAGCATGGCGCCCTGGCCCAAAAGCCCTTTGGGGATCAGGCTTGCCAGGATCAATAAAAAGCTTGCAGCTTGTACAAAAACGCGTCTGCGAGCTAACCTGGATGCACAGTGCTTTGTGCGCACGCCTTGGCCGTGTACTGGCCACGACGTTGGGAATGGAAAAGGCATGTGGGTGGGCATCGGATGCAGGGGCGGCAAACCGCATGTTGAAGGTATGGGATACAGTGTCTGTTCCCAATGCTGCGGTTCAGGATGCATGCGGTGGCGCAAATTGTACCGTTTGATCTTCCGCGACCACTTTGGAAGGCAATCCTTGTGCAGCGGCAATTGGTGTACCTGCACGGCAGAACGAACCACAAGCTTGCATTTCTGTTTAATGATTATCGCGTATCTTTAAACAAATGCACGCAGGTTGATATGGCACTTCAATACTCTATCAAAGACCTCGAACACCTCAGTGGGATCAAAGCCCACACCATCCGAATGTGGGAACAGCGTTATGGGGTCTTGAATCCCAACCGCACCGCTTCCAACATCCGCACCTACACCGACGACGACTTGCGCATGCTGCTCAATATTGCCGTGCTCAACCGGCAGGGCATGCGCATTTCCAAGATTGCGGACATGACGCCCGAGGAGTTGCGCGGCTCTGTGCAAGAAGCCACCAATGCACCAGACCAACCAGAGGGGCAGGTGGACGCCATGGTCCTGAGCATGATCGATATGGACGAAGACCGATTTGAAAAAGTCTTTGCCAACGCCTCCTTGCGTGCAGGTTTTGAGGGTGCCATGAAAGATGTCGTGTATCCATTTTTGGACCGCATTGGCGTGCTTTGGCTGACGGGCTCCATTACGCCGGTGCACGAGCATTTCATGACGGCGCTGATTCGGCAGAAAGTGATCGCAGCCATTGATGGTCAGTATGTTAAGTCTACTGATTCCGCAAAAAAGTGGCTGCTTTTTCTGCCCAAGGGCGAACACCATGAGCTGAGCCTCTTGTTTTTGCACTACCTGCTCAAACAGCGTGGGCACAAGGTGTATTACCTGGGTCCGGATGTACCCCTGAACGCCGTGATCCAGCTTTCCAAGAATATGGATATTGACGTGGTGTATAGTATTGCCACATCCAGCCCAAGTCCTGGCGAGCTGGACCAATTTCTCAGAAGGCTTGCCGACGCCTTTACCGGCAAGACCCTGGCCGTCAGTGGCCAACGGTTCCTGGAATACCGGGGGAGCATTCCTACAGGCATGCGG
>JAUIHG010000087.1 GCA_030432405.1 Bacteroidia bacterium | reverse complement strand
TACCGCAGGGATGCGCCTTGGTGGCTGCTTTCCCGAATGGGACCACGGTGTTCGGCGTCGGTTGCCCGCGTAAATTTGAACGACCAGCCCAGTTCTGCCGTTTCCGCAACACCGGTTTCAATTGCCGGAGCGCCACTCCTGAGCCCCACCGCCTTTCTGTAGTTCAATTTCCGCCCGTGTCTCCACGCTTGCGCCCCTTCGTGCCCTTTCTGTTTGTCCTGGTGCTGTTGGTCGGCGTGACCATCGGTTTGCAGCTCGCGCCCATGAATGCGGGCAAGGACCGCATGTTTGCCGCCGCCGACAACAACCGCCTGGAAGAAATCCTGGGCTTCATCAACTACAATTACGTCGACACGGTCAACACCAGGCGGATCATGACCGACCTGGTGGCCGAATACCTAGACCGTGAAGAAGTCATCCAGGAGGTCTTTGAACGCCTGGATCCGCACAGCAACTACATCCCTGCCTCCTCCATGCGGGCCGAAACCGAAAGCCTCGAAGGCCGCTTTGAGGGCATCGGCATTGAATTCAATATTGTCCGGGACACCATTCTGGTGGTCTCGCCCATCAATGGCGGGCCTTCCGAAGCCCTGGGCATCCGCAGCGGGGACCGCATCGTGACTGTTGAGGACAGCATTGTGGCGGGCGTGGGCGTGACCGAAGCGGACGTGCGGCGCATGCTGCGCGGGCCCAAGGGCTCCACGGTTGCGGTGGGCATTCGCCGGGCCGGCGAAGACCAGTTGATCCCCTTTGAGATCACGCGGGACCGCATTCCGCTCTTCAGCCTGGACGCGGCCTATATGGTCAATCCCCAGACGGGTTACCTCAAGCTCAACCGCTTCAGCCGCACCACGGTGGATGAATTTACCGAGGCCCTGGACCGCCTGAACGGCGAAGGCATGGAGCGGCTTATCCTCGATTTGCGCGGCAACCCGGGCGGCTTCCTGTTTGCCGCCACCCAGATTGCCGACGAGTTTCTGAGCGGCAAAAAGCGCATCGTTTACACCCAGGGCAAGGCCTCTCCGCAGGAGGATTATTTTGCGGGCCGCGAAGGCGGATTTGAACGCGGTGCCCTGGTGGTGCTCATCGACGAAGGCTCGGCCTCGGCCTCTGAAATCGTGGCCGGTGCCCTGCAGGACCACCGTCGGGCCGTGGTGGTCGGGCGGCGTTCCTTCGGCAAGGGGTTGGTGCAGGAAATCTTCAACCTCGGCGACAGTTCCGCCATCCGCCTGACGGTAGCCCGGTACTACACGCCCAACGGCCGCTGCATCCAACGGCCCTACGAAGGCGGTACCCAGGCCTATTACGAGGAATACTACGATCGCCTGGCCCACGGTGGCGACGTTTCGGATTCGGTGCGCAACCTGGCCGACCGCGGCTATGGCATCATCCCCGACCTGGTCATCCCGGCGGACACCTCGCCGGACCGCCGCGCCTTTTACCGGCTCTACAACACCGGCAGGTTGCAGCGCTACGCCTACGATTTGTACGGCCGCGACATGGCGGACATCAAGGCCTATGGGGATCCCATGGCCTTCGCCGAAGGCTACAGCCTCTCGGAAGCCGATTGGCAGCGCTTTGCCTCCGGGCTAAACCTGGAGCGGCTGAACATCGATGCCCAACAGCTGGAGCGCATCCGTCCCTGGACGGAAACCTCCATGAAGGCCCATGTGGCGCGCCAGGGCTGGCAGAGTGCCGGGTTTTATCCCGTGTTCAACAGCACCGATCCGGAATTCCTCGAAGCCCTGCGCATCCTCAACAGCGGGGAGTGGCGCAGCGTGATGGGGGAGGAGGGCTGAGGCCTTGGGGCCCCAAATGCAAAACGACCGGCTGCAGCGCAACCGGTCGTTTTGTTTTTACAGCGGGTCTTGGAACGTGCGTTCCAGAACCGATTCGGATATGGTGCCTTAGTGGCCGCCGTCGTGGCCGGTAACGGCATCTTTGGCATCCTTGGCGCCTTCCTTGACTTTGTCTGCAGCGTTTTCAGCGCCCTCTTTGACTTTATCGGCGGCGTTTTCAGCACCTTCTTTGACGTCCTTGGCAGCATTTTCAGCGCCTTCTTTGACGTCGTCGGCCATTTCACCGGCCTTATCCATAGCGTCGGAGGCGGATTCTTCCACCTTGTTGGCAGCGTCGTCCATTTTCTTCTTGGCTTCGTTTCCGGCGTTTTCAGCGGATTCGCAAGCAACGGCAAAGGTCATGGCGATGGCCATTGCGCCCATCAGGAGGTAAGAGGCAAACTTTTTCATGGCAGTAGGAGTTCGAAGCAGGGTTTGGGAATGCACGGCTTTGGTTCTTGAGCCGTATGGTGCACGCGGTGCACGCAAATGGGAGAGGTATGCGTATTGCCGGGGGGCGTGCTGCAGCACACGCGCATTTTCCGGCGCTACCAAGGCGCTAATATAGAAAGTGCCTGCCATCTGTTCTCCACGTGCCCTCGAGAACTGTCTCCTGCGTTTGGGGTCCACAGGGGCAAAGGCGTATTCGCCGGCAGGCGAAGGCTACTTGGCGCGGAAGTGGATCCGGATAGGCACCCCGCTGAAATTCCACCGGGCACGCAACTGGTTTTCGAGGTAATTGCGGTAGGAGACCGGTACGTCTTTCGGGTGGTTGCAGAACAGCGCAAAGGCCGGGGTGGATGTGGGCAGCTGGGTGGCGTATTTGATGCGGATGTACTTGCCCTTCGCCGCAGGCGGATGCTGCTTGCCGATGGCCTCCTGGAGCCATTCGTTGAGCTTGGAGGTGCTGATGCGGGTCGAACGGCGCTCGTAGATGGCCAGCGCTTCCTCCATGGCCTTGAAGATGCGTTGCTTTTCGAGGGCCGAGATGAAGAGGATGGGCACATCGCTGAAGGGGGCGATTTTGCGGCGGATGTGCTCCTCGTACTCCAGGTGGGTGTTGCTGTCCTTCTCGATGGCGTCCCACTTGTTGACCAGGATGAGCACGCCCTTTTTCTTGCGTTCGGCCATGCCGAAGATGGCCATGTCCTGGCTTTCGATGCCGGTAATGGCGTCCAGGACCAGGATGCACACATCGCTGGCATCCATGGCCTTTACAGCACGGATGACCGAGTAGAATTCGAGGTTCTCGTGCACTTTGGTCTTCTTGCGCAGGCCCGCGGTATCGATGAGCCAGAAATCCTTGTCGAAGGCCTGGTAGCGGGTATGGATGGCGTCGCGGGTGGTGCCCGCCACGTCGGTGACGATGTTGCGCTGCTGGCCGATCAAAGCGTTGAGCAAGGTGGATTTGCCCACGTTCGGCTGGCCCATGATGGCAAAGCGCGGCAGGCCGTCGCCATCGTCGCCATCGGGCTCATCGGGCATGGCCTCCACCACGGCGTCAAGCAATTCCCCCGAACCGCTGCCAGAAATGGAGCTGATCATGAACAGCGGATCCAGGCCCATGCTGTAAAACTCCATGGCCTCCAGACGCCGGTTCTGGTTGTCCACTTTGTTGACCACGGCAAAAACGGTTTTGGGCGTCCGCCGAAGCACTTCCAGCATCTCATGGTCCAGATCCGTGAGGCCGGTGGTCACATCCACCATGAACAGGACCAGATCGGCCTCCTCCAGGGCGATGTGCACCTGCTCGCGGATGGCGGCTTCAAAGACGTCATCGGAGTGGGGCACAAAGCCTCCGGTATCGATGAGGTTGAACGACCGTCCGTTCCATTCGCTCATGCCGTACTGCCGATCCCGGGTCACCCCGCTCGTGTTCTCCACGATGGCTTCCTGGCGGCCCAGCAGGCGGTTGTACAGCGTGGACTTGCCCACATTCGGGCGGCCTACGATAGCGACGGTAAACATGGCGTGGGGATCGGGTGGGTAAAGTGGAGGGCAGGCGGGGCCGGAAGGCAACATGGGCAGGGCGAAAGCGCCATCCCGGTGCTCCGCTAGCCCTCGTAGCCGAAGCTTTTGAGGTCGCGGTCGCTTTCGCGCCAGCCCTCGCGGACCTTGACGTGGATGCCGAGGAAGACTTTTTTGCCAAAAAAGGCCTCCAGTTCCTGCCGGGCGGCTTTGCCCATGCGGGTCAGCGCGCTGCCGCCCTTGCCGATGAGGATGGATTTCTGGCTGGACCGGTTGGCAAAGATCAAGGTCTGGATGCGGATGATGGTCGGCTCTTCCTTGAAGGACTCCACGACCACCTCCACCGAATAGGGGATCTCCTGCTGGTAATGCTCCAGAATCTTGGCCCGCACTGTTTCGGTAACAAAAAAGCGCTCCGGCCGATCGGTCCACTGGTCTTTGGGGTAGTACGGCGGATGTTGGGGCAAAAGCGCAATCAAGCGTTCCCGCAGGGCGGCCACGCCATGGCCGTGCAGGGCGGAAATGGGCATGACCTCGGTCAATACCGGTTGGCCTGCATCCACCGTGCCTTCGCCGGCAGGCAGGTCCTTGCGCGTTCGCGCGAAGCGCGCCTCCCAACGCTGCATGCAGGCCACAACCTCCTCCTGGGCATAGCGGTCGGCTTTGTTGATGAGCACAAAAAGCGGCACCGGCAAGCGATCGAGGCGCTTGAGGATGGGGTCTTCGTCGTCCCAGCGGTCCTCGGGGCCGGTGAGGAAAAGCAGCACATCGGCGTCCTGAAAGGCGCTTTTTACCGCATCGTTCATCCGCTCGTGCAGTGCGTAGGCGGGGTCGTAGATCAGCCCGGGCGTGTCCGAGAACACCAGCTGGTAGTCCGGCCCGTTGAGCATGCCCAGGATGCGGTGCCGCGTGGTCTGGGCCTTGGGCGTGATGGCGCTGAGCTGTTCGCCCATGATGGCGTTGCCCAGCGTGGACTTGCCCGCATTGGGGCGGCCAATCACGTTCACAAAGCCGGCACGGTGTGTTGCGTCGGGCTTGGCGTCGCGTTCCGCCTCCGGCGAAGCACCCGCAGCGGCAGGCGGAACCTCCTCCGCGTCAGGCTTGGAGGCATCGGAGGCTTCAGGGGGCTGGTTGGACGGATCGGGCTGCTGTTGGGCCATCGCGCAAAAGTACCCCGCCGTGACGCATCCCGGGCCGATCCGTCCCAACAGAGCGCGCATTCGTGGTTCACCGCCCGTGCCCGCGTTCTATTTTTACCGCCCATCGCCATCCCCCGTTCCCGGAGATCGACACCCGACAACCGACCCCTTTCCATGCGCCGTACCATCCCCTTCCTGCTGCTCCTCGTGGGCGCCTTCGCGCTGAGCGCGCCCAGCTGCAACAAAAAATCCGGTGAGACCGTGGTGGTCTACAACACCGATGATGCACAAAGCACTGCCAATGGTGGCGCATCTTCCGGAAACTCCGGGACCACAGGCGGTCAAACAACGTCCGCCTCCGGCGAACGCCTCATGGCCACCGATGGCCTTCGCGCGCCGCGCATGGGCGCCAACATGCAGGGGGCCTTCCTCAAGCAGGGCCAGGTGAAAAGCCGGCAATTCTACACCTACCCCCAGGTGGAGGAATTGCGCATCAACCTGACCCGGGGCATCAGCGGCTCGGGCGCCACACTGTCCCGCTATGGCGACGCCTCCCGCAACCCGGCGTACCGCGGCCACGGCTGGATGAAATCCGCCGAAGACTACCCCTACCTGGACAAACTGGACAAACTGGCCCAGCGCGACCGCAACGAGGACCGTTCCTATTACACCGACTGGATCGAGTTCTGCCAGCAGACCGGCATGTCCGACATCATCATGACGGCCAATTACTATATGCCCTTCGATGAACTGGCGGCCTTCATCAACGACGCGGACGCCGCCGGGCTGAACATCCTCTACATCGAGGCGGACAATGAAGTCAACAGCCCCGAGCACCAGAAAATGCTGCTGGCCGAACTGCAGCGCAAAGACCCCAAGGCCTCCAGCTACAATGGCCGCCAACGCGCCGAAAAGGCCTTTGGCCTGTATTGGGACTGGGTGGAGGAACTCGAGGAATTTTGCGCCGGCAAGGGCATTCCGGTGAGCTACGTCGGCACCCCGCCGGCCTATGCCTTTCCGGACATGCTGGACCCCGAAACCATGGGCAGCAAGGCCAACATCTCCGATAAAAAGGCCCAGTCCGACCGCCTGTTCAATGAGCTGGGCAGCGAACGTGTGCGCTCCGGCGGCCTGAAAGGCACGGCCATCAGCCGCCACCGCTACCGCCAATGGGACATTGTAGGCAAGCAGGTGCAGGCCCGAAACGACGACCTGCGCCGCCGCCTGGAATACCCCATCTACCGCGATTACGTGCAGGACCTCAAGCGCACCGAGGTGGACCACTACCGCAAGCTTTACCCGGATGCCCAGATCCTGTTCACCGAATGGGCCTTGCGCAAGAGCATTGCCGGGGCCGGGCACAGCATGGCCGCCGCCATCGATGTGGTCAAGTTCCTCACCGCCCTGGCCCAGATCAATGCCGAGTACGGTGAAACCGTAGTCGGTGCGGCCACCTACCAGACGCTCTACGCCCCCAAGATGGGCGGCCTGTTGTACCCCGATGACAACGGGGTGGGTGTTTCGCCGGAAGGCTGGGCCTTCCACCTGTTGAGCGTGATGGACGGTGCCCCGATTCTGGAAATCGGCAACGGCGACCGCAAGCGCACCCAGTGGATCCGCGTGCAGGGCGAGGATGCCGAGTACATCGTCTTCTACAACCTCAAGGCCGAGCCGATGCCCATTCCCTACAACGGCGGGGCCAAGTACCTTTCGAGCGCCGACATCCTCGGCGAACCCGTCACCATCGAGTCCGGCCAGGCCAACGGCGAGGTGCCCGGCCATGCCGTGGGCATTGTGGAATTGCGCTAGCGCGCGAAGGCTTTCTCCACACGGTGCCACCCCCACAGCGGTCAGGCCCGCCGTTGGTGGTCCAGGTTCTCGCGGAAAGGGGCGGCAAATTTTCGGACGCTGTTGCATAAGTCCACAGCACCCCCGTATATTTGCCGCCCACTCATCGCGGAGTAGAGCAGTTGGTAGCTCGTCGGGCTCATAACCCGGAGGTCGCAGGTTCGAGTCCTGCCTCCGCTACAACGAAAAAGCCGTCTCATTCGAGGCGGCTTTTTTTGTCTGGGCAATCCGTGATTCAGGCAGTTTCTGAGGGGTTCTTAAACCTTGGCGTTGTTCGTGCGTCCAAAGCTTTTGCCCGTCTTTCCATGCTTCTGCCCAACGGGTTGGGATCGATTTCGGCCATGGCTGGAAAGACCTGTTCTTCGACCTTCCCTGTTCCGATCATGATCAACATCAGCGTAAAATCGGCGGCCTTTGCATTGGCCGCTTGGCCCATTGTGGTCCAGGCCCAAAGCCTACCGGACCAGCTCCACTTTTCGCCCGACGGGCGCATGCTTCTGACCGGTGGGCAAGCCTCCGAAGGCTTGTACGATGAGGCTCAAATCCGGGAGTTCCGGTTGGAATTTGACCAGCCGAACTATTGGACCCTCATGCAGCTGAACTACGACAGCAAGACCAACATCCAAGCGGATTTGACCGTGGACGGCGAAGCCTATCCCGGAGTTGGGGTTCGCTTCAAGGGGCAAACATCCTATCTGATGGTTCCGGGACAGAAAAAGTCCTTCAACATATCGGCCAATTTTACCGATGAAGCCCAGGAGGTAGAAGGCTACGAGACCTTCAACCTGAACAATTGTTTTGGCGATCCCTCCTTCATCCGGGAGGTCTTTTACCTCAACGCCATCCGCAACCACATCCCCGCAGCGCAGGCCTCGTACGTGCGTTTGTACATCAACGACGAGGACTGGGGCCTGTACCCGCACGTCCAGCAGCTGAATTCCGACTTTGTGCGGGAGTGGTGGATGAGCAACAATGGCAGCCTCTGGCGCGCCGATACAGAGAATAGTGGCCCAAGTGGGCCTGGAGGCCCTGGTGGTCCCGGTGGCGGCGGATGGGGCGACGGCACAGCCGCCTTGAATTACCTGGGATCTGACTCCGCGGATTACCAGGAGCATTATACGCTCAAGCGCAGCGAACGCAACCTGCCCTGGGAGGACTTGATCCATACCTGCGATGCCCTGGAAAACGGGCCGATCTCGAACCTGATTGAAGACCTTTCGCCCTACCTGGACATCGACCGAACGCTCTGGTTCCTGGCCGCCGAAATCCTCTTTTCCGACGACGACAGCTATGTCTATAAAGGCAAGATGGACTATTGGCTCTACCTGGACGACGAAACCGGCCGCATCACGCCGCAGGAGTACGACGGGAACAGCGTCATGGAGATCAGCAACGACGGCTGGAGCGTCTTTTACCACGCCAACGACGACAACTACCCCTTGCTTTACCGCCTGCTTCAGGTGCCCGAATTGCGCCAGCGCTACCTGGCCCACGTGCGCACCTTGCTCAACGAGGTCTTCGAACCCACCACGGCCAAGGCCCGCATCGATGCCTATGCCGCTTTCATCGATGCACAGGTGGCCTCGGACCCCAAAAAGCTTTACACCTACAGCCAGTTCACGTCCGAAGTCAACGACCTGAAAACCTTCATCGACAACCGTTGGAGCTTCTACTGGTCCAATTCGGAAGTGGCCACCAGCGCGCCCGTATTGAGCAACGTGGAATACGCCTCGGACGGCGTGTCCTGGCAAGCGCCGGGAGCCGGCGAAGCCGCCATGGTCACTGCGCAAGCCAGCCACGGCTCCGGCATGGCCGCCATGCGCTTGTACTACGGCACCGGCATCATGGGCACCTTCGAATCCGCGGACATGCACGACGACGGTGCCCACGGCGACGGGGCTGCAGGGGATGGGGTGTACGGAGCGGAAATCCCGGGTTACGCCTCCGGGACCTCGGTGCGCTTCTACGTGGAAGCCGAAGCAGCCAATACAGCGGGTACCTTGAGCTACGATCCCCCAGGTGCCGAGCACGACATCTATTACTACCGGGTGGCCCTGACTCCGGCTTCCGAACGCAACGTGGTCATCAATGAGTTGCTGGCCAGCAACGACGCCACGGCCGCGGACGAAGCCGGCCAGTTTGACGATTGGATCGAATTGTACAATACGGCTTCCACGGCTGTGGACATCGGCGGATGGACCTTGTCCGACAAGGCCCTGGACCTGGGCAAGTGGAGCATTCCAGACGGGACCGTCCTGGAGCCTGGCGATTATCTGATCGTCTGGGCCGATGAGGACGAAAGCCAGGGCATCTACCACAGCAATTTCAAACTGAGCGCAGACGGAGAGGAGCTTTACCTGCTCAACAGCCTTGGGGAATTGGCCGATAGCGCAAGCTTCAGCGATCAAACCGAAGACATGGCCTATGCCCGCAACCCCAACGGGACCGGCAGCTTTGTGGTCCAGTCCCCAACCTACCACGCCAACAACGAAACGGGCGTCGGCACGGGTTTCGATTCGCCGGAGGCGAACGCCTTTTCCATCACGCCCAATCCGGTGCAAAGCTGGTTCAGCGTGAAGGCTACAGGCACCTGGGGGCAGGACACGCAGCTGAAGGTCTTTGACGCTCTCGGTCGCTTGGTGCATCAAGTTCCGGCTTCAGGCAGCACGCGGGTGGATGCCAGCAGCTGGTCGGCCGGTGTTTATCTGCTGCGCATGGGGGAACACGCGCAGCGCATGGTGATTTTGGACTAATGCATTCATGGTCATACCATGCGGAAACGGCATGATCTTGACCTACAGAAAATACGCCGGCTTTTCCCTGTATCTTTGCCGCCGCTTGCACCCTTGGTAGATAGCACAGGCAGTTTGGCGTTGATGCGTCGTTGGTTGAAGAAGGGCGCAATACCGTGCGATGGGTTGGGCCCAATGGCCACATCAACCCGGCATTCGCCTACCGGCGAAGCCTTTCTTTTCCATACGTCCGGTGGTGAAAGAATTGTCCTCAAACGGGCCCCCTCGACCACGTTCGTTATGGAATCCACTTTTGAAGGCAATGCCTTCGAACAGCTTCTGCCGCCCATCCAACGGGCGCTGACCCAGGAAGGCTACAAGGAGCCTACCCCGATCCAGCAGCAGGCCATCCCAGGTTTGCTCGAAGGACGGGACCTCATCGGCATTGCCCAGACGGGCACGGGCAAAACAGCGGCCTTTACGCTGCCCATGCTCAACCGGCTGGCAGCCCAAAACGGCCGACCGGCCTCGCGCCACCCCCGCGCGCTGGTGCTGGCGCCCACCAGGGAACTGGCCGTGCAGATTGCCGACAGCTGCAAAGCCTACGGCCGCTATTTGCGCGTTTCGGGCACCATGGCTTACGGCGGCATGCCGCAGTTTCCCCAAGTGCGTGATCTGCGCCGCGGCAAGGACATCCTGGTGGCCACACCCGGCCGTTTGTTGGATCTGATGGGCCAGGGCCACGTCTGCCTGGACAACATCGAGGTCTTTGTGCTCGATGAGGTGGACCGCATGCTGGACATGGGCTTCATCGACGACATCCGGGAAGTGGTGGGGGCCATGCCCGAGGAGCGTCAGACCATGTTTTTCTCGGCCACCATGCCGCCCAAAACCGAAGCGCTGGCCCGGGAGATGGTCACCGATCCGCTACGCGTGGAGATTGTGCCGGAGCCCATCGATACCAAGCGCATCCGCCAGAAACTGCACTTTGTGCAGCAGCGCAACAAGCTGCCGCTGTTGCTGGAGCGTCTGGGTGCTTTGCAGGACGCCAAAGTCCTCGTTTTTGCACAGAAGAAGGTGGACGCCGAACGCGTGTCCGAAGCCCTTTGGCAAGCCGGCTTGCGCAGCACCGCCATCCATGGCGACAAGACCCAGCGCGCACGCGACGCCGCCCTGGAAGGCTTCAAGCGCAACCGCTTCCGCGTGCTGGTGGCCACCGATGTGGCCGCGCGGGGCCTCGACGTGGACGACATCAGCCACGTGATCAATTTTGACATGCCCCTGGACGCGGACACCTACATGCACCGCATCGGCCGTACGGGCCGCGCAGGCCGCACCGGTCATGCAGAGTCTTTTTCCGCCTCCGGCGAACGCAACAAGCTCCGCAACGTGGAGCGCCTGCTCGGCGAACCGATCGAGGTAGTTTTGGACCAACCGTTCCACTGCCCCAAAATCGAACAAGTGTTGCGGCCTGCCCCGCGGCAAGCCAAGCCCCAACGTGCGCCCTACAGGCCGGGCCACAACCCCGGAAAAGGCAAGCGCCCGTTCCAGGGCCAGGCGCCCGCAGGTGCGGTGTCCGAAAAGCGCAGCCACGGACCCTCCAAGCGCCGCAACACAGTTGGTGGTAAAACGGGTGGGGGCAAACCCGCCTGGAAAGTGCTCCTGGAAGAAGATGCCCAACAGCAGCGCAAAGGCAAACGCAAAGCCAAGCACCGCAACAAGCCCTGGGAAGCGATGTACCGCTGACGGCATACGGCGCAAACCTGGCTAAACATGCGGTTTGACCGGTGCAGTCCGGGCGGGATCTGCGCACCCGCAATGTGGGCAGCAGAGTTGTGCGATGTGTTTGAAGCCCCGATCTTGCAGGGGACAAGCAAGCCCATGAAACACCTTGACGCCTCTCTGCAGACGGCCTTTGGCGCCGCGCTGGCCATTTTGATGTTTGCCATCCAGCCTGCCCAGGCCCAAAACCGCGCTCCGCAAGCCGGTGGTCCATGGTATACGCTTAGCGGTGGCGCTGCCCCGCAAGCCTGTGTTACCGGAGAACAAACCGCCCACCTGATTCCGCAATTGCGGGCGCAGGCCAATGCCTTGTTGGATGCCGATCCGGGGCTTTTGGAACGGCTTTCGCCGGAGGCGGACACCCGCGGCATAGGCATCTCCCACGTGACCTTTGCGTCCCCCATCCGCCACAAAGGCGAGTTTGAGGAGCCCGGCTATTATGCGGTCACCAACTTCGTGGACCACAACCTGTCGCCCTCCACGCTCAGCGATTACAACTGCGGCACCCGCACCTACGATTGGGCCACCGGCAACCACGAAGGCACGGACTACATCCTCTGGCCCTATGCCTGGAAGCGCATGGACGAGAACGTGATGGAGTTTGTGGCTGCCGCCCCCGGCGTGATCGTGGGCAAGGTGGACGGCAATTTTGACCGCAACTGCACCTTGTCCGGCGCCACGGACTGGAACGCGGTGTATGTGTTGCATTCGGACAGCTCCATTTCCTGGTACCTGCACCTCAAAAGCGGGAGCATCACCAGTAAGGGCATCGGGGAGACGGTCGCCGAAGGCGAATACCTCGGCACGGCCGGCAGCTCCGGCAGCTCCACCATCCCGCACCTTCATTTTGCGGTCTACGACAAATTCGACAACCTGGTGGACCCCTACATGGGCACCTGCAATGGCCTGAATCCGGACTCCTGGTGGATCAGCCAGGAGGACTACTGGGTGCCGGGCATCAACCACATTTCCACCCACAGCGGTCTGCCCGTGGAGGATTGCCCCGATCCGGAAATCACCAACGAACAGGCCGCCTTTGACCATGGCGACACGGTTTTCCTGATGCTCTGGTACAAGGACCTGCTCAACGGTGCACTGACCGAATTGGAAATCCTCGACCCCACGGGAGCCACATACGACGACTGGGATTTTGTCAGCCCCTGGGACGATTTTTCCGCAGCCTGGGCCTATTGGTTTTTCATTCCGACCAGCGCGGACCCCACCGGGGCCTACACCTTCCGCGCCGATTTTGCAGGCCAGACCTACGAGCGGGAATTTTGGGTCGGGGATATGCCCTCCGGCTTGACCCCGTCGGATCAGGACCTGGATTGGACCCTGTATCCCAACCCCAGTGCGGGTTCGGTAACGGTGGACTATGCCGCGTTGCCGGGCCAGCCTTTAGAGGTATCGGTCTATGATGCCACCGGCCGCCTGCAGCAACAGCATAAGGGATTCGCCCGTACGGGCGAAAACACCTGGACCCTGCAGCACCTGGCCCCGGGCAGCTACACGGTGCAGCTGCGCGCAGGAAACCGGACCAGCCACAGACTGCTGATGGTGGCGCGCTGAGCGCCAGCGCTTTCCACTTCAGAAATAAGGGCCCAGCCCGACCACCAAGCCCCGTTCGGCGGGGTCTAGTGGATTGATGCCGTAATCCACGCGCAACTGCGCATCCACGCCCTGCTTCCAGATCAGGCGCAGGCCGGCGCCGGTGAACCAGCGGAATTGCGCTTCATCGATGAGGTCGGACCAACCGCCTCCCGGCGAACGCCAAGAACCCGCATCCGAGAAGGCCACCGCCTGAAAGGCCAGGTAACGGCCCTCCACGAGGGTTTGCCGGTGCTCCAGGTTCAGCACCACCGTGGCCGTGCCGCGGTCTACGCGGTTGCCGGAACCCCGGAGGTTGATGCGGCTGTCCAGCACAAAAGGCGCAAACGGGGAGGGGGTATTGGTGGCCAGGCCCAGCCGCAGGCGGCCGGCCAGATTGCCTATGCGGCCCACCCGCGCATAGCCGTGGCCGTTGTAGATGCCCATCCAGAACAGGGCCTCACCGGGGGTGTGCACCACGGTGCCGATGGCCTCCTGCCAAAAGCCCTTGCGCCAGAAATAGCGGCGGTCCGTCCGGTCCAGCACCCAGCGGACCTTGCCCAGGTATTTGTCCTGATCCAGGCTGGCGGGACCGCTGAAGTCCACCGGCATGTCGTTCAGGCGGTATTGTTCCAACAGCAGGGCGCCGCCAAATTCCAATTGGTGCCCCGGATTGATTTCCCGCAGGCCCAGCAGTTGCAGGGTATAATTGGTGTAGTTGTATTGGACCGTTTGTTCCGGAAAAAAGAAGGGCTCGCGGGAGGCTTGTCGGGTGGCCGAAACGGAAATGCCCCATGGACTGCCCGCGATGTAGGGGAGGCGCATGCGCAGCTGACCGCCCAGGCGTCCATCGATGACCCGCACGTCGCCGGCCAATTCAATGCCCCGGCCGGCCAGGTTGAGTTCCGTGGCGCCCGCCTGCCACCAAAAATTGCCCACCACACCGCCGATGTTGGCAATGGGGTAGAGGGTCCAGGCTTCCTCAATATGAAAAACAAGCGTCCAGGGGCCAGTCGTGCTGCTGTCCGGTGCTAAAAGACTCCATTGGGCATCGGCAATTTGCGGCAAGCGGCGCAGCCGTACGGCGTCGGCTTCCGCAAGGGCTTCCCATGCTGTGCGGGTCAGGCCTTCCGATGCGGTGGTGGCTTGAACTGAAACTGGAACGTCCGTTCCGCAATATGATGCGCTGGAAAGAAAGCGCCGGAGAAACTCGGCTTTGTTGCGTTTGAGGCCTTCAAAGCGGATTCCGGAACAGGTTGTCGAGAACGCCTGTCCGGGTACCTGCGTTTGCGTGGAGTCTTGGAGGCCTTGTTGGGCGTTCGCCGGAACGGCAAACAACAACAACACCGCACCCAAAATCAAACAGAAAGGCAAACGGATTTTGCCCGGTCCATGATCTGCCCGGATGCAATGGCTGATGCGGGGCATCTCAGTTTCCGACATTGACCCGCAATCCGAGGTTGATGGTCTGCGCCCGGCCATCGTTTTCCACCAGGTTGCGGTTGGTGAAGCCGGTGTACAGCAGTTCCAGTTCCACCTTCCGGGTGAATTGGTGTTTGACGCCCACCCCGGCCTGGCCGAACCAATCGAAGGGACTTTGCCAGTACGGAGAATAACCCACCAGGCCATAGACGCTCCAATCCCACCGCGGCAGGTAGGTGGCAATGACGGTAACCGGGGTGGACACGCGATTGATGCGGCCCTGCTGGGCACTGCCGATGTCCTCCCACAGCACGTCGATTTCGGTGAACAATGACCAGCGGCTCCCGATGCTGAAATCGTTGAAAAACTGCGTCCACCAAATCGAACCGTCCCAATCCAGGTAGGGCTCGGTGCTGGAACCGGACAAGGAATCCCCCAGGGGAATCCAAAAGGCGCTTTGCACGCTGAAATTGGGCCAGCGCTTGTTCGGTGCCCAGCGGATTTTGGGTCCGATCGTGGTCAGGCCCTGGCGGAAGGAGCCGTTTTCGCCGGAACCGGCGAACACCGAAAAAGGCGTCTCCGAAGCCATGCCGTTGCGCACCATCCGATAGCGGCCTTCCAC
>JAUIHG010000086.1 GCA_030432405.1 Bacteroidia bacterium | reverse complement strand
GCGAAATCATCAAGCCCATCGTGCTGGATGCCTGGCAGACGGTCACCTTTGATTTTGCGTCCGATCCCTGGATCAACCTCGATCCCGCTTCGCCGGACCCGACCACGCGCTCGGACTTCAACCGTGTGGTCATACAAGTCAATGGCGAAAACAATGTTGACGGGGTTACGGCCTACATCGACGATGTGTTTTTTGACGCGTCCTATGTACCCCCGGTACCGGTTTACGACAACCTGGTCTGGAACGACGAGTTTGACACCGATGGACCGGTGGACGCCAGCAAATGGTTTGCCCAGACACAGCTCCCATCGGGAGGCAGCTGGTTCAACGGGGAAATCCAGCACTACACCGACCGTACGGACAACGCCTATGTGGACAACGGCACGCTCAAGGTGGTGGCCAAAAAGGAAACCTATACCGACCAGGGCTACACCAAAACGCATACATCGGCACGCCTGAACAGCAAATTTGCCTTCACCTACGGCCGCGTGGAAGTGCGGGCCAAACTGCCTTCCGGTGTGGGCACCTGGCCGGCCATCTGGATGCTGGGCCAGAACATCACTGAGGCCGGGGCCTATTGGGAGACGCAGGGTTTTGGGACCACCGGATGGCCCGCCTGCGGCGAAATCGACATCATGGAACATTGGGGCGACAACCCCACCTACGTGTCCAGCGCCACGCATACGCCTTCCAGCTTTGGCGCCACGGTGAATGTGGGCGGGACCTTCATCCCCACGGCCTTGTCGGAATTCCACGTGTACGGCCTCACCTGGACGCCGGACAAACTCGAGTTTGACGTGGACGGCGTGGTGCATTATACCTATGCGCCGGAAAGCCTGGACGCCGACACCTGGCCATTTGATGCGCCGCAGTATCTGCTGTTGAATGTGGCCGTTTTGCCCTTCATCGATCCGGCCATCACCGAAGCGCCCATGGAAATCGATTACGTCCGGGTCTATCAGGAAAGCCCCTGCCCGGTGCCTATGGGTGTGGCTACGTCGGTGCTTTCGCCAACGGCGGCCTCCCTGTCCTGGAACCCTGTTCCGGAGGCCATCGGCTATCAGGTGTTTGGCGGCCCCTCTGGCGGGGCCACCAAGAAATTCAAAACAACCGCCACCTCCCGGACCATTCCCGTACTCAATCCGGGCACCAACTACACCTGGCGCGTTCGGGCTTATTGCGACCCTGATTTTTCCAATTTCAGCGCCGACCAGAGCTTCTCCACGCCGTCCAGCCGGTCGTCCAGTGGGCCGTCCAACCGGGGGGAAAGCACCCTGAGCGTTTGGCCCAACCCAGCTTCCGACCGCGTTTTTGTAGCGTTGCCGTTTTCGCCCGTTCCGGGCCAAAACACACTGGAAGTATTTAACGCTCAAGGGCAAGTTGTCCTCGCTGTACCGGTCTCGGGCAGCATGGCAACCATTCCTATGGATGGGCTGCCTTCCGGGGTGTATCATCTGCGGCTCGAAGGCCCGCGGACGGTGGTGTTTACACCGCTGGTGCTGCGCTAGATGCCCAATGGACCCGTGCCGGGCGAATACGTGGAAATCGGCTACGGTGGCTAAGTCTGTATTGCCCCTTGCTGAATGGCCTGGCGGTATCGTTAACTTGAGGTCCGTTGCGGTTTGTTTTGCCCTTTATCTGGGTACGTAAAAGCCGCATATGCCCCATGATGCTGTGCCTATCCACGTTGCAAAAACGTTTCGACCAGATTTTGCTGCATGCACCACATCGTCTTGGTATACCCACGACGCTGTTGCTGCTGCTTTGTAGCAGCGGCATGCTGCATGCTCAAGGTGCATTTGAAAGTCCGGTGGACATCATGGCGGTGACATCCCATTTCCAGCATTCCGAGTTTTATGCCACGGACATGGATGACGATGGCCAAACGGAGGTACTGTTTTCCTGGTACTTTTTTGATGGCCTGGGATGCCACCCTACATCGATGTACAATTGGTCGGTAGCCACCTTTGACACGGCGGGTTACGTCGATAAATATGGATTGAACGCGCAATTTCAAGATGGGCGCCCGGGCACGGCAGTGGGTGATTTGGATGGCGATGGAGACAAGGACTTTGCCGCCAGCGCAGAACCCTATGCGCCTGGACCATCCGATCCGGATTACATCCTATGGTGCGAAAACCTGGGGGGTACCCCGGAGCCGGCTTTTGCACGTCATGAACTCCAAACGGGAAGGTATGAATTGGATATTGGCGATGTGAACATGGACGGGCTGAACGATATCCTCTATTGCAGTGGACCATGGTCTGGGGTCCGGGCATTGGTCAACAGCGGAGGTGGAGCCTTTTCAGATTCCCTGCTGTACGTAGTTGATCTGGAATTGGCGTGGATGGAAGACCTGAACGGCGATGGCCAAGGCGATGTGGTGGGCATAACCCCACTGGATTCCGTGGTATGGCTCCGATACCAAGCCGGCAGTGGGTATGCAGCCCCTGAGCGCGTGATTGCTGACAAGGCCAATCTGTTGCGTTGGGTGGATATGGATTTTGATGGAGACCTCGACCTGCTGGCTGCCCATACCGATTCCGATGCCCTTCAATGGTACGCCAATTCCGGTACGGGTTTGTTTGGCGCCGGCGTGCTCGTGTCTTCTGCTGTAGAAAGTCCCACGGATATTGCGCTCATCGATGTGGATCAGGATGGGGATTATGATGTTGTCAGTGGAAGCGCCGAAGACCATACCATGCGCTGGCACCGCAATCTGGGCGATGCGATGTCCTTTGCTCCCGGAGTGGACATCCACACCTTTCCGGCTTCAACGGGCTGGGGCGCAGTTCATACGGTGATGATGGATACCCTGGACTACAACCGCGATGGTTGGCCCGACCTGATCGCCAACGGCGACAGAGGCCCATTGATGCTTTTCAAAAACAACAAGGGCTCGGAGCCAGCCCACGTGGCCTTGGTCCCGTCCACACCAGACCTGTCCATTCATCCCAATCCGGCTGCCACCAGCACCCGCTTGACCTGGGATGCGGCGCTGCACGTGTCCCGTGTGGAAGTCCACGATGCACAGGGCCGCCTGGTACACCAGCGCCTTTCGCCTTCCGGCGAAAGCCATACCCTGAACGTGCAAGCCTGGCCTCCGGGCATTTACCAGGTGCTGGTCCACCATAGGGGTGGACCCCTGTCCCGGACCCTGGTCGTTCCCTGACGGCCTGCGGCATGCAACACACCATGACCTACCGAGGTTTGCTATGCGGTCTTTTCGGGCTGGTGCTGTTCGGCTCGGCCTCTGCGCAGTCGGGCACCGACACCGGTGCTGCGCCGGATGCGCCAAAGCACCGCACAGCGGCATACGGAGGGCAGGATGTGCTGTCGCTGCGGGTGCAGCTGGACAGCGTACTGGGCCCGGTGTCGCCCAGGGTTTTCGGCATCCATGCCCAGGGCCTGTACGACCGGCGTCACCCTGAGGATCTGGCGGTATTTGAAACCGAGGAAGGACGGGAATTGTTGCAGGACATCGAGTTTGGGATGGTGCGTTTTCCCGCCGGTACCGCATCCTGGGGCTACCGGCTCTACGAAGCGGACGGACAAAGCCTGGCCCGCGGCCTGGGACGCTATGTAGAGGGCATTGAGGACCGCAGCAGTGCCTATCCCCGCAATGCCCTTTTTGATCTTTTCGATTTTTGTGCCCTCACCGGCGTGCAGGAGGTGTCTTACGTATACAACCCCCTGCAACCTGTCCATGAGGCCATGGAGGTCATGCGCCGGATGGAGGCGCAAGGATTGACCGTGGTGCAGGTGGAGCTGGGCAACGAATACCAGCAAATGGGCAACGGTGCCGGCCATGGTAAGCCGGTGTACCGCAACCGTTTTCCTACACCGGAAGTGTATCTGGAGTGGTGTGCGCAAAGCATGGATGCCCTACGGGCGAAAGGCTACCAGGGGGCCTTTGCCCTGGTATGTGCCAATGTGCTGGCCCTTGAGCAGTGGGAGGGGCGACCTTCCCGGGAGCCCTACAGCCACTATTGGGACTGGAACGCCGCCGTCAAAAAGTTTGCCCGTCAAGGCACGGTCAGCGGTAGCACGCACCAATACCTGTACCACGGCATTCAAATGAACCGAAGCGAGGGGACCTGGCAGGATTATATCGAGCAAGCATTGCCACTGCTGGTTCGGGATGGTTCGGGTTTTTTGAACCACTACATCAAGGACTATTATGGACCGATCGTTCCGGATGGAATAAACCTCACCGAATGGGCGGTTAAGTGGCCTGCACAGAGCTTCGGCAATACACTTTTTGAAGCCCAGCATGTAGTCCGGTTTCTGCTCGACATGAACCGCTTCAATCTGGTTTCCGGCTATCCCATCCAAAGCGCTTTTTACCAGAAACTGGGCGGGCAGATCACCACCGCCATGATCACCCACAGCCTGGCTTCTGAAGAGGGGCTTAGCCGTGAAGAACACCAATGGCGCTATAAGGCAGAGGCCGATTACCATGCGTTCCGCTTGTTCAAGGGATTGGTGCACGGTGCAGCATTGATGGCCTATACCGCCTCCGGCGAAGCCACGCGCATGCTGGACGAGCAGTTCCTGCGGCTGGAGTGCTTCCGGGATTCCGTTGGGCAGGTTTGGGCGGTGGTGGCCAATGCCGGTTCCCGGGCGGTTCGCCTGGAAGGCGGAATGCGCAGCGAAGGGCTGCATGGCGACGGTCTGCTCAGTGGTATGGGGTTCAACCCCAGCAATTGGAATGGAAAGCGGGAAAAGCCCCTGGGCATGGATCCCGCCAAGCGCTCCGACCTGGAGTTCTACAGCTATGCCGACGGGTATGTCCCACCTTTCTCTGTGGGCAAAGTATTGTTGTCCGTGCCCTAGCGCCGTCGGTACAAAGCTGCCGGGGGGTGGATGGTGGCCAAGCGGTACTGCGTTTCCAACCAAGTGCGCGTACTGTCTGGCATTCCACCGGGGAAATCAAAAAGCAACAAGACGGCGTCCACCTCATTGAGCAGCGGGTGGTCGAGCGGCAATCTGGGTGGCGCTTCCTCCCATCCGAACCCCATCCGCGCATAGGAATTCCTGCCTTGATTCCAGGATATCGGGAACCAGGGCAGATAGGCTTCGTAGTTGTCCACCAGCACCATCGGGCGCTCGGAAGGATCGTCCGCGTGCAGCCATCCACTGATGTGTGTGAAGCCCCACCACACCGGGTGCATGACCGAACCATCCGGATTCCACCCGTTGCGGTCCAGGTACAAGGGCAGGACATAATCGCCGGATTGCAGGTGGGGGCGGCAAGCTTGTACCGCGTCCACCAAGCGGGCATTGGCGGCGTAATGCGGCCAACGCAGGATCATGAAGGTCAGTCCAAAAGCAAATCCAAGAAGGGTTAGGCTGCGGCGCAGCCAGACGCGGGTTGTATTCGCCAAAGGCGCGGAAATTAAAATCAAGGCCCACCAGAAAAACGGAAACAGGCGGTACGGCAGGACGCCCGTGGCTTTCATATTGGAGGGGAGGATCCAGAAAACGGCGGTCCAGGCCAGGCCGATGCACCAAAGGACCGTGGTGTCAGAAAACATACGGTCCCCTCGATTGGAGTGGCGGTTTTGAATGCGGAGCGCAACCCCGCCAAACGCCAAAAGCACGAGTGCGATGTTCCCGTACAAGGCCCAGTGGCGTTCCTCCATGCGGTAGATGCCCAGACCAATGCCGTGCTCCACAAAGGACCATAGCACCTCGAAAGGCACCAGACGACCCATGCCCATGGAACCCATCGTCATGGAGGCGCGTGCTATGAGGAGCATTCCGGCGGCCGGCAACAAGGGCAGCACCAGCAGGGCCAAAGTTTGCCAGCTTATCCGCGGACCAAAGCCCAAACGCCAGGCCGTCCAAAGCGCCAGGGGCAGCCCAGCGACCAACCAGGGCAAAGGATTGGCCAACATGGTCCAGGTGGACCAAAAAGCAAAAGCAAGCGCAAGGCGCCACGGCCGCTTGGTTTCGATTGTTGCAGCATCCGTTTCCAGCAAGCGCAGCCCGAAGTGCACCATCCAAAGGGCACCAGCCATGGCCAAACCGTAATTGTGGAAGCCCATATGAAAGGTCCAGCCCTGGAATGCCGGCAAGCCGGCGAAAAACAACACCATCGGGTACTGCACCCTATGGCGCAAGAGCTGCCACCACCCACATGCGCCCGCCACCACGATGATGCTCAGCACGGCCTGCTCGGTGGCGCCGGTGCCAAACACCGGCAATAAGAGCAGCATCAGGCCCATGCCCAGGATGTTGGAGGTCAGCAAGCCCTCCACGTGCAGCCAGGCCGCATAGGGGCTTTCCCCACCCTCCAGCAAAAGGCTGCGCATGACCACCGCATTGTTGAGGTGGGAGGGGCCGTCGGTGGTCAGGAAGGTCGGGAAAGCCCAAATGGGCACCAAAAGCAACACCACCCCTAAAGTGGGAAGCATCAGCGGCGTGTACCTATAAACGCGCTGGGGCATGGATATTTCCATAGATCAGGAGCCTGCGAATAACCCCTGCAAAGTAGTTTTTTACTTGCAATGCATGGGCGGGAACATCCAACGCCGGTGCATGATGCTTCAGTCCCGGGATGCATCGGATTTTGCCTTGCTCGGGAAAAAAATCAAGCGCCAAACGGCTGCGGCGATGGCAAATTCCAGCAGTAAGGCAGGGAAGCCGCCCAGGTTGGAGGCCATGCGCAAACCGTCCATGCCGGCAAAGGACACCATGACCCAGGCCACAAAACCCACCACCACCCCCCACAGCACTTTGATGCGCACGGAAGGCTCGGGATGTTCGGGCGAGATGCCGGTGGAGGAAAGGGCGCCCATGGCCGAGGTGTTGGAGTCCGCTGCGGTGGTGTAGGACAAAAAGGCAATGGCCAGAAAAACGCCGGCGGCCATGCCGCTCAAGGGCAGGGCATCAAAAAGACCAAAGAGCGCGGCCTGCGGACCGCCTTCCTCCATGGTGCTGAACAGTTCCCCCGTGCTGCCGTCCAACTGGAGGCTGGCGCTGCCAAAAATGCTCATCCAGGCAATGGCAAAAAGCGCGGGATAAATCAGATTGACGCGCATAAACGCGCGAACGCTGCGCCCGCGCCCCAGGCGCCCCAAAAACAGCGCGGTGACCGGCGTCCAGGCCAGCCAATTGGTCCAGTAAAAAATAGTCCAGTCCTGCGACCAGTCGCGCTGCGCCAGCCCGTCCATCCCGTGCCGTGGCCAGAATGCCCCGATGTATTCCTGCATGGCCGGCCAGCCCTGCCGGGCCAGCACGGTGTGCGGCATGGTCAGGCCCACAAAAAGCAACAGGCCCACAAACACCGCCAGGTTCCACAGGGACAAAGTCCGGATGCCCCGCATCAGGCCGCTGGCCGAAGAGGCGATGAAGGCCGCCACGATGCCCAGGCCCACCAGGCCATATGTGGCCGGTCCGTGCGCCAGGCCCAGATAGCGTTCCAGCCCGCCGGAAAGGGTGAGCATGCCCACGCCCAGGCTGCCCGCCATGCCGGCCACCAGGCTGAAGAGGCAGACGGCGTCCAGGACGGAGGCCCAGGTCCCGTGGCTGCGTTCGCCGAGCAGGGGAAACAAATAGGCCGACAGGCTGAAGGGCTGCCTCCGGTTGTAGTACATCAGCGCAAAGAGCAGGGCTGCCAGCGCGTACATGGCGTAGGGCGTGAAACTCCAGTGCAGGTACAGCGTGGACAGCGCAAAGCGGCGCGCCTCCGGGCTCTGCGGTTCGGCATCGGCAAAGGCCGGCGGTTGGTGCAGGTGGTAGAGGGGTTCGGCGGTGCCCCAAAAGAGAATGCCGATGGCGATGGTCGTGCACAGCGTAATGGCAAACCAGGGCACAAAGCCCATGATGGGTTTGGCCTTCGGCCCGCCAATGCGCACGCCGCCCAAGGGCGAAAGGTAAACCACCACGCAGGTGGCCAGAAAGAACAGGGCCCCGGCCGCGTAGATTCCGGCAAAGCGGTCCAAAATGGCATGGTGGATATTGGAACAAACGGTCAAAAACCCTTCCGCGTCCACCAAGGACCAAATAGCGCTGGTCAGCAACAGCAAAAAGGGCGGCCAGAAAACGCGGTGGCGCAGGCTGGAGGGGAGGAAGGAGGGCTTCGGTGGCATTGGAACCACTAAAAAAGGGCATTCCGGGAGAACCCGAAATGCCCTTTTATCCATCCGGTATGGCAACCGGAGTCAAGCGCAGTCTGCTCAGCGCTGCACCTGGATCGGCAAGCGTTGCGTTTCAGAACGGTCGTTCCAAATAAGCAGATAGTGCCCGGCCGGGCGTTGGCTTACCGTCACGTAGAAAGCGGTGGTGTACGTGCCGGCTTCCAGCACGCGGCCCATGCCGTCGATGAGCTGCCATTGGGCGCCGTAGGGTAGGCCGGCGATGCGGACGTGGTCCGTGGCCGGGTTGGGGAAGGCTTTCGCCGAAGGCGTGGACGTTTTGATGCTCGGCGTGGTAAAGTCCTGTACCGCCGTAAACGGCGAAACCGATCCGTCCGAGCACATCACGCGCACCTGCCATTCGTAGCTGGTGGCGGGTTTGACGTTGACCGTCAGGCTGTTGGTGAAGGTGTTCTTGGGCCGGTAGCTGCCCACGCCGGCCTTGCGGCCCTGGGCTTGGTAGCCGATGGCGCCCGGTACGGCGTCCCAACCAAGCGTCACGCTGTTGGGCGCAATGCTGGTCACACCGGGGTTGGCCGGAGCGGTGCATCCTCCACCGGCACCGGTGATCTCGATGCAGTAGTCCTCGGTTTCGCCGTAGGTCAGCGTGCCGCAGTCAGGGCCTGCTGCATTGTAGTTCATCTGCACCCGCATGCCGGTCAAACCGGTCGAGGCACCCGAGGGAATGTTCATGCTGCCCGTGACCACGCTGCTGGTGGCGCTGCCGGCATCAAAGACGAGTTCGCCGGCATCGGCGAAATCTCCGTCCTGATTGAGGTCCACCCAGATCTGCCAATATTCCGAGTAGGTGGTGCTTTCAAAACCCGGGGTAAGCGTCACAGCATGGCTGCTGCCGGCGGCCAAGCTCCCGCCGAAGGTCCCCCCGAAGTCGGCATAGCCGCCGTTGTCTCCGGAGTTGTTGAACAGCCCGCCGATCTGCACGGATTCAATCCATTCGTCAACCGTATTGCCGGCAATGCTGCAGTAGCTCAGGCAACTACCGCCGCCGCCGGGTGTCAGGGCCTGGTCCAGGGTGCTGGAACCGCTGATGGAAACACCCGACACGATGCTGGGGCTGTATCCGCTGGCGGCAAACTGCACGGTGTAGGTGCCGGCTCCGCCCACGGCCAGGTTGTACTGGCCGAAGATGTTGGTGCTGGTACTGCCCACGCCGGCAATGGCCACATTGGCGCCAAAAATGGGCGCACCAGTGGTGGCGTCCGTGACGGTGCCGGACAGGGTGGAAGCAGGGGTCAGGTTGGCGCTGAGGATGAACAGGCCTTCCTGCTGGTCGCTGGCGATGATGTTGCCGGAAGGCAGGTAGGGATACACGCCCCAGCAGCCGTCAAAGCCGCCTCCGCTCAACGGAGAGGTATCGTAGTACCCCGTTTCGACCATGGTGGCCGGGTTGCTGGCGTCGATGATGGTCACCCCGTCCTTGTAGTGGGAGGTAATCAGGTAATCCCCAAGCACAAAAGTGTTGTGCGGTACGGCACCGGACTGGGAGGAATACACGATGTCGAGGTAGTCGATGTCCGTCACATCGCTGATGTCGTAGGAGGCTACGCCGGCACCGTTGGTCTCATCGGTGGTGTACAGCGTATTGCCGTCGTCCGAGAGCCAGACGTTGTGGGTGAAGGTGTTGGGCGTGGACTGGGTGGCCAGGACCACCGGGTTGGCCTTGTTGCTGATGTCCACGATGCCGAAGCGGCCGGTGTAGATCTCGGCCGTATACATGATGTCGTTGCGCACGTAGATGTCGTGGCAATAATTGGCGTTGTACACACCCAGGATGGGCGGGTTGGTCGGGTTGGCATCCAGGTCCACCATGATGGCACCGCCGGAACCGTAGTTGGCACCCACGATGTAGCCCACCCCGTTTTCATCGATGAAAACGTTGTGGGCGGTGGAGAAGCTCAGGCTGCCGCCGCCGGGGATGCTCCCGCCGCTCCAGTTGCTGGCCGGAGCGGAACCGGGCAATCCGGAAAGGTTGATGATCTGCAGGCCACCGCCGCTTTCGTTTACGGTATAGGCGTACTGGCCCCAGGTTTTCATATCGCGCCATACGGAATTGACGCCGTCGATAAACTGCACCTCCACCGGGCTGGCGGGATTGCTGATGTCCACAATCGAGGTGCCGTCCGTGGTGCCCACGAGCGCATATTCGGTGCTGCCGTCCACATAGCCCCAGATGTCGTTGAGGTCGTCGCTGTAGCTGCGTTGCCCCAACAGGGACATGTTCGATTGGGCAAAAGAGGGTATCGCCATGCCCAGGATCAGCAAGAGGGCGCCGATCCGGCGAATGGGTGAAAACATGGTTTGAGGGTTTGGGATGGGATGCCTTCCCGAATGCCGGGAAGGCTTGACAACCTGCAAGTTACGGCATGTTGGCGCCGTTCCGAAACGCATGGTTCGGAGCGGCATATAAGGCAAATAAGGTTGTTGCGGCCTACAAAAACTGGCAAAGTACACCGCCCATGAGGGTCAGGGTGACAAACCAATATCCCGCGTGGATCAAAACGTAATTCCAGCGCTTCCGCTCGAACATGGCCACAATGCCGATGATGGGCAGGGCAAAGAGGATGGCGGTAATGCCGCCGTGCAGCGCGCCGTGGCCAAAGTGGCGGTGCTTATGGCCATATTCAGCCATGAAATCTTCGATAAAGGCAGAGGCCTCTTCGTCCCCGGCCATCATGTCGTTGGCAAACAAGGCTTCCACTCCGGCCTGGTGGATGACGATGCTGCCCAATTCAAAGGCCAGAAAG
The DNA here is from genome assembly GCA_030432405.1 of Bacteroidia bacterium. Classification (GTDB taxonomy): domain Bacteria; phylum Bacteroidota; class Bacteroidia; order Chitinophagales; family BACL12; genus WGOA01. Next base: position 4,041 of record JAUIHG010000086.1, on the reverse strand, counting down.
AGGCTGAAGAGGTAGGAGAGCCCGAAAATCAGGAGCATGTTGCCGCCCTTGATCATTTCTTCGGTAACGCCGGAGTGTTTCATCCAGGCTTTGCCAAAGACGGAAGGATTGTACCAGATGGCTCCGACGATCATCGGAATGATGGCTGCCAGGAAGTAGAACAGCGGGTTGTATTCCATGGGTGTGTGTTGTGTTGTAGGTGCACAATCGGCCGCCATCCCGGAGGATGGCGGCCGATTCGGAAGATAGGCAAGGGGGACCTAAAGCACCTAAAACGGTCCTGGTCGGTCCCCCGGTTGCCTCATCAGTGCGCGGTTTGGAAGTTGCGTTGAGCACACAACTTCCCGTCCACCACCAGGGCGCAGGTATAGGGTCCTGCAGGCCATGAGCTGGTGTTCAATTGGACGGTTTGGGTTCCTGTTCCTTTGATGTCCCGCTCCGACCAGCTCCTTCCCAGAGCATCCATCATGTGAAGCTTGGCATTTTGAAATGCCTGGGGAATGAAGACGCGCACGTACACCTTTCCTTCGCTTGGGTTGGGCCAAAGGGCTTCCACATCTGCTGCGCAAGCTTCGTTGTGCGACCGTGGCGCAGCGCTTGAAGCATTGTTGGTCTGGCAACAGGCTTCCAGTTGCTGCGAGAAGCTTTGGCCCATGTTCTGGATCATTTGTTCCAGTATGTCCATCCGCTGCTCCATGGCGGCCTGCTGGGCTTGGCTTTGGGCCAGCGCTTCTTGCAATGCTGCCATTTCCGCTTGGAGGCTGGAGTCTTGATCCACCTTGTGGTTTTCGCCGGAGGCGAAGGCCTTCATGGAGTCGATTTGCGTTTGCTGTTCCTGCACCGCTTTGACCAGCGGTACCACAAACTCGGCATAGCGCAATCCGTAAAGGCCTTCTTCCCGCTTCGGACGGTCCACCCCGCTGAAGTCGAAACCCAGGGAATCGGCCAGCGCGGCAACGTCTTGCGCCAGGAAGCCGGTCTGACGCATGGCGGATTTGCGTTTGCGTTCGGCAACCTCCTCCGGCAGCGCTTGTTCGGGTACGCGGCGTCCCGTGCTGTCCACGCGGGTGTCCTCCCTCAAGTGTTCGGCGATGCCTTCCACATTCAGGTGGTACGTGACCGGGCGTAAGCCCTGGATAAAGGCCAGGCCTGGAACGTCGGCTTGCAGGTCTTCCTTGAAACGTTTGTCGGAAACGTTGGTCCAGTTGGCGTAGCCGCCAATGCTGGTAACCGAACTGCTCCCGACCCGCACGGAGCTGTTGTCCACCACCGTGGCATTGTACCCAACCGCCGTGCCATTGATGATGGTGTCTGGAAAGGCGCTTGTTCCTTCCCCGATGAAGGTGCTTCTCGAAGCATGCCCGGATCCGGAGGAAGCCCCAGCTCCAATAGCGGTGGATTTGAACGCAGATTGAAAGAAAAATGCCCCGTTTCCAATAGCAACAGACGCTTCAACACGCGGGCTGCTGTTGGCGGCATCGGATCCAATGGCAACGGATTCGTACACCTGGACTGCAGCTTGAATGGCGTGGTCGCCTATGGCCACATTGTCATCAAACAGGGCTTCGCGCAAGGCTTCCCGGCCTATGGCTATGTTGCGTTCGGCATCGGTGGTGTTGTAGCCTGCCGAATGGCCCAGGTACACATTGTGCATCCCGTTGCCCATATTGAATCCAGCGGCATAACCCACAGCAGTATTGCCAAAGGAATTGTTCGCGTTGCGCATGGCGGCTGCGCCGACAGCAACGGAACTGCCACCTAGGGCATTCTCCATGGCCAAGTTGCCGACGGCTGTGGAATTGCTGCCCAACATGTTTTTGGCCGCACCATTGCCGATGGCTGTATTTCCATTGGCATCAGCGGGATTGCGCAACGCGTCAAATCCCAGCGCGGTGTTGCTGCCGCCGGTGGTGTTCTGTTGCAAGGCCTTGCTGCCAACGGCGGTGTTGCGCTGTGCATCGGCGGTAAAGGGATCAGCGCCCATGCCGTTGTTGGCCAGGGCCGAATCGCCAACCGCAACCAAACGGTTGAAGCCGCTGCTGAGGCGCAAAGCCGCGTGCCCAACGGCGGTGTTGTCGTCGCCTTCGCCTACGGCGAACAGCGCTTCCTGCCCCACAGCGGTATTCCTGCTGCCGGTACTGGCAAAGTGCATGGACAGGCGTCCAATGCTGACGTTGTTGTCCCCAACAGACAGTTGATCCAGGGCATAGGCACCAATGGCGGTATTCCCATTGCCGTTCAAATCGTTTCCGGCGTAAGCCCCTATAGCCGTGTTGGCCCCGCCATTGGTCAGGTTGCTCAGCGTTTCGTTGCCCAGGGCAGTATTGATGGCGCCGTCGGTTTGTTTTTCCAAGGCCGACCAACCAACAGCCGTATTGTAGAATCCGGTGGTATTGTCTTGCATGGCGCGGTAGCCGAGTGCCGTATTGAAGTCCAGACTTCCTCCTCCTCGCCCGATGCGCATTTTGCCAATCTCAGCATCGGCCAGAACGTTCAAACCGATGCTGTCAACGCCGTTGTAAGCCAGGTAAACGGTGCCTTCATCGTAATAAAGTCCGCCAAAAAGCTGTTGCCAGGGGCTGGAAGCTCCGGTACTCAGTCGGCGCCATCCGTTGCCGGTTTGCACTTCCAAACTGGAGTCGATGCCGTTGTAGCGCATGGCCCCCGGTGCCGAAGCGGTATCAAATCCAAGCACGATGGCTCCATTTAAATCCAGGGCCGCCCGCGGCGAAGCCGTTCCAATGCCGATGCTGCCATCCTTGAGCACGGTCAGGGCATTGCTCCGGTTGCTGAAGCCGGTCCCGTTGCCGACCACCAGGATGGGGTCCCGGTCGTTCCACAAGATGCTGTCCCCGCCAAGGGCATTATAGCGGCCCAAAACCAGGCTGTGGCTGGACTGGGCGTGCAGGCCCTGGCCTTGGACCAAGCTGTAGTGCGCTGCGGCGGTGCTGGATTGTCCTGCGGCGATGCTGTACGCGCCGTCTGCGTCGGTGCCGTTGCCCAGGGCCGTTGCGTAGTCGCCGCGCGCCAAGCTGCCAAAACCCATGGCCGTGCTGCCATAGCCGCGTGCTGTGCCTGAACCCGCCGCAAAACTGTAGAAGCCCTGTGCATGGCCATCGCCGGCAGCGGTGGCAAAGTTTGCGTCTGCTTTTCCCCGACCCAGGGCGGTGCTGTTGAAGGCACTGGCCTCCCCTTGGCCCATGGCCGATGCGTATTGGGCTGTGGCCGTGGCGCGGCCCAGGGCCACGCTGTGTTCGCCGGAGGCGACGGATTCACCCAAGGCCGTGGCGTGCTCCCCGCTGGCCTGCCCCCTGCCCAGGGCGCTGCTGAAACGCCCGCTGGCGTTGGAGAGCCCCCCTGCGGTAGCGTAATCGTTGCTGGTTTGGCTGTTGCCCAGGGCTGTGGAATAGATGCCGGTGGCCTGCCCATTGCCCAAACCAGACGCGTATGCGCTATGGGCTTGACTTGTGCCCGTGGCAAAGCTGTAGTTGGCGTTGGCCCGGCTGTTGCCCAGGGCTGCGCTGAAGTCGCCGTGGGCTTCCACATTGCTGCCTGCGGCAAAGGCCGCCTGGCCCGTTGTCCTGGCAAAAGCGCCCAAGGCAACCGAGGCATTGCCTTGCGCCAGACTGAAATCGCCGGCGCTCAAACTGGACCGGTCGGCGTGCCAGACCAATCGGGCCGGACCGCTGCTGCTGTCCGGACCAAAAACCACCGGACCGCCATCATAGGAAACGACACTTCCGGTTTGGAGCCAGGGGCTGCTGCCTCCGAGTCCGAAGGTGGCCCAGAACTCCCCATCGTATCCTTGAAACACACCGCCGCTGAAACGCAGCATGCCCGCCTGTGGTGGGGTGCCCGGATCATCCCCGATGCGCAGGGTGCCGGTCAGCGCCAGACTGCCGCTTCCAGCGCCCAGGGAAAACACCGGTGCCGCACTGCCGTCGCGGAACTCGTATTGCAGTTCGGCCGCGTTGAAAAAAAGCCCGTATGCTTCATTGGCCGCAGCCCGAAACGCATAGCGGTTGTTGTCCACCAGGAAGT
>JAUIHG010000085.1 GCA_030432405.1 Bacteroidia bacterium | reverse complement strand
GATCGAATCGTAGTCTTTCTTTTCGGCCAGACCCGCTTTGGCGAGCACGTCGGTGATCGCCGCGGTCAGGGTCGTCTTGCCGTGGTCGACGTGTCCGATCGTACCAATGTTCACGTGGGGTTTAGTACGTTCGAATTTCTCTTTAGCCATGACGAGTGGTTTAAGGCTGGATTTGGGGATTCAGACAATGATGCAGATCGAGCGGAGTTCCGCAAGTTGCTGGTTTGGAGCCAATGTCGGGATTTGAACCCGAGACCTCTTCCTTACCAAGGAAGCGCTCTACCACTGAGCTACATCGGCTTTTAATGCTTTTGACGCGGCTTGGGACCCCGAGGGACCCCTGTAGTGAGCCAGCTGCTGGCAACAACTCCATGCTCGATGGAGCGGGAGACGAGACTCGAACCCGCGACCCTCAGCTTGGAAGGCTGATGCTCTACCAACTGAGCTACTCCCGCTTATGATTTAAGGTCCATGATGTGTTTTCGCTGGAGGCGAAAGCAAACGCTGTGGGGGTGATAGGATTCGAACCTATTCAGTCAAAGACAACAGATTTACAGTCTGCCCCGGCTCTCCAACTCCGGCGCACCCCCGAGGGTTCCGGGAAGCTTTGCTGTTCAGAGCCGGTGGAGGGATTCGAACCCACGACCTACTGATTACAAATCAGTTGCTCTGGCCAGCTGAGCTACACCGGCGTTTTCAGGACCTTCAGAACGTAGAAGAACAGGTCCAAATCACAGCCAGGCTGCGAAATGGCTTGCAAATTTAAGCAAATCCTACAGAAGCGGAAGGTCCTTGGGGATTATTTGGCTTGGATTTTCTCCTTGTGCTTTTTGATCTGCCTGCGGAGGTTTTCGACCACCTCATCGGCCGCCTTTTCAAAGCTCTTTTCGGTGTGTTTGGCAAAGAGCATGGTACCGGGAACAGCCAGCTTGATTTCCACCACCTTCTCCTGGATGGGTGCCCCTTCGTTCTCCAGACGCAGGAACACTTCGGCCCGCTGGATGCGGTCGTAAAAGGTATTGAGTTTGTCCAGGCGCTGGGTCAGGTATTCCTCGAGCTTTTGGTCGGCGTTGAAGTGGACGGACTGGATCTTGATCTCCATGATCGGCGGTAGGGTGTTGTCGTGGTATGAATAGAGGATGCAAAGTCGGCCTGCAGGCCTGGGAATGTCGCCATGCGCCGGGCTTCAAGCCTTCCCGGACCGCGGGTGGGCTTGCTCGTGCACGGCCCTCAAGCGTTCGATGCTGTTGTGGGTATAGACCTGGGTGGACGCCAGGCTGCTGTGTCCCAGCAAGGCCTTGATGGCGTTGAGGTCGGCACCGGCATCGGCCAGGTGGGTGGCAAAGCTATGGCGCAGCGCGTGGGGACCAAGGCCTTCAGCGGCGGAAACGGAAGATACGCAGCGGCGTACCATCCGGTAGACCCAGGAAGGGTATAAAGGCTTGCCTTTGTCGGTCAGCAGGAGGGCGCCTTCCGGCGAAGCCTCCACCAGCCGCTTGCGCGCGGCCCAATAGGATGCCACGGTCTCGGACAGGGTTCGCCCGAAGGGCACCAGGCGCTCCTTGGAACCCTTGCCCCGGATGCGCAACTGCCCATTGGACCAGTCGATGTCCGCATGGCGAAGGCCGATCAGCTCGGCACGGCGCAGGCCACAGCCATAAAGCAATTCAAGCACGCAGCGGTCGCGCAGGTTGCTGAACCCGGGAACCGGTTCATCTTCCGGGACCTGCCGCATGGCTTCAAGGAGTTGCCCGAGGGGCTCCTGGGGCAGGCTTTTGGGCAGGCGCTTGGCCGTGCGCGGAATGCTCACCTTGGCGCAGGGGTCCTGGTCGGCAAGGCCTTCCCGCTGCAGGAAACGCCAGAACGTTTTCAGGGTGGAGAGCTTTCGGCCGACGCTGCGTTCGCCGGTACCGGCCTCCAACAAAAAAACCATCCAGGACCGGACGTGGCGGTGCTGGATGGCTTTGGGCGCATCGGCGCCGAGGCTGAAACGTTCGCTGAGGAACGCAAAAAACTGTTGGAGGTCTTTCCGGTAGGCCGTCAGGGTATGCGGGCTGTAGCGCTTTTCATACCGCAGCCAGCGTTCAAAACGGGCCAGGACCGGTGCGGCCCCGGAAGGGGTCGTGGGCTCGGAACCGTTGGAAGAAGCGGAGTGCGGCATGGGATACTGCGGGCAGGGCCCTGCAGCAAAACAAACCCATCAGGCGCTTTGGATCAGCCCTGGTTGCCGTAGGTGGCCTGCTTGTAGATGGCCTTGAGCTTCTCCTGGCGGCGCTCCACCGAAGGCTTGGTGTACTGCTTGCGGCGGCGCAGCTGCTTCATGGTTTGCGTACGCTCGAACTTGCGCTTGTACTTCTTGAGGGCCTTGTCGAGGGAATCGCTGTCGCGGACGTCGATGATCAGCATACGGGAACGTCGATGAGGTTGGGGATCTATGGATACCGGCCAAGCCGGTGGTGCCTTGGCAAGCCACCATGGGCCTGCTTTTTGGCGGGCTGGCAAAGATAGCCAAGCCTTTTGGCTTTTGCCTACACGATTTTGGAGGGAGCCATTGCGCGCAACGCGCGAAGCGCTTAGCCCTTCAGCAGCTCACGGGCGATGACCACCTTCTGGATTTCGCTGGTCCCCTCCCCGATCGTGCAGAGCTTGGAGTCGCGGTAGAATTTCTCCACCGGGAAATCTTTGGTATAGCCGTAACCACCGTGGATCTGGATGGCTTCCGTAGCCGTACGGACGGCCACCTCCGAGGCATAGTATTTGGCCATGGCGGAGATCTCGGTCACCTTCTGGCCGCGGTTTTTGTAGTCCGAGGCCTTGTTGATCAGCAGCTCGGAAGCTTCGATCTCGGTGGCCATGTCGGCCAGTTTGAAGGCGATGCCCTGGAAATGGGCAATCGGCTTGCCAAATTGTTCGCGCTCCTGCGCGTATTTCAGGGCTGCCTTGTAGGCACCGCGGGCGATGCCCAGGGAGAGGGCGGCGATGCTGATGCGGCCCCCATCGAGGATCTTCATCGACTGGATGAAGCCTTCGCCGACTTCACCCAGGATATTGGCGGCCGGCACGCGGCAGTCGTTGAAGATCATTTCGGCGGTTTCGGAGGCCCGCATGCCGAGCTTGTTCTCCTTCTTGCCGGCCTCAAAACCGGGGGTCCCGCGTTCCACCACAAAGGCGGTCATGCCATGGCTGTCCCGGACATCGCCCGTTCGGGCGATCACCACGGCTACATCCGAGCTGATGCCGTGGGTAATCCAGCACTTGGTGCCGTTGAGGATCCAATCGTCCCCGTCCTGTTTGGCCACCACCTTCATGTTCATGGCGTCCGAGCCCGTACCGGGTTCGGTCAGGCCCCAGGCGCCGATCCACTCCCCGGTGGCCAGCTTGGGCAGCCAACGCTGCTTTTGCTCCTCGTTGGCAAACATCAGGATGTGGCCGGTGCACAGGGAGTTGTGCGCGGCCACCGACAGGCCGATGGAACTGCAGACCTGGGTGATCTCGTCGATTACGGCCACGTATTCGTGGTAGCCCATTCCGGCACCGCCGTATTCGGTGGGCACCAAAACGCCCATCATGCCTTGTTCGCCCAGCTTGTGGAAAAGGTCCACCGGAAAATGCTGGGCCTCATCCCACTCCATCACATGCGGACGGATGTGTTTTTCGGCAAAGTCACGGGCCATCTGGCGGATCATCGTGACGTTTTCGGAAGGCTGGAAACTCAGGGCGCTGGAAGCTTCGGCAATCATAGGTAACGGGGATGGTTGAGGAGGCATGGACCGCATCAGGTTCCGCTGAAAAGCCGCACCGTTTGCCGGTCAAATGCCCCGCGAAGGTACGGATAAACCGCCCGCAGCCAAGCCCGGTCAGGGAGGGTCACCGGGCGCTTGCCCTGGTGCCGGCGCCGGACTGCCCAAACGCAGGTAGGGCCGAAGCTTGGCGTACACCGAATCGTTTATGCCCCGGACCCGCTGGACTTCCTCCAGGTTGAGAAAGGCCCCATGCTGCCGTCGGTAGGCCACCATCCGTTCAGCCACCCAGGGTGCGATGTAGGGATGCGCCTTGAGGCTGTCCATTGGGCTGCGGTTGAGCAGCAATACCCGTGGAGCCCCGCTGCAGCGCAAATGCGGTTCGAGGATGGCGTACACCGCCGGGTCCAGCCCCCAGAGTTCTGCGAACTGTTCCACCGCATAAAAGCCGCCAAGGCTTTCGCGGAAGCGCACCGCACGACGCGCCATGGAGGCCCCAACGCCGGGCAATGCATCAAAGGCTGCCTCATCGGCCCGGTTGATGTCCACCGGCGGGCCGGTATAGGGTTTCCAAGTGCTCGGGTCGCTGGGATCCGCCTTCCGGCGAACCCACTGTTGCCCCTCTTCAGCCCCTGCCCTCCCGGATGCTGGTTCCGGTGATTGGCGGTCTTCGCCAGCATGGCGAAAAGCGGAGTCCTGGGGCGGGCGCGTGTCCGGAGCAGCGGGCGGATGCCCGTCCCTGGCCTGGGCCTTCCCGGCATTCGACCGGTCGCTGGCCTGTTGCTGCAACGGCTTCCAGGGCTTGCGGCCTACCCAATTTTCCGGCGCAGGGTCAATGGCCTGCCCATTGCCGCCACGCGCGCGGTCCACAGAGTCCATCCATTGCAGCGTGGCCTCCGGCAAGGAGGCCCAAAAACGGGCCTCGCGGCGGTTGCGCCTGTCGGCCGTCCATTCCGGCAGAAATACCAAAACAGCCGCCGCCAACAACAGAATCAACAGGCCATCCCGTTCCTGGCGGGCCAGGTCAAGGCTCCGGCCAAGGCGGGCAGTGGCCCGGGACCACCATGGCGCTTGCTTGGGCAGACGTTCCATGCCGCCAAGAAGGGCCTTCGCCGGCAGGCGGGAAAGAAAGGCGGCGCCAAAGCACGTTCATGTGGACAACGGAAACGCGCCGGGATGGAACCCCGCTGTACGGCGTGGAGTACGCCGTGCAGCGTACCAGAAGTGCAGCGGGTTACTTGATGCCTAGGTGGCGCAGATAGCGGTCCAGCTCCTCCTGCACAAACGGATAGAGGATGTAAAGGCCGAGGATGTTGGGGAAGGCCATGCCCAGGATCATCGCGTCGGAGAAGTCCACCACCGCACCGAGGTCCATGGTGGAGCCGGCAATCACCAAGAGGCAGAAAATCAGCTTGTACCCGTACTCCACCACCTTGCGGTCGCCAAAGAGGTATTTGGTGGCCTGCATGCCGTAGTAGCTCCAGGTGATCATCGTGGAGAAGGCAAACAGCACCACGGCGCCCATCAGCACGTAGGGGAACCAGCTGATGACGCTTTCAAAGGCGGCGGAGGTCAGGGAGACCCCTGCCGCTGTGGAGGTGTCGCCGGTGAAATTGAGGCTCGCGCCGGTGATGACGATGACCAGCGCCGTCATTGTGCAGACAATCACGGTGTCGATGAACGGTTCCAAAAGGGCCACGATGCCCTCTGAAGCCGGTTGGTCCGTTTTGACAGCGGAGTGGGCAATGGAAGCAGAACCCACACCGGCCTCGTTGGAAAAGGCTGCGCGCTTGAAGCCCTGGATCAGCACCCCGATGAAACCGCCGTACAAGGCCTTGGCATCAAAGGCACCGGACAAAATGGCGTTGAAGGCAGGGCCCACCTGATTGAGGTTGCCGAAGATCACAAACAGGGCTGCAACGACGTAGACCCCGACCATGACCGGCACAATCTTGTCGGTCACCCGGGCAATGCTGCGGATGCCGCCCAAAATGACGATGCCCACAAGGATGGCCATGACCAGGCCGATGACCCAGGTGCGGTCCTCCAGCAGTCCGGTCACGGACGTGAACTGGCTGGCGGCCTGGTTGATCTGGAACATGTTGCCGCCTCCGAAGGAGCCGCCGATGATCATCAAGGCCGCAAAAAAAGCGAGCACCGTTCCCAGGATGGTACCAAAGGTCGAACCGCCAAAACGCTCCTTGATGCCGCGGCTGAGGTAATACATGGGACCGCCGTGGACTTCGCCGTCATCGGCGTCAATGGTCCGGAACTTGACGCCGAGCGTGCATTCGACAAACTTGGTGCTCATCCCGAACAGGCCCGCCAGGATCATCCAGAAGGTAGCCCCGGGGCCACCGAGGCTGATGGCAATGGCCACCCCGGCGATGTTGCCCAAGCCCACCGTGCCCGAAAGGGCTGCCGTCAAGGCCTGGAAGTGGGAGACTTCGCCAGGCTCGTTGGGGTCGTCGTATTTGCCCCGCACTACGTCAATGGCCAGCTTGAAGCGGCGGACGTTGACAAACTTGAAGCGCAGGGTGAAAAAGATGGCCCCCAGGACCAGCCAGATCAGTACAAAAGGGATGTCCATGCCTGCAATCGGCACGGTGAAAAAGATGACGCTGACGATGGCGTTGGTGGCCGGTTGAATGACGTTGTTGATGCGCTCATCCAGGCTCGTGGCCGTCTCCACACTCGTGGCTGCATCCTGCGCCAGCAAGGGCATGTCGGGCAGTAGGGTCAACACGACCGCCAGGACCAAACCCAGGGTCTGGGGCACCGTGGGCCGGACCGAGGGCAAATGGGACAGGAGACGGAGAAACGCTTGCTGGAGCATAAGCAGTGCGGGATTGTCGGTGCGGGATTGACCTAAACGGCCCCGGTCCAATCGCATGGACCGAGGCCGAATTTAGACAAATCGGACAGGCCGATTGCGGAGCGTTGCCGAACCCGAAGCGCAACGGCCGGGCACAGCGTGGAACCTTAGTGTTGCAGCAGAACGCTGCGCTGCACCAGGCGTTGGTCGTCGGTGCGCAAACGAACCGAGTACAGGCCGTCGGCCAGATTCAGGTCCGGAATGCGTACGGCGTTGGTGGCACGGGCTACCCCAGTGCTGTACACTTCGCGGCCCATGGCGTCATAGATGCCGATCCATTCGGCCGTCCAGGCCGCATCCCAGCGCATCTGGAAAGCGCCTTGGGTCGGGTTGGGAAACAGTTCCACCGTGCTGGGATCGAGGATTTCGATGCCGCTGGTGCTGGTGGTGTCCTCTACGCCAATGCCATAGAGTGCAAGGTCATCGACCATGGCTTCCACCAGACTGCCGCCGTCCGACGGCGCGCCGGGAACGAAGCGGTCCGAAGCCACAAAGCGGAGGGAAACCGTACTCGTGGTAGGCAGGTAATCGCTGATGCGGATCACATCGCGGCGCCAGGAAGCGTCGGAGGTGAAGGTGTTCCGGATCTTGGTCCAGTTCACGCCGTCGTTGGTGATGTACACTTCCCAGGGGTCGTTGCCGGGGTTGGCGCTGCTGGGCGGGTCGTTGGAGAACCAGCGCCAATAGGCGAACACGGGATCGTCGTACTGCGACGCGTTGAATTCCGGCGACTGAAGGGTCGTTTCGCCGTCGTCCACGTCCCAGTTGGAGGAGCTGGAGCTGGTATAGCCGGTCCGTCCGGTCACCGCGCACAGGTTGCTGGTGGTGCCCGGCGAATAGTCTTGCCCGGACTGGTTGACATAGCCTTGCACCGTGGAGGTTTGCGGGCTGGCAAACTCCCATTGGCCGGTGGATGCATCATCGGTGCCTTCGGGATCCAACTCCCAATCGCCGAACTCGACGTCAAAGTCGTATAGCTCGGCCTGCACAAAACCGACCAGGGCGTAGTACGGCAGGTTGGGATCGGGGAGCTGATCGGCACGCGAGGGCTGGGTGATGGCTTTGGTGCCGAAATTGTCGAACACCTCGAAGTAGTATTCCAGGATGGTGCCGGCCGCTTGGGCAGGCAGATCCACCCGGTATTCGGGACCGCTGACCAGGCCCATGGGTGCTGTGGACCAAGAGCTGCTGCCCTGAGGTCTCCAAACAATGTTGAAGTCCCCCAGGTAAATCGAAAAATCGATGTCCAGTTCGGCCTCAATCGTTACTGGAGTGGCGGCCAGCTGCGCCGTTTCGGTGTGTTCCACTTCCACATTGGCCAAAAGGGTGATGCCGTGGATGCCGAAGGCGGTCAGGATCTCGTCGTCGTTGGGGGTACCGTTGGAGAGGTCCGCATCGTCGTCGTCCTGAATCAGGGCTTCCAGCAGGATGTCGCGGTACACCGATCCTTCGTCCCCATCGGGACCGTCAATGGCCGCCGGATAGGCTTTGGTGAACAGGTCCACCATTTCCTGGGGGTCGCCCATTTCGACGCCATAGTCCCACCAGGCCCCGGCGATGATTTCGCCATCGGCGTGCACCTGACCGACCAAATCTTCAGGATACCGCTTGGGGTCGATGTCGTAGCGGCGCACATCGGAACCAGGACCGGAGAAACCGTCGCCCAGAATCGGATTGAAGGAAATGCTCAGGCCCCAAACGTCGGCATAGCCTTCGTTCAGACCGCCGTTGTCCATGCCGGGGAAGCCGTAGGTATCCCCGAAAAAGGCATACACGTCATTGTTCAGCCCGTGGCCGTATTCGTGGTAAACCACGTCGGAGAAAAAGGCTGTGGCGGGGCAGCCGCCGCCGTTGGCGTAGAAGTTGATGCTCGAGCCGTTGTAAAAGGCATTGCAGGAGCCGTCGGTACGGTCCACTTTGACAGTGAAGGGGTAGTCCAGATCTGTAAAGGCTGGGAAAAAGCCCTTCATGAAGTCGTGGATGACGTTGGTGTGGTAGTAGGCCGCCAATTCCTGGGGCAAAGCGCTGCCGTCAAAGTTGATGGTATTGGCCCCCGGCGTCACCGTCGTGGTGAAATTGGAAGACACCGTACCGCTGGCACCAACCACCACGTCGGCCCAACGGCCGTCCAGATGCACCGTGGCGCTGGTCGGGCTGGTGATGGAGGCGATGTTGACCACGCCGTCTTCGTCGGCGAAATAATCCGTACCGGCCACCGTCACGCGGACATAGGGCAGGCCGCGGGTCACCGGAGCCAGTGCGGGATTGTCCACAATGCCGCCCTCCACGGTGATGTCGGCCATCACGGGCTTGGCAGCATGGGCATGTTCGGAGACATGGTGGGCGCATTCAAAGACCTTGGCCTTGCGGGAAACGAGTTCGCCGGAGGCGGCATCCACCAGGATTTCAAACTGGCCGGGCACGCCATTGACGGGTTCAAACTCGGCCATGGCGCGGTGCACCACGCGGTAGTCAAGGCCTTCGGCCGAAGGCACCGGAAGGATGTAGCGCTCGGCATCGACATCGATGTGGCTCAGCGGAGTGGGCATGCCTGTGTTGGCGGCGGACATGATGCCGGCCGGACTGGCTGAAGCGCTCAGATCAACCTCCATCTCGGGGTGCAGGTCGATGCCGAACAAGACCACCCTTCCATCCTGGGTCAGGCGCAGGGTCACGCGGCTGTCGAGCACACGCAGGCCTTCGTGCATTTGCTCGAAGTCCACGTAGGTGAACCGCTCCCCCTCGTATACGCGGGTCAGGCGTAGGTCGTCCAGCGGAAGGTCGTAGGCAGCCAGGGTTTCGGTCAAAAAGTGCAGGGCACGGGCCTGCGGGTCAGCGCCTTCCGTGGCGATGGCCGGACCGCTGGCGCGGTGGGGAAAGCCCGTGGATTCGTTGAAGGCCACATACCAGGATCCGTGGGCATCCAGAAAGTCCTGCCAGGCATCGGCCTTGCGCAGGGCGTACTGATGCTCCGGATGGACGCGGGCCTGAGCGTCGGTCCAATAGGCCTGGTTGTAGGTGTGCCAGTGCTCTTGCTGTGCCGCGGCCTGGGGGCTTGCAGCGAGCATTCCGAGGGCCAGTACGGCCAATGCGGTCAAACGTAGGTTCATCGTAGGAGAGGTGGTCGATTCAAGAGGGTTGAGCGGGAATATGCCCGATGCGATCAAGGGGAAGGGTTCGCCGGAGGCGAACGGCAATCCGAACACTGCGGCGTGCCTAAGCCTTAAAAATAGCGTTTGACACCGTCGTATCCCAAGCCGACACCTTCCGGAAGCTCCTTGCTGACACTTTCGTGACGCCCCATTTGGTGGCTGATGTGGGTCAGCAGGGCCTCTTTCGGACCCAGGGCATCAATGATGTCCAAGGCCTGCGAAAGGCTGAAATGGGAAATGTGGGGCTCCTTGCGCAATGCATCCAACACCAGCAGGTCCAGATGGTTCAGGCGTTCCATGCCCAGGTCGCTGATGCGGTTGGCATCCGTGATGTAGGCCATGTTGCGCACGCGGAAACCGAGCACGGGCAGCTTGTGGTGGTAGACCGGGATGGGCAAAAACTCCTCCCCGCAGACGTCAAAGGGGCTTTGGCCGTCCAGGATGTGGAATTCCAGCTGGGGCAATCCACCGTAATCGGTGGGCAGGAAGATGTAGTCGTACTGGCGCTTGAGCGCATCGAGGACCTGCTGGGTGGCATAGGCCTGGATGGGCTTTTTGCACAGGAAATTGATGGCCCGCACGTCGTCCAGCCCACCGGTGTGGTCTTTGTGTTCGTGGGTAAACACGATGGCATCCAGATCGTCCGCTCCTTCGCGCAGCATCTGCTGGCGGAAATCGGGGCCGCAATCGATGGCAATCCGACGGCCGTCGTCCGTTCGGACGAAGGCGGAGCTGCGCAGGCGGTGGTCCCGCGGATCCCCGGAAGTGCAGACCGGGCATCCGCACCCGATCATGGGCACGCCTCCGGAGGTTCCTGTACCGACGAGCGTCAATTCCATGGGTCAGGATCCGATCTGGGTCAAGCGTTTGGATTGGGCGGCTGGATCGGGCGTATGGATCAGTCCTGGGGTTGGGGCTTTCCGGGAGCTTGAAGCTTCGGTGCCGCCGCGCTGGTGCGTCATCAGGAATTTGCAGTGGATTCCGCCGCCTGGTGGACCACGTCTTGCAGTGCCGCGTCAGGACTTGCCGTGGGTTTGGTGTCCTCGACGGACGCATTTTCGGAGCCTGGTTCCCGGTCTTGTTCCGCCTGGTCCGATGCCACATTTTCCGGTTCCGCCCCGGATGGTCCCTCGGCATGCACCCCGCCAGGCAGATCCGGACGAACCGCCGCCCGGGCTTCCACCCATTCGGCGCCGTCTTCGGCCAGGTCGGGATTGCGTTCGCGCAAGGCGGGAAGGATTTCCGTCTGGATGTCCACCAGCGCATTGAGCCGTGCTTCGAGGTCAAAAAACTTGTTGATGACCACCACGCGCTTTTGTTCCAAAATGCAATACCCGGAATTGAAATTGCCGCGTTCGTATCGGATCAGGTACCCGGCTTCCTTGAACCAGGCTTCCAGTTTCTTGAGGGTGGCAGGCTTGTATTGAAAGGCCATAACGAGGGGAGTTTGCGTACTTGCCGGCGGAAAAGGAGCGTTGTAGGATGACCGATGGTCAGCACCGGATCAGGATGCCGCAAACAGCAACTAAGATAGGCCCGGCGGTCCTAGCTTCGCGGCCCAGCCTGCCCGCTTTCCACCACATGTGGATGCTTTTTTGCCTTCGCCTCCGGCGAACCCTGCCCCTACGTCCGTCCAACGGATTTATCCACTGATTATGCACCAAAAGCCGCTCCCTCCCCGCGTTTTGCACAGGCCTCATTTGCACCTGCCCTGGCCTTTGCGGGTTCTTCGCCCGTGGGCGGTTGTGGCGTTGGTCTGTTTGGCCGGCGTGGTCCGGGCACAGCAGGCCGATGACTTCCGCCGCTTCCGTGCTTTCCCGGTAGTCGGCTACAACGCCTCGCAGATTGACGGGGACAATATTGCGGGATTCTACAAAGCCGGGCTCTCGGCGGGCGTGGGCGTGTTTACCATGCTCGACGCGCGTGAACGTTTCTCGCTGTCCATGGAGATCCTCTATGACCAAAAGGGCAGCCGCGTGCGGCCCGGCGTGCAGCCCCTGGACCGGGTGACCCTGGATTATGTGACCGTGCCCCTGCAGTTCAATTACCACGACCAGGACCGGATGATCTTTGGAGCGGGCATCAGCTTCGGCAGCCTCTTCCGCTCCAAGGTGCTGGTCAACGATACCCTTCGGCCGGACATATCGGAAAATTTTGAACCCCGCGAGATCGGCTACCTCTTTACGGCCACCATTATTGCCGCCGAGCGCATCGGCATCGGCCTGCGCTATTCGGGATCCATCACCTCGTTCGGGAACTCGGTCAACCCCGCGGTGCGCGGACTGGTCAACCGCACGGTCGGCCTGCGGGCTTCCTACATCTTCTGACCGGCCTATTCGGCCGAAGGCTCAAAACAAACTGCCCTCCCGCTCCGGTGGGTTGCGCCCGATGTGCGTGTAGGCCTTGGCGGTGGCTTCGCGGCCACGCGGCGTGCGTTGCAGGAAGCCTTCCTGAATGAGGAAAGGCTCGTACACCTCTTCTATGGTACCCGCCTCCTCGCCCACCGCCGTGGCAATCGTGGTCAGGCCCACCGGCCCGCCCTTGAACTTGTCGATGACCGCCTCCAGGATCCGGTTGTCCATTTCGTCCAGGCCATGCTCGTCCACATGCAGGGCCTCCAGGCCATAACGCGCCATGTCCATATCGATGACGCCATTGCCCTTCACATCGGCAAAGTCGCGGATGCGGCGCAGCAGGTTGTTGGCAATCCTCGGGGTGCCCCGGCTGCGCCGGGCGATCTCCCGCGCTCCGTCGGAGGTGATGCGCGCGTTGAGGATGCCCGCGGAACGCGCGATGATGCCGGCCAGGGTTTCGTGGTCGTAATACTCAATCCGGGACTTGATGCCAAAACGCGAGCGCATAGGAGCGGAAAGCATGCCCGAGCGCGTAGTGGCCCCCACCAGGGTAAAAGGATGCAGGTTGAGCTGCACCGAGCGTGCATTCGGACCGCTTTCGAGCATGATGTCGATGCGGTAATCCTCCATGGCCTGGTACAGGAACTCCTCCACGACAGTGGAAAGCCGGTGGATCTCGTCGATGAACAGCACATCGCGTGGCGCCAGACCGGTCAAAAGCCCCGCCAGGTCGCCGGGTTTGTCCAGCACCGGGCCGGAGGTGGATTTGATCTGCACGCCCAGTTCGGCGGCAACGATGTGCGCCAGTGTGGTTTTTCCCAGTCCGGGGGGGCCGTGCAGCAGCACATGGTCCAGGGCCTCTTCGCGCCGGCGCGCAGCGGTGATGAAGACCTTCAGGTTGTCCACCAATTTGGCCTGACCGGCGAAATCACCGAAACCCCTGGGGCGCAGGGCTTTGTCCACTTCGCGCTCGGCCGGACCGAAGCCTTCACTGCCCGGATCCAAATGCGGATTGGGGCCGCCGGGCGGGTAGGATGGGTCAAACGTAGACGGATCGGCGTGGGACATGGCAGAAGGCGGGCATTGCCGTTCGGCAAAGGTACACGCCGCCTTGCAGCAGGGGCAGGTCGGACCCATCCGGACTGTCGGGTGGTGGATAAGTGTCCCGTACCAGGCAGCATCCACCTTCCCAGCCGCCTCCCTAAGCAACCGACCGTGGCCGCTTAATGCCTTAGAACAGCCCGGTTTGCCGCCAAAAAAACCGCGCAAAAACCTGGATTTAGATGGCTTTCAAAAGAGCTGAATACGGCTTGACACATAATCCACGGTAGACTGATGCAGGGGGTCCTTCATGATATAGGCTGCCCAATCGATGTTCACACGCTAACTTAAAACCCTCTTAATAAAGATCTTATAAAGCACAAAACCAAACCTACAATGCCGCCACTGTACCTGGCCCGCCTAATCCGCAGGAATGCCGCTCGGGGTTGCCTTCGCCGGAACGGTCCTGACAATAAAATTTCAAAAGTCCGACACCTTGATTCTTAAGAATCCAAAGAATTGGAATTGGTGGAGGTCCCACATAGCCCTTTCTTTGATCGTGTTGTTTTGGTTTAAGGACGACAACATATCGTTTCCTCCACCACATTTGATCGTCCCCGAAAGCGCAGAGCCCCCCCCTCTGCGCTTTCTTTTTGCCCGGACCTGAAGCCTTCCTTCCGGCCAGCTGTCCACATCCGCTTGATCCCGTCCAAGGACCGCCTTCGGCGGACGCCGGGAATGCGTAATTTTGCCGCTCCTTGCGCCGGCCTCCCGCCCGGCGCCATTGCGCATCCACCTACACCATTCTTAAGCTTTCCGACCATGAGCGGCAACCGCATCAGCATCGACAACGGCAAACTGCAAGTCCCCGACCAGCCCGTGATTCCCTTTATTGAAGGCGACGGCATAGGCCCCGACATCTGGGCTGCCGCTGTGCGCGTTTTTGATGCAGCCGTGGAAAAGGCTTATGGAGGGCAGAAGAAGGTCGACTGGAAAGAGATTTACGCCGGTGAAAAGGCCTTCAACAAGACCGGCGAATGGCTGCCCCAGGCCACCCTGGATGCGGTCAACGAATACCTGATTGCCATCAAGGGGCCCCTGACCACCCCGGTCGGCGGCGGCATCCGCTCCCTGAATGTGGCCTTGCGTCAGAAACTGGACCTCTACACTTGCCTGCGTCCGGTACGCTGGTTCACCGGTGTGCCCAGCCCCGCCAAGCATCCCGAACTGGTTGACATGGTGATCTTCCGCGAAAACACGGAGGACATCTATGCCGGTGTGGAATACATGAACGGCACCGAAGAGGTCAAAAAGCTGATTCGCTTCCTGCAGGACGAGCTGGGTGTAAACAAGATCCGTTTCCCTGAAACCAGCTCCATAGGCATCAAACCGATCAGTTTGGAGGGCACCTCCCGCCTGGTGCGCGCTGCCATCCAGTACGCGGTGGACCACAAGCGCAAGTCGGTGACCATCGTGCACAAGGGCAACATCATGAAGTTCACCGAGGGGGCCTTCAAAGCCTGGGGCTACGAACTGGCCGAGCGCGAGTTTGGCGACAGCACCTTCACCTGGGCCCAGTACGACCGCATTGCCGAAGCCGAAGGCACCGAAGCCGCCAACAAGGCGCAAGCCGCCGCGGAAGCTGCGGGCAAGATCATTGTCAAGGACACCATCGCCGACGCCTTCCTGCAGCAGATCCAACTGCGTCCGCAGGACTACGACGTCATTGCCACGATGAACCTCAACGGCGACTACATCTCCGACGCCCTGGCCGCCATGGTCGGCGGCATCGGCATTGCCCCGGGCGCCAACATCAATTACACCAGCGGCCACGCCATCTTCGAGGCCACCCACGGTACGG
>JAUIHG010000084.1 GCA_030432405.1 Bacteroidia bacterium | reverse complement strand
CACGCCGCCGCTCTACCTGGTCAAAAAGGGCAAGCAGTTCCGCTATTGCTGGAGCGAGACCGAACGCAAAGCGGCCATCGCCGAACTCGGCAAGGACAAGCCCGAGAGCGTCGGGACCCAGCGCTACAAGGGTCTGGGTGAGATGAACGCCGAACAGCTTTGGGAAACCACGATGGACCCGGCCACGCGCAAGCTCCGCCAAGTGACCATCGAAAACGCCGCCGAAGTGGACCGCATCTTCTCCACGCTCATGGGCGACGAAGTCCCGCCGCGCCGCGAGTTCATCGAGCAGCACGCCAAGTACGCCAACCTGGACATCTGAGCCGCGGTCGGGCCTTGTGGCCGATGGCCATCCCGTAGGTAGGAAGCTCAACGCAAGCGGTGAGCGCTGCCCGATCCCTGGGCTACTCCACGTTTTCCTGGAAGTACAGCTTCCGGGAGGAGAGGTCCAACGCGCACAGAAAGCCTTCGCCGAAGGCGCTCCCGTTGTAGACGCAGCCCGCATCGATGTCCAGGCTGGGCCGACCGGCCTCATTGCGCGCTTCGATCACCCAGCGTTCCACCGGCGTGTGGCCGTGCACCACCAGGGTATTGGGGAAACGTTCGCGCAGGATGCGCTCGTCCACCCAGTTGCGGATCCACAAGAGGCCCATTGGATCCCGGAAGGGATCGGGATGTTCGAGGTTCAGGCCCGCGTGCACCAGAATGTGCGTGTCCGTTTTGAGGAAAAGCGGCCGCTTGACCAGCCAATCCCGTACATCCTCCGGGAAGGCCTTGAGGTCCACGCCTTCCGGCGAAAGCCCGAAACTGGCCAGGGTCTTGTCTCCGCCGTTTTTGATCCAGAACTCCAGCGGTGTGGGCGGCTGCTTCCGGCCTTCTCTATCCGCATCTGCAGTGGCTCCGGCTTTGGGGGCATCGGCCGGTTTGGGCGCTGCAGCTCCCGGCCCATCCCCGGCGGGTTCGGCCTGCGCTGTGTTGGCGTGCAGGGCTTCCAGCAACAGCACTTCATGGTTGCCCATCAGGGCCACCACTTCCGGGGCCTGGGGGTCTGCTTCCAATTGCCGGACACGCTCGATCACGCCTTTGCTGTCCGGCCCCCGATCGATCAGGTCGCCGATGAACACCAATTGGTCCGAGGCACTGGGCTGCAGTTGGTCCAGCAGGGCGTTGAGGCTTTTCAGGCAGCCGTGTACGTCGCCAATGGCATAGGTGGGCATGGGCGCAGGTGTTCAGGGTGGGGGCGTTTTCGCCTACGGCGAAAACAGGGCGCTTGCCGGGCCGCATTTATTCGAGGACCGGGCGCATGCCCCTGCGCAAACATCCGGCTTTACAAGCCGAAGAGAAAATTGATGCGCACGTCGATGGGGAAGAAATACAGCGACTGGCCGGGATTGAGCGAGACCGGATACAGGATCTGGATTTGCGTTACGCTCTTTTCCCCGAGCTCCATCGAATAACCGCCTCCCAGCATGACCATGGGGTAGCGCTGCTGGAAGATCGAACCGTCGTTGCCTTCCCAGCGGGAGCTCAGGTTCTCGTATTCCGCATGAGCGAAGAAGCCGAAGAACAGGTCGTGCTGTACCCAGGCGCGGCCGCCGAGCACCCGCTGTTTGCCAAAGCCGAACGGCCGGCGGTCGTTTTGGTAGCGGTACGTGAAACCCGCGCCCACCCGCATCAGGTCGGTCAGCCGGTAGCCGACGGTGGGCGAGACGTCCACAAAAATGACATCGCCGATGCTCGCACCGAGCGAACCGCCCAACAGCAGGCGCTCCACGCTCAGCAGCTCATCCGGCGGCGGGAGGGCAAAGGTGGCCGAGGCCGAACGCGCGAGCTCGTCGCTGCGGTCGGGACCAAGGGTTGGATCCCGTTCGTAATTGTCGTAGCCGCCGTCGCGGCCGACCTGGCCCAAAACCAGTCCGGCGCTGCACAACGTCAAAAGGAGGAGGAGGTAACGCATGTGAAGTGCAATGTTACGGTGAATACGCCTTGCCTCGGGTGTGGCAGCTGGAGGGTGGAACGGGGCTGCACGCGCCTTCGCGTGTCCCTAAGTCCTCATCCGCCTGAAATTCCGAACTCCTCGCTTCCGCTCGTCAAACAGCGGAATTTCCGGGCGGCGGACTTTCGGACAGGGCCACTCCTCATGCGCTCAAACCCCCGTTCCACCCTCCAGCTGCCACACCCTGCAGAAGCGCAAGCGAATTCCATTTACAGCGTCACCCGTTGCTACTCCATACGTGGATGGCCATCCGCTACTTATTGACCCATGCACCGACGTATGTATCTGCGTCACCTGTTTGGGCAACGTTCAGGACCCCGTAAGTTTTGTTTTCCATCTTCAATTCCCCGTACGTATTGCCACGTTCGAGTTGCCAGATGTGCATGCCTTGAAAGGGCTCCACACCAAAAAATGCTTTGTAAAGCCCTGGACACAGGTGTGTGGAGTGCTGTATGGCCCATCTGATGGTTGAAGACGCGTATATGCTGAACACTTCCACCGAAGCGCTGGTGTGCCTACCCAGATCCATAAGTTCGATCAAGCCTTCCGGCGGGTGGGCAAAAAGCACGCGTTTCCACAAAACCGCTTGATTGTTTCCAATGCGGTAAAAGTGCCAATCCTCGATGCCACATGCGGTACTCGTGGCGTTTCTCGAGACCACAATGGCTGCTGTGTCTCCTTGCAGCAGCACCGTGTTGTTGGTGCCACCGAGCGCTATGGGTTGCCCGTTGCAATGCAACGCATCAGGCCCGACTGAAAAGGAAACATCCTTTAATCGGTAGTGTGTGGGTCTTGTGATGTAGGGGAATGGACCGGAAGCTTCAAGCTTCAAGAGTTTTTGCAATTCAGTAAACCTGAATGCACCTGTTTCTACAAGCTTCAATGGGAGATTGAGGACCTTGCCCACCGGAGCATCCATCACATCAATGTGAAATTGAAACAAAAGTGGAGAACATGTTTCTGGCTGTTTGGCGGCAAGGTTTCTACCCATGCGTTTTACACCGCTGATCAAAAAGGTATCTGTTGCGGTTCCAATGCCTTTTTGCACCACCACACTGTCTTCTTTGGTCCAGTAGGCCATTTCAACGGATCCCGCTAAAGCAGTCTCAACCACTTGCAATGGGATGGACGGTTGATACGTCCGTAGGGCTTCCATCCGCTCCTGTTCCATGCTGTAGATTGACCCATCCGGACAGGTAAGCGCTTTCAGCACCACCCACTGGGCATGCATGGGTAACGTGATCAGGATGTACAAAGCCAGCAAAAAAAAGATCCGAAGCATGAGACTATGGGCATTCCTCAAAAGGTAAGGGAAGTGTCCCTTGCAATGGCAATGCTGAGGTAAAACCTATGGGGACCTTGACTGCCGTATCCAGCAAACCCCAAACCTGGGTACAAAAAAACCGCACCCTTTCGGATGCGGCTTTTGAAATGCGGTTAAGCTCCGGATCAGGACGTGGCCTTTTCCTTGGCGCGGATCAGGTTCAGCGCGCTGCCGGCTTTGAACCAGGCAATCTGGGCTTCGTTGAAGGTGTGGTTGACTTTGAATTCGTCGGTGGAGCCGTCGGCGTGGGTCAGGCGCACGGTCAGCGGTTTGCCGGGTGTGAATTCGGTCAGGCCGAGGATGTCGATCACGTCGTCTTCCTGGACCTTGTCGTAGTCCGCCGGATCGGCGAAGGTCAGGCCCAGCATGCCTTGCTTTTTGAGATTGGTCTCGTGGATGCGGGCAAAGGAGCGCACAATCACCGCGCGGGCACCGAGGTGTCGGGGTTCCATGGCCGCGTGCTCGCGGGAGGAGCCTTCGCCGTAGTTCTCGTCGCCGATGATCACCGTGCCGATGCCTTTGGCCTTGTAGGCGCGGGCGGTGTCGGGTACGGTGCCGTATTCGCCCGTAAGGGCATTCTTGACGTGGTTGGTGCGGTCGTTGTAGAAGTTGATGGCCCCGATCAACAAGTTGTTGGAGATGTTGTCCAGGTGGCCGCGGTACTTCAGCCAGGGGCCGGCCATGGAAATGTGGTCGGTGGTGCACTTGCCCTTGGCCTTGATCAACAGGCGCATGCCGGTCAGGTCTTCGCCGTCCCAGGCGTCAAAAGGCGTGAGGATCTGCAGGCGGTCCGAATCGGGGTTGACCACCACGTCGATGTCGGAGCCGTCGTTGGCGGGTTCCTGGTAACCGCGGTCCTCATAGGCAAAGCCTTTGGGCGGCAGTTCAAGGCCCGTGGGCGGATCGAGTTTGACCTGTTCGCCATCGGCGTTGGTCAGGGTGTCCGTGAGCGGGTTGAAGGTGATGTCGCCCGCGATGGCCATGGCGGTGACGAGCTCTGGCGAGGCCACAAAGGCGTGGGTATTCGGGTTGCCGTCGTTGCGCTTGGCAAAGTTCCGGTTGAACGAGGTGATGATGGTATTCTTCCGGTTGGGGTCGTTGGAGTGCCGTGCCCATTGGCCGATGCAGGGGCCACAAGCATTGGCCAGCACCACGCCGCCCATATCCTCAAAAGCGCTCAATTGCCCATCGCGGTCCACCGTGAAACGCACCTGCTCGGAGCCGGGTGTAATGGTGAATTCGCTTTTGGTTTTGAGTTTCTTTTCCACGGCCTGCCGGGCCAGCGAAGCGGCGCGATCCAGGTCTTCGTAGCTCGAGTTGGTGCAGGAGCCGATCAGGCCTACCTCAATTTCGGTGGGCCACTCATTGACGGCCGCGGCTTCCTTGAGCTTGGAAATGGGCCAGGCCAAATCCGGGGTAAAGGGGCCGTTGACGTGGGGTTCCAGGCTGCTGAGGTCGATTTCAATGACCTGGTCGAAGTACTGCTCAGGGTTGGCGTAGACTTCGTCGTCGCCGGTGAGGTGTTCGGCCACTTTGTCGGCCATCTCGGCCACGTCCGCACGTTCGGTGGACTTCAGGTAGCGGCGCATCGCATCGCCGTAGCCGAACAGGGAAGTGGTGGCGCCGATCTCGGCACCCATGTTGCAGATCGTGCCTTTGCCGGTGCATGAAATGGACTGGGCACCTTCACCGAAGTATTCGAGGATAGCGCCGGTACCGCCCTTCACGGTCAGGATGCCGGCCACTTTGAGGATGACGTCTTTGGCAGCCGTCCAACCGTTCATTTTGCCGGTCAGCTTGACGCCGATCAACTTGGGCATTTTCAGCTCCCAGGGCATGCCCGCCATGACGTCCACCGCGTCGGCACCGCCGACCCCGATGGCCACCATGCCCAGACCGCCGGCATTTACGGTGTGGGAGTCGGTCCCGATCATCATACCGCCCGGAAAAGCGTAGTTCTCCAGCACTACCTGGTGGATGATGCCTGCGCCCGGCTTCCAGAACCCGATGCCGTACTTGTTGCTCACGGAAGAGAGGAAATCGTACACCTCCTTGTTGGTGTCGATGGCGGTAGCCAGGTCTTCCTTGGCGCCCACTTCGGCCTGGATAAGGTGATCGCAGTGCACCGTGGAGGGCACGGCAGCCTTGTCCTTGCCGGCCTGCATGAACTGCAGGAGGGCCATCTGGGCGGTGGCGTCCTGCATGGCCACGCGGTCCGGCGCAAAATCGACGTAATCCTTCGCGCGCTCAAACGCGCGATCCACATCCCCTTCGTACAAGTGGCTGTAAAGGATCTTTTCGGTCAGGGTCAGGGGGCGGTTGAGCACGTTCCGTGCCTGGGCGATGCGGGCGGGCATGCGCTCGTACACGGACCGGATCATGTCGATATCAAAGGCCATTTTCGCGTAGGTTTAGTGGGGTTTCCGGTAGCTGCCGCGAAGGTACGCAAAAGCCGGAATTTAATCAGCGAAATTTCGCTAGATCGGATTTTCCATGCAGTTCAGCGACATCCTCGGCATGGCCCTGCGGTCCATCGGCAACAACCGCCTGCGGACCATCCTCACCATCCTGATCATCGGCATCGGGATCACGGCCCTGGTGGGCATCCAGACCTCGCTTAGCGGCCTGCGGCAGTTCCTCAATTCGGACTTTGCCAGCATGGGCTCCAACTCCTTCAACATCCGTTGGGCCGGCGCGCGCGCCGAAGGCAACGAGGGGGGCACGGCACGCCGTTCCGAACCGATCAGCTACCACGAGGCCGAGGCTTTCCGCGAAAAGTTCGAATACCCGGCCACGGTATCGGTGTCGGTCATGGCGCGGGCCAGCTCGGCCACCATCAAGTACCAGTCCGAGAAGACTAATCCCAACGTCAATGTGCTGGGGGTGGACCACAATTACCTGACCCTGAGCGGCTACGAAATGGCTGAGGGGCGTTGGTTTTCCCACACCGAACAGCTGCGCAACGAGCTGGCCTGTGTGCTGGGCAGCGGGGTGTCGCGCCGCATCTTCAAGGACGGCATTGACCCGGTGGGCCGCTTTGTGAACGTGGACGGGCGCCGCTTCCGCGTCATTGGCGTCATGGCGTCCAAAGGCGCTTCCATTGTGGCCTCGGACGACATCGTGCTGGTGCCCCTGTCCACGGCGCGCGCTTATATGGTCAATGAGCAGGCGCGTTTTGCCGTTGCCGTGCAGGTGGCCCACCCATCCGAATTGGACGCCGCCATCGGCGAAGCCACGGGCACCTTCCGGCGTGTACGCGGGCTTCGGGTCACCGAAGCGGACGATTTCACCATCACGCGTTCGGACAGCCTGGCCGAAATGCTGGTGGACATGCTTTCCAAGGTGGGCATCGGCGGCACGGCCATCGGCCTGTTCACCATACTGGGGGCAGCCATCGGCCTGATGAACATCCTGCTGGTTTCGGTCAACGAACGCACCCGCGAGATCGGCCTGAACATGGCCGTCGGCGCTACGCGCCGCAACGTGATGCGGCAGTTTTTGGCCGAAAGCGTCACCATTTGCCTGATCGGGGGCATTGTCGGCGTCTTCCTCGGCATTCTGATTGGCAACCAGGTGGCCCTGCGCCTCGGTTCCAGCTTTTTCATCCCCTGGCTGTGGATGGGCATCGGCCTGGCCATCTGCGTGGTCGTTGGCCTGGCCGCCGGCATCTACCCGGCCATCAAGGCCTCCAAGCTGGACCCGATCGAGGCGCTGCGGACCATTTAAAGCGGCAACGAAGGACAGGTTTTGTCTAGCCTGACGCAAAAAAAAACCGCCCCCCGAAGGGAGCGGTTTGTGTTGTGCCAAAGGGTTCGCCGATTGGCGAAAACCCCATGTCTGTTGGGATAGCCCGGATTACTCGGTGACCACCTCGAAGGGGACTTCCAGCACAAGTTCTTTGTGCAGGGCCACCTTGGCGTTGTAGGTACCGAGGGTGCGGATGTCTTCCGGCACCTCGATTTGTTTGCGGTCGACGTCGGCGCCCAACTGGTCCTTGATGGCGGCAGCCAACTGGATGTTGGTGATGGAGCCGAAGATCTTGTCGCTCTGGCCGGTTTTGGCGCCAATGCGGAGGGTTTTGTCCTCGAAGAGTTTGGCGACATCGGCCAGCTCGGCCATGATCTTCTCGCGGCGGCGTTCGGCCTGACGGGCGCGTTCGGCGGCTACCTTCTTGTTGGAGGCGTTGGCGATGATGGCCAGGCCTTTGGGAATGAGGTAGTTGCGGCCGAAACCGTCCTTGACTTTCACGAGCTCATGGGCCTTGCCCACTTTCTCGACGTCCTGGGTCAGGATGATTTCCATAGGATTATGGTTTGCGGTCCGTCCGGATCAGTTCATCAAATCGGTGACATAAGGCAGCAGGGCCACCTGGCGGGCGCGCTTGACGGCCTGGGCCACTTTGCGCTGGGCCTTCACGGAGTTCCCGGTGATGCGGCGCGGCAGGAGCTTGCCCTGCTCGTTGAGGAAGCGCTTGAGGAACTCGGGGTCCTTGTAGTCGACGTACTTGATGCCGTATTTCTCGAAACGGCAGTACTTGTCGCGGCGCCGGGAAATTTTCGGCGAGGTCAGGAAGCGGATGCTCTTGTTCCGCTGGTTTTGCTTGGCGCGGCTCATGCTTCGGAGGCTTTTTCGGCTTTGGCGTCTGCGCTGGCTACGTCAGCGGCAGCATCGGCCGGCGTGGCGGACGGAGCGTCCATTTCCGCTTCGATGGCGGCTTTCTTCTTGCCGATCTCGCCGTTGCGGCGCTTCTCCGCATAATCGATCCCGTACTTGTCCAGTCGGGTGATCATGTGCCGGATGACGTTGTCGTCGCGGCGGAAGGTGATCTCCATTTGGGCGTTCAGGTCGCTGGGGGCCTGATACTGCACCAAGTGGTAGATGCCGGTGGTTTTCTTTTGGATGGGGTAGGCCAGCTGGCGCATGCCCCATGCCTCTTCGTGCACGATGACGCCTTGCGCCTCCGTGATGGAATCCGTGTACACCTTGATGGCTTTCTTGGACTCTTCGTCCGAAAGCACCGGCGACAGGATCACGATGAGTTCGTAATGGTTCATGAAAGGTCGATGAAAATTTGGGGGAGCAAAGATAGGCGCTTTTGTCCTGCAGGCCAAGCCAACGCATTGTATTGCGCAGCAGTGGATATCGCCATGATCCAATGGTCCAAGCCGGCTTTCGCCGGGCCGGCCCGGCGAAGGTCCGCCAAAAGTGTTCCACAGGCCCGAAAGGCCTTCGCCGGACAGGCGGAAGGCCCACCCCGGCGGGCTATATTTGGCGGTCCCGACCAGCCCTGCTGACGCGCGGGGATCCGAGCCTTCAGCCCGATTTTGCCATGTCCGAATTTGTTGTTTCCGCCCGCAAGTACAGGCCCCTGCGTTTTGCCGACGTGGTGGGGCAGGAGGCGGTAACCACCACCCTGCGCAACGCCGTGCGCAGCGGGCAATTGGCGCACTCCTTCCTCTTCTGCGGGCCGCGCGGCGTGGGCAAGACCACCTGTGCGCGGATCCTGGCCCAATCCATCAACTGCGAAAACCCCGTGGACGGGGTCGAGCCCTGCGGGGAGTGCCAGCCCTGCCGTTCCTTTCGTGAGAACAGCTCCTTCAACGTCTACGAGATCGACGCGGCCTCCAACAATTCGGTGGAGGACATCCGCACCCTCACCGAGCAGGTGCGTTTTCCGCCCCAGGCCGGCCGCTACAAAGTCTACATCATCGACGAGGTGCACATGCTCAGTACCTCGGCCTTCAACGCCTTTCTCAAGACGCTGGAGGAACCGCCGCCCTACGCCATTTTCATCATGGCCACGACGGAGAAGCACAAAATCCTGCCGACCATCCTGTCGCGCTGCCAGATTTTCGACTTCTCACGGATTTCCGTGGCGGACATGGCCGCGCACCTCAAAGGCATCGCGGAGGCTGAGCAGGTTGAATACGAGGACGAAGGCCTGCGGGTGATCGCGCAAAAGGCCGACGGCGGTCTGCGCGATGCGCTGTCAATGTTCGACCGCATTCTGGCCTTTTCCGGCGGGCGGCTGAGCCTGGCCGAAGTGCTGGAGAACCTCAACATCCTGGACTACTCGGTCTACTTCAAGCTGACCGAAGACCTGCTGCTCGAAGACCTGGCCACGGTTTTGGGCACCTTCCAGCGTGTGCTCGAAAAGGGTTTTGAAGGCGACGTGTTCCTGGGCGGCTTGGCCGAGCACCTGCGCAACCTGCTGGTGGCCCGCGACCCGGCCATGCATGCCCTGCTGGACGCCGATGGCGAACTCCGCCAACGCTACCTGGACCAGGCGCGCCAGGTGCCGCCCAGCTTTGTGGTCACGGCGCTGTCGGTGCTCAACGAGGCGGAGGTGCAGTACAAAAACAGCCGCAACAAGCGCCTGCACGTGGAAATGGCCCTGGTCAAGCTTTGCTACCTGCAGCGCCAGATCCGCATCCCTTCTGCGCCGGGCATGGCAGCTTCTGCCGGGCCGTCTTCGCCGGCCGGCGAAAAAAAAAAGCCAGGCCCGCTAGCGCCTGAAACGGCGCAGCCGGAAGCCCCGGCGGAGCCAACCGCGCAGGAGCCAAAGGAGGGCGATGCGGCTGCGCCTGAAGGGGCGGAACCCCACGCTGAGGAAAGCACCCCGGCCGAAACAGAGGCCACCGAGGCATCCCAACCCGAAGCCCTTCCGGATCCAGCGCCCGAGCCTGCGTCCCCGCCTCCAGCTTCGGCCAAGGCGGCCAAGGCGGCCAAGGCTCCAGAGGCGGAACCAGCGGCCTCAACCGCATCGGAAAAGCCCGCTTCAGCACCCACAGCACCGGCCTCGCCCAGCGTGGCGGGCGGCATCCGCATCCCCAAGCTGGGGGACCTGGCCGCCGAGCTTGACGCTGAGCGCAAGGCCGCCCGGGAGGCCCAGGCGGCCGCCAAAGCGGCCGAAGAAGCTGCGCGCCGGAGCACGGAGGGCATCCAGGTGGACCTCGCCGCCTGCAAGGCGGCCTGGGAAGCCCAGACCAGCCATTTGGCCGACAACAAACAGATGTCCATCGCCAAACTGATGGAGTCCGCCACCCTGGAAGCCGGGCCTTCCGGCACGCTTTTGGTGAAGGTGGACAATGGCATTCAACAGGACATGCTCAAGCAGCATGCCGTGCCCGGCTTCCGGGAGCGCCTGAATGCCCAAAACATTCCCTTGGCCGACGTGGCCTACGGCTTGAAAGACCAGGCCGAGGACGACGGCCCCAACATTCCCTATACCAGCCAGGACCGGCTCAAGCGCATGGCCGAAAAGAACCCGCTCGTTCGGGATTTGCGCGATAAGCTGGGCCTGGAGCTGGAGTATTGATCGATTGACATTGATGTCCATGACGCCATTGACTGCATTCCCGAACCGCGTTCGCCTGCTGGGCGCGGTGCTGTTGTGTTCCGTTTTCGCCGTACAGGCGCAACCCCGCATTGTGCCGCCACCGGCGCATACGCAGCAGCAGAACAAGCAAACCAAGCAGCCGCAGGGGGCGCTGGAAGAGCAGGATGCGTCCTCCGGGGGCTACACCTACCGCAGCGTGCCGGACGACCCTTCTAATACACGCATTTACACGCTCGACAACGGGCTGACCGTCTATTTGTCGCGGAATGCGGACGAGCCGCGCATCCAGACCTATGTGGCCGTGCGGGCGGGCTCCAAAATGGACCCGCCGCAGACCACCGGCCTGGCGCACTACCTGGAGCACATGCTGTTCAAAGGCACGGACCAGATCGGTACGATGGATTGGAAACTCGAGCGGCAAAAGCTCGAGCAGATCAGCAAGTTGTACGAAGACCACCGCAAGGAATCCGATCCGGAAAAGAAGGCGGCCATCTACGCACAGATCGACCGCGTTTCGGCGGAAGCCGCCCAATTGGCCATTCCCAACGAGTACGACAAGATGCTCAGCGCCATGGGCGCCAAGGGCACCAACGCGTGGACGTCCAAAGAGCAAACGGTCTATACCAACGACATTCCGGCCAATGAACTGGAGCGCTGGGCGGATTTGGAAAGCCTGCGCTTCGAGACCCTGGTCCTCCGCCTGTTCCACACGGAATTGGAAGCGGTGTACGAGGAGTTCAACATGAACCAGGACCGCGACAGCCGCAAGGTCTGGGACGGGCTTTTCGGGCTGTTGTACCCCGACCATACCTACGGGTCGCAAAACACCATCGGCAAGGGAGAGCACCTCAAGAATCCCTCGATGGTCAACATCCAGAACTATTTCGAGCGCTATTATGTGCCTTCGAATATGGCCGTGTGCCTGTCCGGCGACATCGAATACGACCAGGCCATTGCCCTGGTGGACCAGACGTTTGGCCAGTGGGATCAACGGGAGCTGCTGCCCTGGGAGGTTCCCCCGATCAAACCCCTGGGCGGTGCATCCCGCCAGGATCAGACCCTTGAGGTCTTCGGCCTGGAGGCCGAACAGGTCATGCTGGGCTGGCGCATGCCGGGGGCGGACCCCTACCAAAGCGCCCTTGCGCTGATGGTGGACGGCATCTTGTCCAATGGACAGGCCGGTTTGGTGGACCTCGATCTGGTCCAGGCCCAGAAGGTGCTCGATGCGGGCACCTATTACTACGAGCTGGACGACTATTCCGCTTTCCTGGCCTACGGCAACCCCCGCGAGGGGCAGTCCTTGGAAGAACTCCGCGGCCTTCTGGAAGCCCAGGTGCGGAGGGTGGTCGACGGCCAGTTTCCCGAATGGCTTCTGGAAGCGGTGGCCAACGACCAGAAACTGCAAATGATCCGCAGCTTTGAAAGCAACCGCGGCCGTGCGGGCGCCCACGTGAGCGCATTTACACTGGGCATGACCTGGGCGGAATACCTGAACCGTACCGAATTCCTGCAGCGCATCAAAAAGCCGCAGGTGGTCGAGTTTGCCCGGACCATTTTTACCCAGCCCAAGGCGGTGGTCTACAAGCGCAAAGGGGAGGACCCGGGCGTCGTGAAGGTCGAAAAGCCCCCCATCACGCCCGTGGAGGCCAACCGCGAAGCGGTGTCGCCCTATGTGGACCGCTTTATGAAGCGCAAGGTCAAGCGCGTGGATCCGGTGTTTGTAAACTACAAGGAGGCCATCGAAGACGACAAGCTCTCCAGCGGCGTGGCCTTCAGTTCCATCCGCAACACCACCAACGACCTTTTCCAGCTTTATTACATCCTGGACATGGGCCGGGACCACGATCCCTACCTGCCCCATGCCATCAATTACCTGCCCTTTTTGGGGGTGGATACGGCTTCGGCCGCCGATTTGGCGAAGGCCTTTTACCGCCTGGGATTGGACTTCGACGTTTCGGCCAGCGACGAAAAGGTATACGTCAGCTTGCGCGGCCTGGGCGACAACCTCGAAGCCGGGGTGGAGCTGTTTGAATACATCCTGGCCCACGCCCAGCCCGATGCCCAGGCCTGGTCGGATTATGTGGACGGCGTGCTCAAAAAGCGCGAGGATGCCAAGTCCAGCAAATCCACGATCCTCTGGCGGGCGCTGTACGACTATGCCCGCTACGAAGGCGAAGGCCCTTTCCTGGACAAGCTCAGCGCCGAGGAACTGCGCAACGTGGACCCCGAGGATCTGGTGCGCCGCATCCAGGACCTGACCAGCTACGAGCACCGTGTTTTCTACTATGGCGCCGAGCGGCCCTCCAAGGTCATGGCCTTGCTCAACCGCGAACACCAGGTGCCTGGAAAACTCAAAAAGATTCCGGATCCCACCGAGTACACCGAAGCCGAAACCGGCACCAACAAGGTCTACTTCGTACACTACGACATGGTCCAGGCACAGGTGGTGCTGATGGCCAAAGGCCCTGAATTCGACAAAAAGCTGGCGCCCATGGCCGATCTGTTCAACAGCTATTTCGGCAGCGGGCTGAGCTCCATCGTTTTCCAGGAAATCCGCGAAACCCGAGCCCTGGCCTATTCCGCCTTTGCTGCCTTCAGCACGCCGGCCAAAGAAGACGAAGCCCACTGGGTACGGGCCTATGTGGCCACCCAGGCCGACAAGCTTCCGGAAGCCATCCCGGCCATGCGCGACCTGTTGGAAGACATGCCGGAAGCCGACCGCCAGTTCCAGGCCGCCCGTGAATCGGTGCTCAAGCGCATCGAAACCGACCGCATCACCAAGGCGGGTATTTACTGGAGCCGGGAAGCCAATGCACGCCGGGGCATCAAATACGACTTCCGGGAAAACGTCTACAACACCGTTTCCGATGCCGATCTGGACGAGCTGGACAACTTCTTCAACGACGAGATCGCCGGAAAAACCTACACCTATCTGGTGCTGGGCGACCGCGATCTGGTGGACATGGACCTGTTGCGCAGCCTGGGTGATTTCAGCGAATTGTCGCTGGAAGCCATTTTCGGCTATTGATCGCTCCGCCGCGGGCTGGACGCTGTGCTGCAGCCCCTTTCAGGGCCGGGGATTGTGGTCCATTTATGGCTAATTTGGCCGCTTGAAACAGGGCCGTTTTTTCGCCTCCGGCGAACGGCTTCCTACCCCTTGAACCGAAACCCCTTGGCCACCTCTGGTGGCACCGGGAAGCAACCATAGGCACCCAACATGGCTGAAGTAATCCGCATGCCCCGCATGTCCGACACGATGGAAGAGGGCGTGCTCATCGCCTGGCACAAGAAGGTGGGCGATGCCGTCAAATCCGGCGATGTCCTGGCCGAGGTGGAAACCGATAAGGCCACCATGGACCTGGAGAGTTTCCAGGAAGGCACCCTGTTGCACCTGGGGGTGGAAGAAGGCGACTCGGTCCCCGTGGAAGCCATCATCGCCATCCTGGGGGAAAAGGGTGAGGATGTCTCCGAGATCCTGGAAAAGGAAAAGAAGAACGCCAAGGAAGAAAAGGAGGAGAGCGACGAAGACAAAGGCGCCGAATCCGGGAAGAACGAGGAAGCACCGGCCAAAAAGGACGGGGAAACCGATTCCGCACCGGCCAAGCCTTCGCCGGAACCGGCGAAAGCACCGGCAAAAGCGCCTGCTCCGGCCGCGCAACAGCAAGCTCCCGCTGCGAGCTCCAATGGCCGCGTCAAGGCTTCGCCTTTGGCGCGCAAACTGGCCGAAGACAAAGGCTACGACCTGCGCCTGATTTCGGGCTCCGGCCCCGGCGGCCGCGTGGTCAAGGACGATGTGGAAGCTTATGTGCCGGGTGCTGCCGCTTCCCAGGGCAGCGGCGAAGGCCAGGCGCCCGCACCGGTGATCCTGCCCCAGGTTTCGGGCGAGGAACAGTCCACCGACATCAAGGTCAGCCAGATGCGCAAGACCATTGCGCGCCGCCTGGCCGAGAGCAAATTCAGCGCCCCGCACTTCTACCTGACCATCGACATCGACATGGCCGCCGCCGCCGAGGCACGCGCCCAGATCAACGACGTGGCGCCGGTCAAGATTTCCTTCAACGACCTGGTGGTCAAGGCCGCCGCCGTGGCCCTGCGCCAACACCCGGCCGTGAACTCGAGCTGGTTGGGCGACACCATCCGCCAGAACCAACACGTGCACATCGGCGTGGCCGTGGCCGTGGACGAGGGTTTGCTGGTCCCGGTGGTCCGCTTTGCAGATGCCAAGACCCTCAGCCACATCTCCGCCGAAACGCGGGAGCTCGCCGGCAAGGCGCGGAACAAAAAGCTGCAGCCCTCGGACTGGGAAGGCAACACCTTCACCATCTCCAACCTGGGCATGATGGGCATCGAGGAATTCACGGCCATCATCAACCCGCCGGATGCC
>JAUIHG010000310.1 GCA_030432405.1 Bacteroidia bacterium | reverse complement strand
CGCTGGGTTTGTCCGGCAAATTCGTCGTGGGGTATCTCGGGACCCACGGCCTGGCGCACAACCTGGATTTTATCCTCGACTGTGCTTCCGCCGCGCCGGCTAACGTTCATTTCCTCTTCATCGGCGGCGGTGCCCGCAAGCAACACCTGGAGGCGAGGGTGGCCCGGGAGGGCTTCCCGAACGTCACCATGCTGCCGTCGGTCCCCAAAGCGGCGATTGCCAACTACATCTCCGTGACGAACATTGCCCTGGTACCGCTGCGGCGTTCGGACACCTTCAAAACCGTCATCCCCTCCAAGATTTTCGAAAACGCCGCCATGGGCAAGCCCATCCTGCTCGGCGTGGAGGGGGAGAGCCAGGCCATCATTGAGCGTTACGGGGCGGGGCTTTGCTTCACGCCGGAGGACGAGGCGGATTTCCTGCGGCAACTGCAGCGCCTGGCCACGGATCAGGCCCTGTACCGGCAGTGCCAGGCCAACTGCGTCGCGCTGGCGCGCGACTACGATCGCCGCAAACTGGCCGGGGATATGCTGGCGGTGCTGCGGGAGGTGGTCGGCAGGTAATGGTACCCTGTGTATAACAATTTGCACAACTAAAACGAGGGGGCAAGCCCCGCTCGCTGCGAAAGGCGGACCTCCGGACCTTAGCAAAGCCCCAATTTCTGGCGGTGTATTTCATTATCCACACGTTGTACCCTTCAACCACTTTGACTCAGGCATAAGTCCCGTAATTCGTTATTCGCCTCCGGAACATCAATTATCTGACCTCCTTGCTGATCGCTAAACTCCGGCCCTTCCTCCAGCCACTGTTGCTGGCCTACGTCTTTTTGTTGCCCCTGCGGCGGTTGCTGTACCTGCCGGTGGTCAACGCAAAAATCCAGCCCACCGAGCTGGTTTTTCTGTTTTTAGGCCCGCTGGCGTTGGTGGTCTGGGGGGCCAGCCTCTGGCGGGGAGCTACGGCAAGCGCAAGCTTGCCTGCCGGCAGTCCGCCGGGCGAACGGGTAAAATCACCCTGCGGCCGCCTCCTTTCCCTTGTTCGCGACTACCTGGGCCCGGGCACGGACCACTTCACGGGCTGGTTGCTCGGCTACCTGTTGCTGCTCACGGCCGCTACGCTGCTGGCCGGCGACCTGGGCGGCTACCTGGAGCTGGCGGGCCGCTGGTACCTGCTGCTGTTGTTCCTGGTGGTCGTTGCCTACGTCCGGGAGCAGGGAGCGGCCGGACTGGCGCTGCTGCTGCGCGCCTGGACGCTGGGCGTCGTCGTCATGGGTGCCCTGGCTTACCTGGGCTACGGACTGGCCCTGGGCGGCGTGATTACCCGCCTGGTCGTGGTCTACGAAAACTACCCGTATTTCGGGACGGTCTACCGGGCTTCCGGGGTGTGCGGGGGGCCGACGGCGCTGGTGCTCCTCAGCATTTTACCCCTTACTTACGCCTGGCGACGCTGGCGCACCGGGCAGGGGAGCCCCTGGCTGCTGCTGTTCTTCGCCCCGATTTTGCTGCTTACCTTTTCCAAGGAAGTGGTGCTGCTGGCCCTTGCCCTGCTGGTGGTCGATGACTGGTGGCAGGACCGCAAGTGGCTGCGGCCCCTGGCGATCCTGACCGTGGCACTGGTGTACTGGCTGGGGACCCACTACCTGCTCCAGCCGGCGCAGGCTTTCGCCGGCAGTTACCTGGATGGGGAAGAGTTTACCTCCGGCAAGGTCGTCTGGCAGGGCGATGCCTGGCAGGTGCTCGAAACTTCCTATACGGCCATCAAAAAAGCTGCGCTGGCGATAGCTGCGGAGCATCCCTGGCTGGGCGTCGGGGCCGATCAGTTCCCGGAATACTTACCGGCAGCCAAGGCCGCAGGTATTTACCCCGCCCACCTGCCGGACTACATCCCGCATTCCACCTGGTTCGGCGCGCTCGTAGAAGCGGGGGTGCCGGGCCTGCTCGCCGTCATCGGGATGGCCGTAAGCTTCCGCCGCCAGCTGGTCCGCCTGCCGGCCACTGACCTGAACCGCTGCCTCACGGCCTTTTTTGTTGTCCTCGCCATCGGCGCGATGAGTATGGACCTGCTCCACCTGCGCTTTCTGTGGGTGCCCGCAGGGATGGTACTGGGGCACCATAATTCGCCGGCCAGGGCGGCCGCGTAGCGGCCTGACTCGTCCGCCGAATGGTGGGTCCGGCAACGTGCTTCCCGCTCGCTCGGCGGACGACCGCGCAGCAGCCCGGAACGGAACCAGCTCGTTCCTCGCGTTTCGGCCGGCGAGCGAGCTTCAACCCCATCCTCCCATCAAATACCTCCTCCCTCTTTTTGCCGCAGCGACCCTTTTCCCACAGCTACTCCCCGGTCGGGTCCAGCTGACGGAGTGGCTGTTTTTGGTGGCCCTGGTGGTTTTTCGCCGGGAGCTTTGGCGGGCCGTGCTGCAACGACCGGTCGTGGCGGCGGCCCTGGCGGCGTACTGCGGGGTCAACCTCTTGTCGGCCTGGCAAACGGAAGGGACGTTTTTGGGCGCGGACGCAGGTGCAGTATTGGAGGCGGCGGCCCGCGGGTACCTGGCGCTGGTGGCTTTTCTGGTGCCCGCGTACGCCGTCCGCTACGGCACGGCAGCCATTGAGCAGTGGTGGGTCTGGTCAACGGGCCTGGTCAGTGGGGTGGGGGTGCTCGTCTACGCAGTGGAGCTGGCTGGCGGACCGGCCCTCTTGCCCTGGGCCGACCCGATTCCCGGTTATCCCTACCTTGGCGACGTACTGCGGCTCCGGGGTCCGGCCCCGACCT
>JAUIHG010000309.1 GCA_030432405.1 Bacteroidia bacterium | reverse complement strand
GGCATACCGACCGCCGCGACCTGCTCAGTCTGGTGGTCACCTTCGTGGCCACCATTACCCTTGGGGTGGAGTCCGGCATCCTTGCCGGAGTGGTCTTGTCCCTGGCCGACCTGATCTGGCGCGCTTCCAGGCCCCACTATGCGGTCCTGGGCCGTCTGCCCGAAACCGGAGTTTACCGCAACGTGGGCCGCTTTCCGGAAGCTGTGGAGGATCCTGCAGTGTTGGTGTTGCGCCCCGACGGGCAATGGTTCTATGCCAATGTGCCCTACTGGCAGGAGGTCATCCGCAAGCAATTGGCCAAACGGCCGCAGGCCGAAGCCCTGGTCATCGATGCCGGCAGTCTGCCGGAAGTGGACTCCACGGCTCTTCATTTTCTTTTTGATTTGGCCGATGAATTGGACCGAAGCGGTGTGGAGTTGCGTTTTTCGGGTTTGATTGGTCCGGTGCGGGACAGGCTTTCGACCGCTGGTTTTTTTGACCGCCTTGGAGCCGACCGCTTTTACCTCACCGTGCCCGAAGCGGTAAAAGGCCTTCACCAACATCCCGATGCAGCCCCTGCGGCCATGCGGAGCCGCGGTCCAGCCAAATCGGCCGTGCATGCATGATGCCGTTTGGTGCATTTTGTTTCGCGTTTTAAACTTTCCCAATCATGCATCGTCTGCGCACTTTGATGTTCCTTCTTCCTGTTTTTTCGCTTTTTATGCCGGCCTGCCAGGCACAGGATGCCGGCGCAACCAAGGCCAATGTCCACGTTGAACGGATTGATGCAGTGGCCTTTAAAACGCGGCTGGACACCACCAAAGCCCCACAGGTGCTGGATGTTCGCACTGCCCGTGAAACGGCTTCGGAAACATTGGAGGCAGCGGTGGCCATCGATGTGCTTCAAGGCGGCTTCGCCGAAAAGGCGGAAAAAGCGTTGAACAAGGAACAGCCCGTTTACGTGTATTGCCGTTCGGGCAACCGCAGCAAAAAGGCGGTAGCGCAGCTGCAGAAAGCCGGATTCCGGCATGTCGTGGAGCTGTCCACAGGCATCCTGGGATGGAAGGCCGCCGGATTTGCCACGGTCAAACCTTGAGGGTGGAGTGGCGCAAAGGGCCTTTTGTGCCCATAATCCAGCTTATGCTGCAATGTGATGCCCGTTACTGACAGGGCTTGGAATGCGGGCCATTTTTGTTTTGTAATCCGGATCGCTGCCAAAATCAAATGGATGCCCCGGTCTACAAACCAACCTCTAAAACTTCCGATACCATGAAGGTAGAACAGATCTATACCGGTTGTTTGGCCGAAGCCGCATACTACATTGAAAGCGAAGGCGAGGCGGTCATCATCGACCCGCTTCGTGAAACCGCACCCTACATCGAACGGGCTGAAAAGGACGGTGCCACCATCAAGTACGTCCTGGAGACCCACTTTCACGCGGACTTCGTTTCCGGCCACATCGATCTTGCCCGCAAAACCGGAGCCACCATTGTCTACGGCCCCACGGCCAAGCCGAATTTCGAAGCCCACGTGGCCGAGGACGGCGAAGTCCTCAAGGTGGGCAAGGTGGAGATCGTCGTCCTGCACACGCCGGGCCATACCATGGAGTCTTCGACCTTCCTGCTGCGCGACGAAAACGGCAAGGACAACGGCATTTTTACCGGCGATACCCTGTTCATCGGGGATGTGGGCCGTCCCGACCTGGCCCAGAAGGCCGGCGAGATCACCGAAAAGGACCTGGCCGGATGGCTTTTCGACAGCCTGCGCAACAAGATCATGCCCCTGGCCGACGACGTGATGGTCTATCCCGGACACGGTGCCGGCTCCGCCTGTGGCAAGATGATGAGCGAAGAAACCACGGCCACGCTCGGCCACCAGAAGGCCAACAATTATGCCTTGCGCGCCGACATGTCCCGCGACGAGTTCATCAAGGAAGTCACCAACGGGCTGATGCCGCCACCCCAGTATTTCCCCAAAAACGCCGTGATGAACAAGATGGGCTACGAGGCCATCGACACGGTGATGGAAAAAGGCACCCAGGCGCTTTCGCCGGAGGCGTTTGAAACCGCTGCCGAAGCCACGGAAGCCCTCATCCTGGATACCCGCAACGAAACCGATTTCGGCAAAGGCTTTGTGCCCGGGGCCATCAACATCGGCCTGGACGGCAACTTCGCCCCCTGGGTGGGTACTCTGGTGCCCGACCTCCAGCAGCCCATCCTGGTGGTGGCCGAACCGGGCAAGGAAGACGAAGCGGTCCTGCGCCTGGCGCGCGTGGGCTACGACAATACCCTCGGATACCTCAAGGGAGGCGCCGAAGCCTGGAAGGCTGCCGGCAAGGAGCTGGACCGCATTGAGGCCATCAGCGCCGAGGAATTGGCCCGGGATTTCGACCGCCTGAAAGGCGAAGGCCGCATGCTGGACGTGCGCCGCAAAAGCGAATACGATTCCCAGCACATCGTCGGCTTCGACAATTTCCCGCTCGACTACATCAACGAGCATATGGCCGAGCTTTCGCCGAAGGACCGCTTCTTCTTGCATTGCAAAAGCGGCTACCGTTCCATGACCACGGCCTCGATCCTGCGTGCGCGCGGATTTGAAAACCTGGTCAATATCGAAGGCGGCTTTGATGCCCTTTCCGAAACCCAGCTGGCCAAGACAGACTACGTCTGTCCGACCACCATGCTGTAGGACAACTGCATTGGGGAACCCGATTCCCTGAACCTTCGTTTTGTTAGGTGCGTAATCCGTGGACGGTCCGGTTTCCCTGGAAGCCGGGCCGTTCCATACGCAGTT
>JAUIHG010000308.1 GCA_030432405.1 Bacteroidia bacterium | reverse complement strand
CTTTCCTGGGTTGGAAGCACAGGTGCCGCAATACCATGTGGCCTCGTACCTGGGCATTTCGCCAACGCAATTGAGCAGGATTCGAAGGAGGTTGAAGCAGGCCTGAATTCCTTTACCTATGTACATGAACGCTGGGTTTGATGGAGGGTTCTTTGCTGGACACCAACCTTCAAACCTCCGTGGATACCGTACTTCTGGTCTTGTCTTCTGGCATTTTGGGTGTGTTCCTGGGCGCACAGCTCACCGAAGCCGTGCTGTTGGTGCCCTTTTGGAAGACCATGCAGCCGGACGCCTTTTTCAGGTTGCACCAGCAACACCACCAATCCTTGTACCGGTTCTATGCGCCCTTGACCATCGCGGCCACGCTGCTGCCGCTCGCCACGGTCGTGTACCTGTTCCTCCAGCAATCGGGTCAGCCGATACTGCTCATGGCCATGGGGCTGTCCACATTGGTCTTCTTTTCGACCTACTTCATCTATTTCAAGCGCGCCAACCGGAGTTTTGCCGAACGCAGCCTTTCGGATGACGCCCTGCCGGGCGAACTGCGACGCTGGGGCCGCTGGCACTGGGGCCGGGTGTGCTTTGAGGCCATCGCGTTTGGTTGCGCTTTGGCCTTGTTGATGCTCCACTGATGCTGGACTTTTGCTTGGATCATTCGCCGTAGGCGGGAAAAGCCGCATGACCGGCATCGTGCTGCCCATCTGCGGCCATGCGCACCAGCACCAGGCGCTCCCCATTGCACAGGCACAGCCAGGGGGCGTTCAGTTGCAGGTTGTATCGGCCCACTTGGTCCACCACCTCCTGGGTCAGGTGCACCTCCGGGGCCTTGCATTCCACCACCATCCAGGGCTTGAAGTCGCGGTCGTAGATGACCAGGTCGGCGCGGCGGATTTCGCCGTGCAGGCGAACACCAACTTCTGCGGAGATGCGGTTCAAGGGGTATCCCTGGTCTATAAGCAGGTGCTGGATCAACAATTGCCGCACCCATTCTTCAGGCTGCATGAGGATCCACTTGCGGCGTACCGGGTCCTGCACGTAGATGCTTCCCTTTCGTTTTTCGAGGCGCAAGGGGTGTTGGGGCAGGGGGTAGGGTTGAACAACAGACACGGGGATGGAAGTGGGTAGCGCGGTGGGTGTGGAAGGCTATCCGGGGTCTGGTTAACTTGTCGGCCGCCTTCGCGTAGGGTAGATGTGCTGCATCATCCCGTTT
This sequence comes from Bacteroidia bacterium, assembly GCA_030432405.1. Taxonomy (GTDB): domain Bacteria; phylum Bacteroidota; class Bacteroidia; order Chitinophagales; family BACL12; genus WGOA01. The sequence continues at coordinate 1,567 of JAUIHG010000308.1, read as the reverse complement.
AAGGAAGGCGCATCACGAACCGACAAGCCCATGAAGACCAAACCGGAAATCGTCGACAATTGGCTGCCGCGCTATACGGGCATCGCCCCGGAAGATGCCGGCGAGTACTACCTCGTGGTCAATTTCCAGGCCTATGTCGACGCGTTTGCGGAATGGCACGATGTGCCGGTGATGGGCCAAGATAAAGCCATGCCGAATGCCACGGCGGGCGGCATCACGATCATCAATTTCGGGATGGGCAGTCCGAACGCGGCCACGCTGATCGATCTGCTCACGGCCGCCAAGCCCAAGGCCGTGCTCTTTTTGGGCAAGTGCGGCGGGTTGAAGAAGAAAAACGCCATCGGGGACCTGATCCTGCCCATCGCCGCTATCCGCGGCGAAGGCACCTCCAACGACTACCTGCTGCCCGAGGTGCCGGCACTGCCGGCCTTCGCCTTGCAAAAGGCGATCTCCACCACCATCCGGGACCACAACCGCGATTATTGGACGGGCACCGTCTACACCACCAACCGGCGGGTGTGGGAGCACGATGCGGCGTTCAAAAAGCGTTTGAAGCGCATGCGGGCCATGGCCATCGACATGGAGACGGCCACGATTTTCACGGCGGCTTTTGCCAACAAGATTCCGGCTGGGGCGCTGCTGCTGGTCTCCGATCAGCCCATGATCCCGGAAGGGGTGAAGACCATCGAAAGCGACAAACGCGTGACCGCCGAGTATGCAGACATGCACCTGCGCATCGGCATCGACTCGCTCAAGCAGCTGCTCAACAACGGGCACACGGTCAAGCACCTGAAGTTTTAGGACTGGGCACCGCGGGTTTTGCACATCGGCCGAATTGGTGGGATGCTGCTGCGGGCCAATAGGCGGGAAGCGCGATCTTAGCCCTTCGCCCAAAGGGACCGGATGGCCCGGGGCACTGGATCATGGCTTCGATCACCCTCGCGCAACTCCAAAAGGACATCAAAGGCGGTACACCCGCACCGCTGTACCTGCTGCACGGGGAGGAGGTGCATTTCATCGACCAGGCTACGGCGCTGCTCGAAGCGGGTTTGCTGTCCGAGGCGGAGAAGGGCTTCAACTTCACGACCTTTTACGGCCGGGATGCCGATGCGGGCACCATCATCGATACGGCCCTGCGTGCGCCCATGATGGCGCCGCGGCAGGTGGTGGTTGTGCGGGAAGCCCAGCAGCTGCGGGACATCGAGAAGCTCTTGCCCTACGCCCAGAAGCCGGTGCCCAGCACGGTGCTGGTCCTGGCCCACAAGTACAAGAAGCTGCCGGCCAACCGGAAGCTCTACAAGGCCATCGCCAAGACGGGTGCGGTCCTGGAGGCCAAGCGCATCAAGGAGCACCAGGTGGCCGAATGGGTGCAACAGCAAGTGGCCACCACGCCTTATGGGGTTTCGCCGAAGGCGGCCCAATTGCTGCAAGCTTATCTGGGCGCCGACCTTAGCCGGGTCAACGGGGCCCTGGAAAAGCTCTACCTCAACCTGGAGGAGGGGCAGACCATCGAGCCGGCGCACATCGAGCGCTTCATCGGCATCAGCAAGGACTACAACCTCTTTGA
>JAUIHG010000307.1 GCA_030432405.1 Bacteroidia bacterium | reverse complement strand
AGGTGTCCGGGGGGGGTGGGATGGGGAAAGTGGTTTCCGCATTCACCACGATGGCACCGATCCGGAAACCGATGTAGCGGCCCATCGGCGCGATGGAGCCGTGCTTGTTGAAGCTCCACTTGCGGGCCTGAAGAGACAGCTGATGCCCCCAGTACTCCGAAACCGAGCCGTTGGTGTAAATCCTGGCCGGTCCACCGCCGCTGTACACGGTCTGCCGGGACAAGCGTTCGTATTCGGCCCCCAGGCTCCATTTGGTGCTCAGGGCAACGCCCAGGGTGGCCGTGGCGTGCACCGGAAATCCGCCGTCGTGGATGATGGGATACAAACCGGGCAAGGATGTGCCGAAGGCGACAAAGGTGTGCCTGCCCACATAGCCCGGGTTCTGGGCCTGCCCGGGCACGCTGGCCAACATGGACAGGCAAAAGGCCACAGCGGCCAAAAAGCGCCGTTTTTCAGGCAGTCGGAAACGCGGAATCATGGACGCAGCAGCTTGGTCAAACAGTAATACATGCCGGATTGGGTGACGCCGCGGCTGTCGCCAAAGTGCATGTAGTGGGAGGATTCCCGCATCGCCACACCATCGTCCAGGTCCATGAGGATGTAGACCAGGAAGGTGTGTTTGTCCTTGGCGATAGCGCTGTAGACAAAGTAAGGTGCAAGCGGCATCAGCATAATGGAGCCCATGGTGGCAAAGCCCGGGCTCAGGCGCGGGTGGTCCTTGGCGCTCAGGGTAAAGGGCCACAACACCTGCTGGGTGCCGTGGCGCTCGGTCAGTTCCTGCAGCGCGCGTTCATCAACGGGTGGGAGCCACCCTTCGTGTTCAAAGGCTTCGCCGAAGGCGGAACGCAGGACGATCAGGTCGGCAAAACGCGCCGTTTCCGAGGCTTCCAGCATCAGGGGATTGAAAGCCACAGGCTCCTTGCCGAGGCGCTTCAAGTTGGCCTCCAGGTAGCGGTTGTAGCGGGCCTCCTTCCCCTCGGCCCCCAGGTAGTCGATGGGCTGGCGGCTGGTCTCGTTGACGCGGAAATAGCCGGGATCCAGCACCAGGATGCGCTCCGGATCGGCTTTCCGCTTGCGCTTGGCCGGTTTGGCGCTGCGGGCTGGTGCGTTCTCCCGCCGAGACTTGGCCGCAGCCAGCAGCGCCACCACCTCGGCATCCTCCTGCCATTCCACCACCAGGGGCATGGCCGAACGCCAGGAACGGTAAGGAAAACGGCGCATCCGTGCGGAATCCAGGCGATCAAATGGCTCCTTGGGAAAGGCGTCAAAATCCGTGTGGATGCGCGCGGCCAGGCGGTTGGCGACCGTATCCCGCAGCACACCCAGCATGGGCAGCTCCGGGTGTTCATCCGCCCAACGGCGCAGCGTCTCCCAACCGGTGGCCAGCCACTCCCGCCGGTACAATTGATCGGACCAGGCACCGAATTCGGCAAACACCTGCTCCGAGCGCGGGTCCGGCGTCCAGTCCCGGTCCACTTCTTCGTCGGCATAGACCACCAAACCGGCCAGGGCCCGGGCACGGCCTTCGAGCGCATAGCGGCTGTCCGGATCCTCCACCAGCAGGGCCACCGCGGTGTAGAGCGCCTGTTCATAGGCGCCATCCAGCAGGTACTGCCGCAGCATTTCGTGCCGGGCCATCCGGCGAACGCCTTCAAAGCGCGCCCTGCCCAAGGGGTGCAGGGCAGCTTCGGAAACGGCGTCGGCTGCATCGGGCTCCTTCAGGTCCAGCACTGCCTCCATGCGGTCCTCCAGGGCCGGGTGGCTGGGATAGCGCACCGAGTCGCCCTGCCGGCCAAACTCGGCCATGCCATAGCGGTCCAGCATGCCGGCCAGCCAGGGCCCGATGCTGTCCATGTCCAAATCCACCCAGGCCGAATCGCGCTCCACCTCCGGGGCCTCCAGGGGCCAGGCCGTAAAGGCGGCCGGATCGAGCACGGCATCCGATGCAAAGGGCCGGAACTCCCGTTCCAGAATGGCCAGGGCACCCACCGCCGCGGATGCGGGATACGGCGAAGCCTCCATACAAGCATAGCCCAGCGCATCTGCTTCGGACTCCTGGCCCTGGGAATAGCGGCTGCCCTCGAGCAGCTGTGTTTCCACATCCCGCAAGCGCTCCAATTTGGCGCTTTCGATGGCCAGGCGCACGGTGTGGTTCTCCTGCACGTGTGCGGCTTCGTGGGCCAAAATGAACGCCAACTGCGCCTCGTTTTCCAGGCGGGCCAGCAGGCCCAGGGTCACAAAAATCGAACCGCGGTCGGTGGCAAAGGCATTGACCGCTCCGCTGCGCACGGTGTAAAAACGCAGGCCTTCGCGCAACGCGGGATCATGCCCCAGCACCTGATCGGCCACGTCGTTGCAGTATCGGCTCATGGGGTCCCCAAAAAGCACCTTGCCGCTGTGCAGCATCTGGTTGATCACAAAATTGGACTCCAGGAAGAAGTCTTTTTTCGCTTTTCGCGCAATGCGCGAATCATCCCGTGTGATCCGCTCGCGGTCCCGGTCGTAGGCCGCACTGGCCGCTTCGAGGAATTCGTCAGGGATGGGACCGCTGGGCCGCACCATTTGGTACTGCCCCCAGTCGATGCCACCGAGCCCATCGGCTTCTGGAACGTCCGTTCCAGCATCCTGGGCAGAAGCCACCCCGCCCAGCATGACCACCAGGCAAAGGCAAAAACTAAACGTAAAATGCCGCATTAAACTTCGTTGACCACATAATCCCGGAAGGCCTTCAATTGCTCGCGGCTGCCCAGCACGATGACGCTCATGCCGGGTTCAAGCCGGATGTCCGG
>JAUIHG010000306.1 GCA_030432405.1 Bacteroidia bacterium | reverse complement strand
ATCGTGAACCCGCTGGCAATGTCCAGGTCGCCCTGGACAAAAACGTCGTAATAGCCCTCGGTGGCCGAGCCTTTGAGGTCGTTGCCATCCCCATTGAGCACGTTGAAGCTACCCGTGCCGTCCAGGACCATGTCGTTGTCCACGCGCAGCAGGAAGAAGGGCGCCGGTTTCGGCGAAGCCCCCGCATTGTCCGGCGGTTGTACTTCAAAACTTCCAGTAGAAGTGGTGCCAAAGGCGCCGCAACGGAGGCCCTGGCCACTGGTGGCGTCCACCTGCAAGTTGGAAGTCCGCACCTCCACATTGGGCGGATTGTTGGTGTTGGTACCGAGTGCCCATTCGGCCGACCCGGCATTGATGCCGTAGTTGCCGCCCGTCTCGTAAACCAGCGTCGCATTGCTGTTGTAGGTCGGGCGGTTGCTGTTCACAAAGCCACCGGCCAGAATGCGCAGGTTGTTGTCCACCTGGCTGTTGGTGCCAAAGTCCACGCCCCCGCCGTCGAGGTCCACGTTGTAGAAGGTCGTGGTTGCGCTACCGGCAACGGTATTGCCGCCATGGAAGACCACCGTATTGGTGCCCGCCGTCCAGGTCCCATTGTTGGTCAGGGTTCCGCCTCCGGCGAAGGTCAGGTCAAAGCCGTTCTGGTCCAGGGTCCCGCCTGCCTCAACAGTCAGGTCCATGGTCGCCAAGCCGGCTTCGTCCAGGTTCAGGGTAGTGCCGTTGCCGATGCGGATGGCGTCGGGGCTGAGTCCGGCGTCCCATTCATCGGCCGGCGAAACCGTACTGCCTGCGTTGTAATACACTTCAGCACCAGCGCCATACACGATGTAGCCCGGAATGGCCGAGGCCAAAAGGTCCACGCTACCACCGCGCAATTCGAGGGTACCGTTAACGGTCAGGCCCGCGTTGTTTAAGAATTCAAGGGTGGCCCCGCTTTCCAGGATCAGGTGGTCCACCGTATTGATGGTGCCATTGCCCAAAGTGTGTGTGCCCGCTTCCAGGACCAGCACCGAACCACTGGCGGCGGAAAGGCTGGCGCCATCGAGGGTCAGCGCATCCACGGTGAGCGTTTCACCCGCGTCCAACTCCAGGGTACCGGCGGTACCAGTGATGCTGGCCACGCGGTCCGTTTGCAGGTCCAGGATGCCCCCATCCAGGGTGATGCTGGCTGCATCAGCTATAGCATTGTCTGTCGTTGTTTCCAGACGTCCGCCCGTCATTCCAATGGTGGTAGTGGACAGGGCAACTGACGTGTAGAGGCTGCCACCGCTGATGTTCAGTGCACCAGAAAAATCCTGCGTGCCAAACAGGTTGAGGCTGGTGGTACCCCCACCATTGAGCGTTAAGCCACCGGTGCCGGTAATGGAATTTTGGAACACCGTTCCAAAATCCACCCCGTCCAAAGTGAGGGTGCCGCTGCCCAAATCAACAGTACCACTGTTGCCGCTGCCCGCTTCCTGGACGATGCCAAGCGTGGTATTGTTGTCGTTGAGGTCAAGCACCGCACCATTGGCCAGGCGAAGGTCCGTGCCGCTGCCGGCAAGCGTCCCGTTGACCAGCACCGTACCCCCGCTGTTCACGGTTAGGACCTGGTTGCCTCCTGTCAGGGTATGGCCCGCTTCGATGGTGAGGTCCGTTACAGCCGTATTGATGTCCAACAACACATCGTGCTGTATGGTAGGACTGGCACTCGAAGCCGGAACGGAACCCGAACACCAGGTAGCGCCGGTATTCCAGTTGCCATCGGCAGCGGTGGCAATTTGGCTGCCCACGGTATAGCTGTAGTTTAATCCACCGTTGTTGTTCAGGTTGATGGTGTACCAATCCGCATCGGCAGGGTCAATGGTCAAACCATCACCTGAAGTGAACACATAGTAACTGATGCTTGCACTTGCCGTGTTGGTGGTGGCAGGTATTGTGGCCACGTAATCCGAACCCGACAGACTCATTTCCACCACCGTCGATGTGGCATAGCCATCATCGGTGTAGCGCAAGTAGACCCCTTGCCCCGTCGAAAAGGCTGCACTCGGTGAGGCGGTCACCATGACGTCGGTGCAGGAAGGCACCACGCCAACTCCCGGCGATTGAGCCACGCTGCTGATGCTTTCCACCGACCCTTCCACCTGAAAGACGATCAGGTTGTGCGAAGGGCTGGAACCCGCGTTGGCGGTCTTGAAGACGTAGCGGTCAGACGTGCTTGAAACGTTGAAATACATCGCACCACTGACAGTGCAAGAGCTATTAAGAGTGTACTCCGTATTGGGAAAAACCTGAGTGTCCGAACCTGGGTTGATCGTGTATTGCCCGGTGGTTCCACCCCAATCCACGCCCATGCGAAAAAACTGGTTGGAAGTGCCGTTGGCGCTCGTTTCCAGAATGTAGGAATTACCTGCACTACTGCCCAAAAAGCTGAAGTTGCTATTGCCAGTTGGACATGAACCTCCACCCCAGCCGCTGCTGAAGCCAGTGCCTACCACGGCGTTTTGGGCCACTCCATTCTGGGCAAGCGAAAGCAACACTCCGGTGCCAAGGGCCATCAGGAACTTTTGGGCTTTCGCCCGAAGGGCATTGTTGGGAGTCGATGTCGTTCTCATGAGCTGTATGGGATCTGGAGGGTTCAGCGGAACGAAGCGGAATGCTGCTTGCAAACGGCATCCCATCAGGGCTCGCATTGCGGATCAGCCTGAAACATATGGCGACCAATACCAATGTTAAGCCAACTTAAAGTTCGTGTAAACTGTACACTTAACCTAGCGGCTTCAGGGAAAACATACGCAATTCTTGCACGCATAACA
>JAUIHG010000305.1 GCA_030432405.1 Bacteroidia bacterium | reverse complement strand
TGCAATCCTGGTAGGTGTACCAGAGGAGGGCCTTTTTGTCGGAACGGGCTTCGAGGTATTCCTGTTCGGCCGCAATGCGGCGTTGTTCAATCTGGCTGAAACTCAGGTCCGAAGAGAGGCCGGCGACCACCTCTTCGGCGTGATTGGCCGCCTTGGCTTCCACGCGCTTGGCTGCCCAGGTGAAGGACAACTGGTAGACGCATGCCAGCACGAGCAGCACAAATACAGTGGTGATGAGACCTTTTCCCTGCATGGGTTGGTGGGGTGATTTTCCGTGCGATCAATACGCACGAAAACGGTTTTCAAACGGAAGGGCAAATATAGGGATTCGACCCCCCAAACAATAGGCCCGGTTGGCGGGCGGTTTGGAGGGCTTCCCTAAGGGCTCAAGGCGTTGATGATCAACGGGTTGAGCGGGGTTCGCCGGGCCTTGGCCCGGCACCATGAAGGCCTGCTAGGGGGCGCGTACGCTCAAGCCCTTCAGGCGGCGGACCAGCTTGCCGCTGCGCACCTGAAGGAGGTGGAATCCGGGCTGTGTCCGGACACCGACGGGCATTTCGCCTGCCGGCGAAAGCAAAGGAGCATCCCAGAGCACCTGGCCCCGGGCGTCGATCAATGCGGCTGTAGCGCCCGCCTGCCATGCCGCCCCGAGGTCCCAACGCAAGGTGGCCGGCTGTGCCTTGGAAGCCAGCCAGGGCACCGGATACCACGCAATCTCGGGAGCTGCTTCGTGTACCTGGCCTACGGCCGAAGTGCTGCAACTCAGCACAGGATCCAGGACCGTGACCTGTCCGGCCCTGAGCTCTACGGGGAAAAAGCCGGTGGCGCAGCCGCTGGCCCGTACGCGGGCCACGAGCATGCCTGTGGCATAGGTGCCCGTGAAATCCGTTATGAAGGGTCGGGCTCGGTGGCCGGGCAGATCCACTTCCGCAAACAGCCGTGGCGCGCCGTCCTGGTCGCGCACAGTGCCTTCCAGATAGGCGGCGCGGTGGTACTCGGGTTCGAGGATAAACAGGCCTTCCTCAATGTCCGTGGCCGCGATCAGGCCAGAGGAGAAATAGGGATAGACGCCCCAGCAACCACCAAACCCACTGGCCGGCGGCAGGGGCGAGGTATCGTAACGGCCGGTTTCGACCAGGTTGGAAGGCCTTGCGGCGTCAATGATGGTCACCCCATCGTAGTAGACGCTGTTGACCACCCAATCCCCGCGGTAAAAGCTGTTGTGGGGAATGACCGAGTCCACCCAATTGGAGCGGTAGATCGACTCCAGATTGATGTCGCTGAGGTCCGTGACATTATAGGCGGACACCTTGCCTGCGCCGGTTTCCTCCACCGCAATCAGGGTGGCTCCGTCGTCGGACAGCCAGGTGGCGTGGGTCAGGCCGGTGGGGGTGCTTTGATCGGCCAGGACTAGTGCGGTATCCGGCTGGGAAACGTCCACCACACTGAAGGTGCCGTTGAAGATTTCTGCGCCCCACAGCGTATCGCCGCGGACATAGCCGTCGTGGATGTAGCGTTCGCGGTACGCGCCATAAGGCTCGGGTGCATCCGGATCGGGCGCCAGATCGAGGATGGTGGCGCCGCCATTGTCGAGGTTGGCGCCAAACAGAAAGGCCTTGCCCGCCTCGTCGATGAAAATGTTGTGGGCCGTGCTCAAGCCGTCACCGGTATAGCCCACGGTATCCACACTGCCGGGCAGGTCGCGCAAATCCACGATCAACATACCACCGCCGGTCTCGTTGACCACATAGGCGCGTTGCTGCCAGGTTTTGATGTCCCGCCAGATGGACTCCGGTCCGGGGATGAACTGGACCTCTGTGGGGTTTTCCGGGTCGGCCAGGCTCACGATGGAAAGCCCGTCAAACACGCCCACCAGGGCATATTCGGTGCCGTCCCCGGCTTCAAAACCCCACACATCGCTCAGGCGCTGGGCATAGGGCAAAAAACCCTTGAAATCCAGGTTGCGCTGCGCGCGAAGCACTTGCCCTTGCAGCAGGAGCATGCCCAACAGCACGCTACCCAACAGTTTGCCCGCCAGGCCAAAGGCCAGCCGCATGGCCAGCACAAGTGGCTTGCCGCGCTGCCGATTCGCCCTGGCTTGAGCGGTGGATGCCGTTGGGATGCGCCCGGGTTGCATCAGTGTTCCTGCTTGATGAGTTTGTGCACTCCGCCCGTGCCTGCTGCCGCTCCGCTGGTCCGTGTCCAGTGCATGTGGTACAGACCCGGCGTCCAGGTTTCACCAAAGGTGTGGGATCCGGCATTCCAACGGCCGGCGGCCACCCTGCGGCCCAATGCATCAAGGGCTTCCCAGTCCAGGCTGATCCCCGCGGGAACCACCACGCTGCTCTGCTCCGTAAAGGGACTCAGGCCCCACTGCGGTTGCGGCAACTCCGGTCCGCCAAGGCCCACGATGCCGCTGACGCGGACCGTATCGCTGATGCTGCAACCGTTGGCGTCGGTAACTGTGACCGTGTACAGCCCGGCCGAAAGCCCATCCACCGTGGAGGATGTGCTGGAACCAGGATCGTCCCACAAGTAGGTGAAGGGGGATACCCCACCGGTCACCGCATCCACGCCCACGCTGCCGTCGCTGCCGGTGGTGGATGCCGAGGAAACCAGGTTAAGGTCCAGCGGACTGCCCACCGTGATGCTGCTGGACACCGTATTGGTGCCCACACCGTTGTACACCGTGAGGGTCACCGCATAGGTACCTGGACCGGGAAAGCTGACCACCGGGTTGCGTTGGTCCGAGGCAGCGGGTGTACCGTCTTCGAAGGTCCACCACCAGGTACCCGGAAAGCCGTCTGA